>JAODBI010000176.1 GCA_025463875.1 Actinomycetes bacterium
AGGAAATCGCACATCATCGCGGCCGAGATCACGGCCGCCCGGGGGTCGGCCCGGCCGGTCCCGGCGATGTCGGGGGCCGAGCCGTGGACGGGCTCGAACAGCGACGGGCCGGTGCGCGCCGGGTTGAGGTTGGCCGAGGCGGCCCGCTCGATCCCGCCCGCGATGGCGCCCCCGAGGTCGGTGAGGATGTCGCCGAAGAGGTTGTCGGTGACGATCACGTCGTAGCGCTCGGGGTTCTGCACGAAGTAGATGCACGCGGCGTCGACGTGGTTGTACGCGGTGGAAACGTCGGTGAAGTCGCGGGCCACCTCGTCGAACGTCCGCTGCCAGAGGTCGCCGGCGAACGTGAGGACGTTGGTCTTGTGCACGAGGGTCAGATGCTTCGGATCGCGAGAACGAGCGAGGTCGAACGCGAACCGGATGCAACGCTCGACGCCCATGCGTGTGTTCACGGAGCCCTGCGTCGCAATCTCGTAGGGCGTGCCCTGGCGCAGGAAGCCGCCCTCGCCCGCGTACGTGCCCTCGGTGTTCTCCCGCACGACGAGGAAGTCGACGCCGTCGTTGTGCCGGCCGGGCCCCGCTTTGAAGGGGCGCAGGTTCACGTAGAGATCGAGCGCGAAACGCATCTTCAACAACAGACCGCGTTCCAGCACGCCCGGCGGTACCTCCGGCGTGCCGACCGCGCCGAGCATGATGGCGTCGAAGCCGCGCAGCTCGTCGAGCACGGAATCGGGTAACACGTCGCCCGTCGCGAGGTAACGCCGGCCGCCGAGGTCGTAGTCGACGGTGTCGAGGTCGACGCCCGCGGCCCGCACGACTTTCAAGGCTTCACCGATGACCTCGGGTCCGATGCCGTCTCCGCCGATGATCCCGACCCGATGGGCCACGGTGCGTCCTTTCCGAAAGGGGCTCGGTCACGAAAAAACCGCCCACGCTGGCGTGGACGGTTGGAGCGAACGCCGGGACGGCGTTCGCTTATCGAATGACGACGACCGAGAAGTGCACGAACATGAGGTTCCCATGGTCGCAGCAGATCACAATGATGTCAAACCACATCAAACCACCGGCACCGGCCTCGTGATCACGGTGGTGCGAAAAGTGTCGATCCTCGACGGATCCGGCCGACCTCCGAAGTACCCTGCCCGTCCATGGCCGAGCCCCACCTTTCGCCCCAGGCCCACGCACGGCTCGTGGCGGAATTGGAAGAACGCACAACGTCGCGTCGGCGCGAGCTCTCCCTTGCGATCGAGCGAGCCCGTGAGCACGGCGACATCAAGGAAAACGCCGACTACGACGCCGCGAAGAACGAGCAGGGCATCAACGAGGCCCGCGTGCGTCAGCTCGAGCAGATGTTGGCGAATGCAGTCGTGATCGATTCGAGCACCGCCGGTGACGTCGTCGAAGCCGGAACCGTTGTCGACCTCCGGTACAAGGACGACGACGACCTTCTCACGTATCTGGTCGGTTCGATCGAAGAACGCAACGAGAAGTACGACGTGTTGTCGACGAACTCTCCGATCGGGATGGCGATCCTCGGCAAGAAACCGGGTGACACGGTCACCTACCAGGGCCCGAAGCGCGAGATGTCCGTCACGGTCGTGGGCGTCCGACTCCCCGACTGACGACTAACCGGCAGCCGCCGGTGGCCGACCCCAGCCCCCGCCGCCCGGGGTCACGACACGGAGCACGTCACCGGCGCACATTGCGGTCGTGCATTTGTCGGCGAGACGCTCGGCCCGGGTCGCGTCGCCCCCGCGCAGCAACCAGTTCTCACCGACCGCGCCGGGCTCACCGCCCGCGACACCCCAGGGCGGAGTCACGCGCCGCTCGGTGATCAGCGAGAGCGTTGCGTCCTCGAGCACCTCGATCTCGCGCACGATCCCCTCGCCGCCGGCGGCCGCGCCTGCTCCGCCGCTTCCGGTCCGGAGCGCGTAGCGCCGGACGCGCATCGGATACGCGCGTTCGAACGCCTCGACCGGCGTGTCGCGGGTGTTGGTCATCGCGGTGTGCACACCGTTCATCCCCGGACGCCCGTTCGGTCTTCCGCCCTGCCCGCCGCCGACCGTCTCGTAGTACACCCACCCGTCGCCGCCGATCAGCACGTTGTTCATTGTTCCCTGCGACGCGCCGCCGACCCGCTCGGGCACAGCCTGCGCGAGGGCGCCGAGACAGACGTCGGCGACGCGTTGACTCACTTCGACGTTGCCGGCACCGACCGCGACGGGCATGCGCGCCGCGACGAGGGAGCCGGGCGCCGCCATGACGCGCACGGCCCGGAGCACGCCACCGTTCGCCGGCAGATCCGGATCGACGACGGACCGCAGTGCGAAGGCGACCGCGCTCACCGTCACGGCCTCGACTGCGTTCACCGAGCCCGCGCGCTGCGCGTCGGTTCCGGCGAAGTCGAACGTGATCGTGTCGTCGTGCACCGTGACCTTCACGCGGATGCGCGCGGGGAACGGCTCACCGGGGCCGCCGGTCGAGTCGAGCACGTCATCGAAGGAGTACTCACCGTCGGGAAGCCCGGCGATCGCGGTCCGCACGCGCCGTTCGCCGTAGTCGACGATCTCGGCGAACACGTCGGGCCCGGCGCCGAGCTCCCGGAGTCGCGCGACGCCGAGCCGGTTGGCGCCGACCTGCGCGTCGAGGTCACCGCGCCGCTCTTCGGGCGTGCGCGACGACGCGACGACCAACGCTTCGACCTCCGGCGTCCAGCGGACCGGTGGGATCCGCAAGCCCTCCTGGAAGATCTCCGTCGCGTCCGGGGGCAGCGATCCCGGAGCCATCCCGCCGATGTCGGCGTGGTGCGCGCGGTTCGCCGCCCACCCGAGCAGCGTCCCGTCGTCGGCGTGCGCGGGCGCGACGAACGTGATGTCGTTGAGATGGGTTCCACCCGCGAACGGATCGTTGACGACGATCTGCTCGCCGGGCCCGAGTGCGGCGCCGCACTCGTCGATCGCGGCGCGCACCGCGGCGGGCATCGAGCCGAGATGTACGGGGATGTGCTCGGCCTGGGCGAGCAGGGTCCCGTCGGGCGCGAACAGCGCGCACGAACAGTCGGCGCGTTCCTTGATGTTGGGGCTGTACGCGGCGCGGCGGAGCACGGCGCCCATCTCGTCGGCCACGCCCGAGAGCCGTGAGATCCACACCTGCAGCGTCGCGGGGTCCACGGTCATCAGCTCGCTCGTTGAACGATCCACGCGCCGAGCTCACGCGGTTCGGCGTGCCATCCGTCGGGGATCCACACCGTGCAGTCGGGCTCGGCGACGACGGCCGGACCGACGACGGGCGACCGTTCGACGTCGGGAAGGTCGCCGATCCGCAACGGCGCGGCGATCGATGCCCGCGCCCGCACCGCGACCACCTCGACCGGTGCACCGGGCCGCACATGACCGTTGCGGCGCTCGTGCTCGGCCGGAAAGTCGTCGGGTGTCGGAACCGTGAGCTCGTGACTCTGGCCGACGTAACGGCAGTCGACCGCGGTCTCGACCGTGGCGTGCGCGCCCACGACCGCACGCGCCTCCCGCTCGACCGCGGCGAGCGCCTCCGCGAGCGATCCACCGGTGAAGCTCGTGACGATCTCCCGCGCCTTCGGCGCGCAGAGCAACCCCGCCGCCGAGCACACGCCCGCGCGCGGCGGGATGATCACCGCGCGCATGCCGAGCGCATCGGCGATCGCGCACGCGTGCAACGGTCCGGCACCGCCGAACGCGACCAGTGCAAGATCCCGGGCGTCGATGCCGCGCTCGACGGTGACCACCCGCACCGCCCGCTCCATCGCGGCGTCGACCACGCGCACCACTCCTTCCGCGGTGACGCAGGCCCGCTCGAGCGCGCGGCGAGCCGCGTCCACGTCGAGCCGGCCGAGGTCGGGAAATGCGGAGTCGGCCGGGATCCGGCCCAGCACGAGATCGGCGTCGGTCACCGTCGGTTCTTCGCCACCACGCCCGTAGCACGCGGGCCCGGGCACCGCGCCGGCACTCCGCGGACCGACGACCAACGCGCCCCCGGCGTCGAGCCGCGCGATCGATCCGCCCCCGGCACCGACGGTGTGGACGTCGAGCGCGGGAAGCCGGATCGGAAAGCCCGCGACGACGCGCTCCGAGGTCGGTTCCGGAGTTCGCCCGCGGATGAGGCACACGTCGGTGCTGGTACCGCCCATGTCGAAGCTGACCGCGTCGGCGAATCCGCAGGCGGCCGCGATCTCGGCCGCGGCGCGCACGCCACCCGCCGGACCCGACAGCAGCAGCGAAGCCGCCAAGCGAGCGCCCGTGGCGACGGGAACGAGTCCTCCCGCCGAAGTCATCACCAATGCTTCGGGCGCGAACGCGGTCAGCTGCATCAGATAGGGAGAGCACACCGGTTCCAGGAACGCCTCCACGACGGTGGTCACCATGCGTTCGTATTCGCGGAACTCCGGGCTGACTTCGTGCGAACAGACCACGAGCTCGGTTCGTGTTCTTCGCAGCGCGTCCGCGACGTCGCGTTCGTGGCGCGGATCGAGATCGGAGTGCAGCAGACAGACCGCGATCGCGTCGACCGCGCCGACGATATCCGGAAGTAGCCCGTCGAAAGCCTCGATCTCGCGGCCGCGCGCGTCGAGTCGGCCCGATACCTCGAACCGCAACCCGCGGGGAACGAGCGGCACGGGCCGGTCGACGAACGGGTCATAGAGCGACGGTCGCACCTGCCGCGCGATCTCGATCTCGTCGACAAACCCGCGCGTCGCGATCAGCGCGACGCGCGCACCCCGCCGCTCGAGCAACGCGTTCGTCGCCACCGTCGTGCCGTGCGCGAGCACGTCGACCGGCTCCGGCGCGTCGACGGCCGCGATGGCGCGCTCGACCGCGCGCGCAGGAGCGTCCGGTGTCGAGGCGACCTTGGCGACACTCCCGTCGGCGGCAACGACATCGGTGAAGGTTCCACCGCTGTCGATGCCGATGCGCACACAACGACGCTACTCACATGACGCTGTCAGCCCCCGTGGCGACGCGGACGATCGGCAATGGGCCGCGGTCGGCGTAGCCGCGGTGATCGCCGCGGTCGCGTCGTCACGATGTTCGTGGCGATGCCGCAATCCGGCACGGGCGGCGCGTCGCGAAATTCCGACGGTTGCGCCGGTGTGAGCGCCCGAGGTACCGCGAGTGGTACCACCGGCGGCACCGCCGCTTTTTCGAGGGCGACCCGAAAACGGCTGGCTCCCCAGGCTGCTACGAGAGCACGACCTCGCGCGACTGCATCAGGTAGCCGCGCGAGCGAACCGTACGGATCTCGAGCCCGACCGGCGCGATGCGTCGCCGCAGACGGAGCACGTGCACGTCGAGCGCGTTGCGCGTCGGCACACCCGCGGGCCAGGCCCGGTCGGCGAGCATCTCGCGCGTCACCACTGCGCCGAAGCGGTCGAGCAGCACACCGGCGAGCGACTGCTCCACGGGCGACAGCGACACCCAGGCATCGCGATGATGGAGCAACCCGTCCTCGTCGAGCAGCGGCCTGACTGCATGCTGACCGGAGCGGAGCACGAGGGCATGCCGTCGGGCATCCACCTCCCACTCGGGCGCCCCGGAGGTCACCCAGTCCTCGAGGCAGTCGACGGGTAACGGCAACTCGCCATCGCCATCGGCTACCACGAGCAATCGCGGAATGCGCATCTCCCGAAGCTCAGCGAGACGCTGTGCATCGGCCGGCCAGCGGACCACCTCGACGTTCACGGACCCGACGGTAG
>JAODBI010000179.1 GCA_025463875.1 Actinomycetes bacterium
ACGGCGCGGATGCAGCCCTGCACGGTTGCGAGCCGTCGCGACAAGGGGCTCTGCGGTTGGTCGTAGGCGGTGTGCCACTCGTGCCAGTCGTGCGAGGGGTTCGTCATCGGACAGAATCATCGCATGACATATCGCGTCGTTCAGTGGGCAACCGGACTCCTCGGCAAAGAGTCGATCAAGGGCATCCTCGCCCATCCCGAGCTCGAGCTCGTGGGGTGCTGGGTGCACAGCGACGACAAGGTCGGCCGCGACGTCGGCGAGATCTGCGACATCGGCCCGATCGGCGTCCTCGCGACCAACAGCCTCGACGAGATCTGCGCGCTCGACGCCGACGCGGTCGTCTACTCGCCCGTGATGGCGAGCACCCGGGACGTCATCCAGCTGCTCGAGTCGGGCAAGAACGTGGTGACGCCGGTCGGCTGGATCTATCCGGGCGACACGCCCGGTGTCGCCGCGCTCCAGGCCGCGTGCCTGGCGGGCAAGGCGACGCTGCACGGCACCGGCATCAATCCCGGCGGGATCACCGAGCGATTTCCCCTCATGCTCTCCGCGCTCTGTCGCGACATCACGCACGTGCGCGCCGAAGAGTTCTCCGACATCCGCAACTATCCGACCGACATGGTCGTGCGTGAGGTCATGCTGTTCGGGAAGGACCCCGACACCGCGGCCAAGAGCCCGATGATCGAGATCCTCGGCCACGGCTTCATGCAGTCGATCGACATGGTCTGCGCCGAGCTCGGCTGGACCCTCGACCCCGAGAAGACCTCGAAGCACGAGTGGGCGGTCGCCACGAAGGACATGGACACGCCCGTGGGCGTCATCGAGAAGGGCACGGTGGCCGCGCAGCGTTTCACGTGGCAGGGGACGGTCGGCGGCGAACCGGTCATGACGGTGCGCGTCAACTGGCTCATGGGTTCGGAGAACCTCGACCCGCCGTGGACGCTCGGCGAGCAGCGCTTCGAGGTCGAGTTCGACGCGGTGCCGCCGGTGTCGTGCACGTTCCACGGCCTGCATCCGCCCGTCATCGGCGAGAACCCCGAGATCGGGTTGATCCCGCCGGCCGAGCACTGCGTGAACGCGATTCCCTACGTGTGCGCGGCCGAGCCCGGCATCAAGACCTACCTCGACCTGCCGCTGCTCGCCGGCCGCGGCGTGCCGAAGTAGCCGGCCTCTTGGCGGTTACAAGCGTTCGAACGGGATCGTGAAGGCGGGGGCCTCCACGCCGCCGTCGACCTCGAAGATCTTGCCGGTGACGAACGACGACGCGGGCGAGGAGAGATAGACGACCGCGGCCGCGATGTCGGAGGGGAGACCGACACGCTGCATCGGCGTGTTGCCCTCGAGCTGCGCGCGCACCGACGCGTCGGAGAGCACGTGGGCGAGCGCCTCGGTCTCGATACCGCCGACCTCGATCGCATTGACGCGGATCTTCGGGGCGAGCTCGGGGGCCATGGCGCGAGTCATCATCGACAACGCGGCTTTGGCGGTGGCGTACGCGGTGAAGCACGGTTGCACCATGCTCGCCGAGCGCGACGAGATGTTCACGATCGCGCCCGCGCCCGCCTCCACCATGCGCGGCACGACGAGCTTGCTCAACAAGAAGGCCGACGTCACGTTGAATCGCAGCGCCATCTCGAAGGAGCGCTCGCTCGTCGCCATGAACGGCCGGGGGAGTGACCCGCCCGCGTTGTTGACCAGGATGTCGACACGTCCGAGCTCGGTGACGGTGCGCTCCACCAGTGCTTCGAGTTGCTCCGTGACGGTGACGTCGGTCGCGACCGCGAGGGAGCGGCGTCCCAACGCGCGCACGTCGCCGGCGACCGCGTCGATGTCGGACTGCGTGCGCGCTGCGCACACCACGTCGGCGCCCGCTTCGGCCAGCGCGCGTGCACAACCGGCGCCGATGCCCTTGCCGGCACCGGTCACGATCGCGACGCGACCATCGAGCCGGAACTCGTCGAGAATCATGGTGTCGAGATCGTGTCGGCGTCGTGTCGGGGTCGGGCTGGAGGTCTTAGTTCGCGAGCGCCTTCTCGATGGCGCCGACGATCTCGGCGTTCTCGGGCTCGACCATCGGCGAGAAGCGCTGGATCACTTCGCCGTCGCGCCCGATCAGAAACTTCTCGAAGTTCCAGCGGATGTCGCCGGTGTGGCCTTCGGCGTCGGGCTTCGGCGTCAGCTGCTGGTACAGCGGGTGCCGCGAGTCGCCGTTGACGTCGATCTTCTCGGCGAGCGGGAAGGTCACGTTGTAGCTGGTGCTGCAGAACGTCTTGATCTCCTCGGCCGTGCCCGGCTCCTGCGCGCCGAACTGGTTGCACGGGACGCCGACGACTGCGAAACCCTGGGGCCCGAAGCGCTCGTACAGGTTCTCGAGACCCTCGTACTGCGGGGTGAGGCCACAGAAGGAAGCCACGTTCACGAGCAGCGTGACCTTGCCTTTTTCGTCGGCGAGCACGCCGTCGGTGCCGTCGAGAGACTTGAGCGGAACGTCATACACCGACATTGGTGTCCCCTTTCGAAAATGCCTGGGCTCCGGTCACCCTATGGCAGGAGCGTACGTGCCTGCACGGTGCCCGGTTCAGCCGAGAAGTCGCTCGAGCAGGTCGACGCAGCCGAGCTGATCGCACGCCGCCGTCGCCCGCTTCGTGCCGCCGAGACCGATGTGCAGCGGTTGCCACTTCGAGCCCATGCCCGCGGTGGAGGTCGCCGATACCCACGAGTAGACGGCGAACAACCGGTATTGCTCCCACGCCGTACCGGGGTCGAGGTCGACGCCCGCTTCGGCGAGGAGCGAGCAGTAGCGGTCGACCCAGTCGCGCTCGTCGGCGGCGCGTACCGCGGCGGGGATCGAGTTGCACAAGACGTACGCGACGTCGCGCAGCCCGGGGGACCGGCCGATCATCGCCCAGTCGAGGAAGCCGGTCCGGTTGCCGTTGGGTGTGTCGACGAAGAGGTTGCCCATGTGCGGGTCGCCGTGCACGAACGTGCGCGGTCCCGCGTTCCACAACGCGACGATGTCGTCGTTGCGCGCGAGATAGATATCGGCGAGCCGGTGGAACTCGTCGGGAAGCTGACTGCCGAGGTTCTCGACGGCCATCTTCACGAACGTCGCGCCGCCGCCTGCGGCTCCGGTGCCCTTCGGCGCGAGCCACGCGAGATCGCCGCCGTCGTCGAAGCGGGGCGACTCCCAGAAGTGCGCGTGCAGCGCGGCCATGTGTTCGACGATGTCGCGCGCCCGCCACGCGATGTCGTCGTCCTTCGGGTGCGGAAACCGGCATCCACTGGCGACGAGGTCCTCGAGCACCATCACGTACCCGTCGCTCTCGGCGTCGGTGGCCGCGAACCAGACCTCCGGGATCCGTACCGGTATCTCGGGCGCAAGGTCGCGGTAGAAGCGCGCCTCGGCCACGCCCATCCCGACGGACGCGACGAACACGCGTTGGCCCTCGTCGAAGGGGGCCAGCTTCACGAACACGGTCGGGGGAACGCTTGCATCACCGGTCAGTGCGACGTGGGCGCGGCCCGTGGTGCCGGAGCTCCGGTCGACGATCGTGACCGTCGCCACGTCTCGTTGCAGTGCGGAGCTGAACCACTCGGGCGTGAGATCGGCGAGGTCGAGGGGCAGCACGGGCGGGAGGCTACGCACTCCTATTAGCTTCTGCGCTCGTGACGACGTCCCGCGCGAATCAGAGCTTGACGAACCGACAGGTAGTGCTGGCGAAGCGACCCGTCGGGATGGTCACCGAAGACTGTTTCGAGGCCACCGAGGTCGCGGTGCCCGAGCTCGGCGCAGGCGAAGCCCTGCTCGAGGTGCGTTACCTCGGGATCGACCCGACGATCCGCGGCTGGATCAACGAGCGCGGGAACTACATGGCCGGCGTCGCGATCGGCGAGGTGATCCGCTCGAACGGCGTGGGCGTCGTGGTCGAGACGAACAACCCCGACGAGTATCCGATGGGTCGCGCGTTCATGCACCTCACCGGCTGGCAGCAGTACTGCGTCGTGCAGTCGAACCCCTTCCCGCCGATCACGATGGTGCCGGAGGACGTCGACCTCATGGACGTGCTCGGTGTGCTCGGTCACGTCGGTATCACCGCCTACGTCGGCGTGCTCGAGGTCGCCAAGCCCCAGCCCGGCGAGATCTTCTGCGTGTCGGCGGCTGCGAGCAGCGTCGGTTCGGTCGCCGGTCAGATCGCGAAGTTGCAGGGCGCGCGCGTGATCGGCATCGCGGGGTCGACCGAGAAATGCGCGTGGGTCGTCGACGACCTCGGGTTCGACGCGTGCATCGACTACAAGCGCGAAGACGTCGCGGCCCGGTTGAAGGAACTCGCACCGAAGGGCGTCGACGTCTTCTTCGACAACGTCGGGGGCGAGCTGCTCGACACCGTGTTGCGGCGCCTCGCGCTGCGCGCCCGCATCGTGCTGTGCGGCGACATCTCGACGTACAACCTCGAAGGTCCGGCGCCCGCGCTGCACAACACGCGCTACATCATGGGCAAGCGGGCGCGCATGGAGGGCTTCAACACCCTCGACTACTGGGATCACTACACCGAGGCCGCCGGGCAACTCGCCGGTTGGTTGGCCGACGGCAGGATCAAGGCCCGGGTGCACGAGCTCGAAGGGATCGACCGCGCGCCGGAGGCCTTGGTACGCCTCTTCTCCGGCGAACACCTCGGGAAGCTCGTCGTCCGCCTCTAGAGCAGAGGACGGTCAGCTCTCGTCGGCCTTCGCCTCCTCGAGATCAGTGACGGGGATCGTGCCGGGATCATGAGGCGGGACGCCGGCTCCGGTCGGCATGACGTTCGTCGGCGCATCCCCCGTCGTTTGATCCGTCTGCGCCGCGTCCATCGGCGGGACGTGCATCGGCGCGACGTGCGGGAGGCGCACCCGGAAGGTCGACCCCTGCCCGGCCGCGCTCTGCACCTCGGCCCTGCCGCCGTGCGCGTCGGCGATGGCCGCCACGATCGAGAGGCCGAGCCCGGCGCCGCCGCTCGAGCGGGTGCGCGACGGGTCGGAGCGCCAGAAGCGTTCGAACACGCGGCCCGCCTCCTCGGTCGACATTCCCGGTCCTTCGTCGGCGACCTCGATCACGGCTTCGTGCTCGTCGTCGACGATGCGCACGTGGACCGGCGTGCCGGGAGGCGTGTGACGGTTCGCGTTCTGCAACAGGTTGGCCAACACCTGGCGCAGTCGGGCTTCGTCGCCGGGGACGAGGATCGCGCCGTTCGGCGAGTAGTCGATCGGCCGGTTCGGTGCCACCGCCCGCGCGTCGTCGACCGCGTCGGCGGTGATGCGCGTGAGGTCGACCGGCCGCCGTTCGAGCGGGCGTCCTTGGTCGAGACGCGCGAGCAACAACATGTCGTCGACGAGCGAACCCATGCGATCGGCTTCTTCCTCGATCCGGCGCATCGCCTTCGCGAGGTCTTCCGGACGATCGGCCGCGCCCCGCCGGAACAGCTCGGCGTAGCCGCGGATCGAGGTGAGCGGTGTGCGCAACTCGTGCGACGCGTCGCCGACGAAGCGGCGCAGCCTGCCTTCCGACGCGGCGCGGGCCGCGAACGCGGTTTCGATCTGCTGCATCATCTCGTTGAGCGCGATGCCGAGCCGGCCGACTTCGGTGTTCTCGTCGACGACCTCGACCCGTCGCGAGAGATCGCCCGCCGCGATCGCGCCCGCGGTCTCCTGCATCTGACCGAGCGGGCGCAGGCCGAGCTTCACCACCCACCACGCCAGAAGTGCGAGCGCGATCAGCACCGCGAGCGCCACGACGACCTCGACGAGGAACAGATGGTGCAGTGTGTGGTCGACGTCGGCGAGCGGGATTGCGACGATGAGGAATGCTTGAACCGGGACCCGGCTCTGCCCGACGGCCAAGGTGTAGAGACTCGGTTGGGCCGCGCGCACGCGGTAGTGCGGATCGCGGATCGTGAACGCCGAGCCGGGCTTGATCGTCTTGGGAAGCGTTACGTCGGCCTTGGTGAGGACGCCCTTCGTGCCGAGGATGTCACCGGTCGACGCGGCGCGCACCTGGGCCAAGGTGCCGGGCGGGAGGAACGCCCCGGTGAGCTTCGGGTCGGGGTTGTGGTCGAACTCGGGGAAGAAGAGCTCGGGCCTCTCCGCCGCCGAATTGATCTGGCGGTCGACCCGCGTGAGGAGATCGGCGCGCGTCTGGCGATACGTCACCGCGCCCGCGACCGCGAGACCCATCGCGGAGAGAACCACGAGCCCGAGCAGGAGCCGGACGCGGAGCGTCACGGGTGCTCAGCTCTCGGGCGGGGTCCGCAACGTATAGCCAACGCCCCGAATCGTATGGATCAGCGGCGGCCCGAGCTTGTCTATCTTCTTGCGCAGGTAGCTGATGTAGGTCTCGACGACATTCGCATCGCCGTCGAAGTCGTACTCCCACACGTGGTCGAGGATCTGCGACTTCGAGAGCGCGCGGCGGGCGTTGAGCATCATGTAGCGCAGCAGCTTGTACTCGGTCGGCGTCAGCTCGATGCGGGTCCGGCCTCGCCAGACTTCGTGGGTGTCGTCGTCGAGCTCGAGGTCGGCGAACACCAGGCGGGCCGACCCGTCGCCGTTCACCGCGCCCGTCCGCCGCAGCACCGCTCGCACGCGGGCGACGAGCTCCTCGAGGCTGAAGGGCTTCGTCACGTAGTCATCACCGCCGACGGTGAGTCCCTTGACCTTCTCCTCCGTGGAGTCGCGCGCGGTCAGGAACACGACCGGCACGTGATGGCCGTCGGCGCGCAGGCGCTGCACGACGGCGAACCCGTCGCGGTCGGGCAGCATGATGTCGAGCACCACGAGGTCGGGGCGGAACGCCGCCGCGGCCTTCAGAGCGTCGGTGCCGGTGCTGGCCACCTCGACGTCGAAGCCTTCGTAGCGCAGGGCGGTGGCGACGAGGTCGGTGATATTCGCCTCGTCGTCGACGACGAGGACTCGTGTATCTCCCACCCATCCATGCTCTCACCAAACGTTGTGGGAATGCTGTGGCCGTGCTGAGGGGGATCGTGAGTCGATTGGGGGCCTTGTTGCTCATTGAGGGCCTGACCTGGCCGGATTTGCCGCCGCTCCCAGGTTCGTCCCAGAGTGTTGACCGAAGATGACGCATCGGATGGCGTCCTAGGAGACACAGCATGAGGCGAAGTCGGGTGGCAATGGGGATCACGGTCGTGGCCGCGGTCACGGCCGGGGCCGTGGGCGGAGCGCTGATCGGCGTTCCCGCGCTCTCGGGCGCACAACCCTTCCCCAAGGGCGCGACGACCACCGCCGCCGACGCGACCAAGCCCGCCGGCGTACGGGATGAGTCCGGGCTGCTCGACGCGGCCGCCAAGGCGCTCAAGCTGACGACCAAGCAGTTGGTCGACAAGCTGAGTGACGGCAAGACGACCATCGCCGACGTGGCCAAGCAGCAGAACGTCGACGTCAACACGGTGATCGATGCGATCGCCGCGGCCGACAAGGCCCGCATCGGCGACATCGTGAACAAGCCGTGGCCCAAGTTCGGCGACCACGAAGGATTGGGTGGTCCCGGCATTCCCGGGCTGCGCGGTGGCCTCGGACGGCTCGGCGGCCTCGTTCTCGATCCGGTCGCGAAAGCACTCGGGATCTCGCCCGACGAGTTGAAGACCGATCTCGCCAAGGGTCAGTCGGTCGCCGATATCGCGAAGGCGAAGAAGGTCGATCTGAACAAGGTCATCGATGCGCTCGTCGCGGATGCGACGGCGAAGATCGACAAGATGGTCACCGACCACCACTTGTCGCAGGCGATGGCCGACCAGCTCAAGAACCAACTGCGGACGTGGATCACCGCCGCAGTGAACGGCTCCTTGCCGATGGGACCGAAGGGCGGCATCGGGGGCTTCGGTGGCTTCGGTGGCTTCCGGCACGGTCACGACCGTGACGGGATGAACGGCTCCTCGGGATCCTCGAGCACCACCACGCCGACGACGAAGGCCGCCGCGGCGTAAGCGCGGAGCAGAACGCCTTGGCCCTACCGTGGGGGTGGGGCCAAGGCCTAGATTGCGCGACGGCGAGAACGACCGAAGAGGAGTTCACGATGCCGGAACGCACCAGCTACGCGTCGGGTACGCCCAACTGGATCGACCTGCAGACCAGCGATCCGAACGCGGGCAAGCAGTTCTACGGTGCGCTGTTCGGCTGGACGTACGACGACCAGCCGATACCCGATGCCCCGGGCGTCTTCTATTCGATGGCGCAGCTCGGCGCTCGCAACGTCGCCGGCATCGGACCCCTCCCCGACGCGCAGGTCGCTCAAGGCGTGCCGCCGCACTGGAACTCGTACGTCAGCGTCGACGACCTCGACGCGACGCTCGCCAAGGTGGGTCCCGCAGGCGGCACCGTCATGATGCCGCCGTTCGACATCTACGACTCGGGGCGCATGGCCGTCGGGCAGGACCCGACCGGCGCGGTCATCGCGCTGTGGCAGGCCAAAGGGCACATCGGCGCGTCGCTCGTCAACGAACCGGGGACGTTCTGCTGGAGTGAGCTCATCACACCCGACATCCCCGCGGCCGCCGCCTTCTACAAGGCGGTGTTCGGCTGGGACGCGGCGACGACCGAGGGCGACATGCCGTACACGGAGTTCAAGCTCGGCGGCGAGAGCATCGCGGGCGGCATGAATCCGCCGATGGCTGGAATCCCGCCGATGTGGGGCATCTACATCGCAACCGCCGACACCGACGCGACGGTCGCCAAGACCACCGAGCTCGGCGGTTCGGTGATCGCGCCGGCGATGGACATCGAGCCCGGACGTTTTGCGGTGCTCGCCGATCCGCAGGGCGCGATGTTCAGCGTCATCAAGATGCATCAGGCGTGACTGCGCACACTTCGCTGCTCGTCGACGAAGCCCGCGCGCTGCGACCATTGATCGAGAGCGAAGCGGCGCGCGCGGAAACGGAGAGCACTACAACGTCTACGGTCGTCGACGCGCTCGCGGCCGCGGGGCTCTTCTGGATTCTCGTGCCGCGCGAGCTCGGCGGCGCGGAGGCCGGCATCGAGGATGCGCTCGCGGTGTTCGAAGAGCTGGCCTACGCCGACGGTTCGACCGGTTGGTCGGCGATGGCGAACGCGACCTCGTCGGCGTTCGCGGCGATCTACACGGGCGACGACGCCGCCAAGGCGATGTTCAACGCCGACGGTCTCGGTATTCACGCCGGCATGCTCGGGCCGGTCGGCACTGCCCGCGGCACCGACGACGGGTTCGTCGTCACCGGTCGCTACCAGTTCGGGTCCGGTTGCGGTCACGCCACCTGGTTCGGTGCCGGAACGCAGGAGGTCGACGCCGACGGCGAGCGGCTGAACGACGCGTCGGGCCTGCCGGCGCTGCGCGTCGTGTTCCTCCGGCCCGAGCAGGTCGTGCTGCGCGGCAACTGGGACGTGCTCGGCCTCGCCGGCACCGGCAGCTACGACTACACGGTCGACGACCAGTTCGTCGCCGAGGGCTTCTCGTTCCCGTTGCTGACCGCGACACCCCGGCGGGGCGGCCCGACGTACAACATCGGCTTGTTCGGCATCGTGGCATCGGGCCACGCCGGCTTCGCGCTCGGGGTCGGCGCCCGGGCCCTCGACGAGCTCCTCGACCTGGTCCCCACCAAACAACGGATGGGCGCGTTCACTCCGGTCGCGGACGAGCAGCTCTTCCAGCACGACTTCGCGATGCACGACGCGGCGCTGCGTTCGGCGCGTGCCTACGTGTTCGACGTCTTCGGCGCGTCGGAGGCGACCGCGCTGGCAGGCGGCGCGCCTTCGCTCGTGCAGCAGCAACGCATGCGGCAGGCGACGACGTACGCGACGCGGGTCGCGGCCGACGCAGCCCGGTTCGCGTATACCTGGGCGGGCACGAGCGCGCTGCGAAACGGGTCCAGGCTGCAGCGGTGCTTCCGCGACATCCACGCCGGCACCCAGCACGTCTACGTCGACAACAACACGCTCACGGCGTACACCCAGACGCTGTTGACGACCCGCTAGCTCGTCAGCGCGACTCGAGGTCGCGCCGCACGACTTTGCCCGTTCCGTTGCGCGGCAGCTCGGCGACGAACTCGACGTCGCGCGGGACCTTGAACCGGGCGAGCTGGGTGCGGACGTGCCGGCGGATCGCGTCGGCGTCGAGTGCCGTACCCGGGCGCGCCACGACGAAGGCCTTGAGGCGAGCTCCGAACTCCGGGTCGGGTACGCCGATGACCGCGGCCTCCACCACGTCGGGATGGCGTGCGATGACGTCTTCCACCTCGTGCGGAAAGATGTTCTCGCCCCCCGAGACGATCATGTCGTCGTCGCGCCCGTCGACGAACAGGCGGCCGTCATCGTCGAAATGGCCGGTGTCGCCGGTGTGCATGTAGCCGTCGACGACTGCCTTCGAGTCACCGTCGGTGTAGCCCGCGAACTCGAGCGGACCGCGGACGAAGATGCGACCGTTCGAGCCGCGGGGGACTTCGTGGTCGTGCTCGTCGAGCAGTCGGATCCGGGTGCCGCGCGGCGGACGACCGGCGGTGTCGGGGGCCGCGCGCAGGTCGGCGGGCGTCGCGACCGTCACCGAGCCGACCTCGGTCGAGCCGTAGAGGGTGTAGAGCACGTCGCCGAACGCGTCCATGAAGCGGAGCGCGAGATCGCCGGGCAACGCCGAACCCGAGAGCGGCACGAAGCGCAGGGACGACGTGTCGTAGCGGGCGCGCGTTTCGGCCGGTAGCTCGAGCATGCGCAGGAGCATCACGGGAACGGCGACGAGGACTTCGGCGCGGTGCGCCGCGATCAACGCCAGCGTCTGCTCCGGATCGAACTGGCGCGCGAGCACCATGGTGTCGCCGAGCAACAAGCTCGTCGACGCGTTCGCGAACCCCCACGCGTGGAAGCACGGCGCGGCGATGACCATCTTCTCGTGGGCGCGATACGGCAGGCGTTCGAGAATCGCGATGGCCGCGCCCGCGTGCGGCGCGTTGGCGACGAAGGCGCCTTTGGGCGGACCGGTGGTCCCCGCCGTGAGGATGATCGTCCGGCCCGCGTGTTCCGGCCGCGGGAGTTGCGGCCCGCCGGCGTGCCGCGCCGCAAGGTCGTCCAACGTGGCGGGCGCGTCGTTCGGGCGCGCGTCGGCGTCGTCGGTCCAGGCGAAGATCCGAGGCTCGTTGCGGCCGGCGAGAAGGGATGCGAACTCGGCGTCGTGGACGACGAGGGTCGCCTGCTCGCGGTGCAGGACCGTGTCGATCTGCGGTGCGGCGAAGGAGGTATTGAGGTACAGCGCGTTGGCTCCGAGCTTGGCGAGGGCACCTGTGATCTCGAAGTTGTAGCGATGATTGCGGCACAACACCGCGACCGTGTCGCCGGCACGGACGCCGCGGACGATGAGGCCACGGGCGATCGCATCGCTCCGTTGATCGAGCTCGACGAAGGTCAGCGCTCCCCGTTCGTCGATGAGCGCCGTGCGATCACCGTGGCGTTCGGCACCCAGCGCGAACACCGCGGCGAGCCCCGGACCCCAGTGCCGAACGGCCCGGGCGATGCGCCACAGGCGGTCGGGGCGCTCCGGACGGAGCACGCCGGATCGGAACAGCGCCGTCGTCGCCCTCGCCGCGCCGGTGAGGTGCGCGGAGATCTGGTCGACAGGATCCATGCGCCGATGCTAGGAGCGAGGCCCGTGACGCAACGGTGACGCACCCCGGCCCATGGTTGCGGCCGTGAACGACGTCCGGGTTCCGCGTCCTCGGGGGCCGGCCCGCGCCAAGGCGTCGGCGCTCGTCGCGACGCCCGAGAGCCCACTGCTCGCGACCACGCTCATGAGGAGTTTCGAGCTCGTCGCGGGCATCGCGTTGTTCGCCCTCGCCGCCACGGCGAGCGTGGTCGTCCTCGTCCCCAGCTCGTCGGCCGCCCGCGTGGGCTTCGCGCTCGAGCTCGTGTTCGTGGGTCTCGCGCTGGTCGTGCTGGCGCTTCTCCTCAGTCGCCGGAGCGCCCGGGCCGTCATGCAACCGCTCGAGGTGCTCGACCGCGCGCTCGCGCGGATCACCTCCGGCGACCTGAACGTGCGCGTCCAACTCGACCACGCCGCGGCCGAGATCCGATACGTCGGTGACTCGGTGAACGCGATGGTGCGGGAGCTCACCCGCCTGCGCGTCGTCGAGATCGAACGGGCGAAGGACCAGCGCGTCCGGCGGGAATTGACCGAGGTCGTACATGCGTCGCTCGATCGCGATCACGTGGTGCAACGGGCGGTCGAGGTTGTCGGCGACGCCCTCGAGGTCGACCGCGTGCATATCCGTCTGCTGGAACGCGAGCACGGCCGGCTCGCGGCGGAGTGGTGCCGATCGGAGGGAATCACTCCGATCTCAACGGTCGCGCCGCTCGACGAGGCGGAGTTGTTGGTGAGCCTCATCGGTGCGACCGAGGATCACCACGCGGTCGTGATCGACGACGCGCGCGACATCGCCCGTTTCAGTGTGGAACAGCGCCAGGCCTTCGCTCATCTGTCGGTACGGGCGGCGTTGAAGTATCCACTCATCGTCGGTGCGAAGGTGGTGGGCGCCATCGTCGCGAGCGAGCAGGGCACGGCGCGGCCGTGGACGAAGGGCGAAGTCGTGTTGATGGAAGGGTTCGCACGCGAGATCGGACGTGCGCTCGACCACGCCCGGGCGTTCGAGCTGCAGCGCGAGATGGTGGAGCGGCTCGGCGTGCTCGACCGTTCGAAGAACGAGTTCCTCTCGGAAGTGTCTCGGGAGCTCCGCGGTCCGCTCGCCACGGTCCTCGGCTACATCGAGATGCTCACGGACGAGTCGGCGCAGAATGTGACCGACGAGCAACGACACATGCTGAGCGTCGTCGAACGCAGTGGCGAGAAGTTGCTCGTGCTG
>JAODBI010000207.1 GCA_025463875.1 Actinomycetes bacterium
CCACGCCGACGTCGCCATGTACGTCGCCAAGCGCTCGCGCTCCGGCATCGAGATCTACACCCAGGTGCACGATCTCTTCAGCACCGAGCGGCTGGCCCTCGCGTCGGAGGTGCGGCGTGCCATCGAACAACGCGAGCTCATCCTGCACTATCAACCCAAGGTCGACCTTCGTACCGGACGCGTCGAAGCGGTCGAGGCGCTCGTCCGCTGGCAGCACCCGACCCGTGGGCTCCTCGGTCCCGGCGAGTTCCTGCCCGTCGTCGAGTCGACGCACCTCATCAAGCCGCTGACCCTGTACGTGCTCGACGAGGCGTTGCGTCAGGCCCGCGAGTGGCTCGACGAAGGAGATCGTGTCTCCGTTGCCGTGAACCTTGCTGCGGCCTACGCGAGTGACACGCGCCTCCCGAATCAGGTCGCCGAACTGCTGGCGCGTCACGGAGTCGAACCCGCGCTCTTGGAGATCGAGCTCACCGAGACCGCCGTGCTCGACGATCCTGCGCGCGCTAAGGGAGTGCTGGAGGAGCTCTCGGCGCACGGTGTGCGGCTGAGCGTCGACGACTTCGGTACGGGCTACGCGTCGATCGCCTACCTCACGGCGCTACCGATCGACACGTTGAAGATCGACCAGTCGTTCATTCTCGACCTCGAGCTTCCCGGGAACCTCGCGATCACGCGCTACTCGATCGAGCTCGCGCGCACGCTCGGGCTCGTGACCGTGGCCGAGGGTGTCGAGACCGAGGCAAGTCTCGAGGTGCTCGACCGACTCGGTTGCGACGAGGCCCAGGGATTCCTGTTCTCCCGACCGCTGCCGGCCGACGAATGCATCGCGTTCATCCGGTCGAATCATCAAGTCGCGGCGCAGCTGTGAGCGGCCACGGCATCGTGAACCAATGCGGACGCGGACGAACGCGGCGCGCCGGCGTCACGATCATGAGCGCGGCGGTCGCGATGGCCGGCCTCACGGGGTGCGGTTCGAGCTCCGCGCCGTCGGCTTCGCCGGTCACCGTGTTCAGCGTCTCTGCCGATCCGGGATCGGATCTTCCGGTCGTCGACGCGAAGCACCCCGTCGTGCTCACGGCCGTGAAGTTGCGCTCGACCCTCGACTCATTGCTCTCCGAGCACGCGAGTCTCGTCGCGACGGTGATGCACCTCGTCGGCGCCGGCGACGACAACCCGTCGGCGGCCGTCAGCGCGCTCGGCGCGAACACCAAGGCGTTGACCGACGCAATCGCAGTGATCTACGGGGTCGACGGTGCGCGCGCCTTCGCCCAGCTCTGGCAACAACACACCCAGTTCTTCGTCGACATTGCGCACGCCGACCGCACACACGACGCCGGCGCGAAAGATCTCGCCCAGCGACAGCTTCTCGACTACCAGAACGACTTCGCGAGCTTCGTCACGACCGCCACCGCCGGCGGAGCATCGCTCGTCGCGGTGACCGGTCTGCTCCACGGTCACGTCGCGGACTTCATGTCGTACATCGAGGCGGACGTCGGCGGGAATCGTCGCGAAGCACTTCGGCTGCGCGAACTGGCCGTCGCGCACATGCACGTCATCGCCAAGGCGATTGCCGACGCCATCGTCGCGCAACATCTGAAGACGGTTCGCTAGCGGGTCACTTTGCCGGCTTCACGCCGGCGAGAGAGTCGATGTACGCCACGATCGCGTCGGCCTGCACAGGCGTGACGCTTGCGGGCTTGACAAGCGTCGCCATCAAACCCTTCGGAAAGCCGGCAACGGTCTGCGCGCCCGGATCGAGGATCGAACGCTTCAGATACGCGTCGTCGGCAGTCACCGTCGTCCGGTCGGCGAGCGTGACCCGGCTTCCCGCGAGTCCGGAGAACGTCGGTCCCGCCGCGGGACCCCCGTTGGTCGTGTGACACACGAGGCAGGGCTTCACCTGCACCAGTCCCGCACCGCGAGCGGCCAAGCTCGACAACTGCGGTTTCGAGGAGGAACCGCCGCCGCACGCGGTTGCGCCGAGCGCAACGACGACCGCGAGGAGGCGCGCCCGCGCGTGCGCCACCCGTCACGCGCCAGTCCAACAACTCATGATTGTCGAGGCGACGCTGATCGCGACGTCGATGGGAGCTGTCGGCGGTTGGCCGAACTTCGCCGGTAGATGCGAGACGTCGACGAGAAGCACCCGGTAGTCCTTGCGCACGACGACTGATCCCTTGGTCGTCTGGTACGCGCCCTCACCGAGTCCCTCGAGCTTGGCGCCCCGGCCGAGCCGTGCGCCCATCGCGTCGAAGTAGGCCGTCGTCTCGGCGACACTCGACATCTCTTTGACCGAGAGCGTCATCTTGACGCCGCCCTTGTAGACGTAGTCGCACGAGTACACGTGGTGCGCCCACTTCGGAGTGAGCGGCAGCACGGTGTCGACGCCGATCGCGCTCTGCGCAATCTCCGGCTTCACCTCGCCGCAGATCATCTTCGCGGAGACCGATGGATTTGGTCCGGCGACCTCGAGCCGGGCCGTGGTCGTCGTCTCGGACGACCCCGTCTTGCCCGTCGTCGATCT
>JAODBI010000219.1 GCA_025463875.1 Actinomycetes bacterium
CAGTACTCGAAGCGGTAGCGCTCCGGCGCTGACGCGTGTTGCGCTTCGGTACCGACGGCGTACGCGGCGACGCCGACAACGACCTCCCGAACCGATTCGTGGTGGCGTTGGGTCGCGCCGTTGCGCGGGTGTTGGCCCCCGAACGGGTTCTCGTCGGGCGCGACACGCGGGCGTCCGGGCCGCGCATCGAGGCCGCGCTGACCGCCGGACTCGATTCCGAGGTCGTCGAAGCCGTCTCGCTCGGTGTCCTCCCCACGCCGGCGATCGCGTTCGTCGCCGCCACCCGGGGCGTACCCGCCGCGATCGTCTCGGCGAGCCACAACCGCTGGAGCGACAACGGCGTGAAGGTCATCGGGGCCGACGGCCGCAAGCTGGCCGACGGGATCGAGGCCGCGATCGAAGCCGAGCTCGAGGTGGAGTTCGGGTCGACCTGGGATCGGCGGACATTCGAGTACGAGCCGACCGCACCCGCGTTCGCGGCGGACCCGGCTGCCGCCGACTCCTACGTCGCGCACCTGCTGTCGACCCTCGACGGCGATGGCCTCGACGGCCTCGCCGGTCTCGACATCGTCCTCGACTGCGCGAACGGCGCGGGGTTCGAAGTCGGCCCGCGGGTGCTGCGCGACGCGGGCGCGCGCGTACACGTCGTGCACGCCGCGCCCGACGGTCGCAACATCAACGACGGTTGTGGCTCGACGTATCCCGGGCTGCTGCAACGGGCTGTCGTGGAACGCGGCGCTGCGCTCGGACTCGCGCTCGACGGCGACGGCGACCGCGTGATCGCGGTCGACGAGCGGGGCGAGTTGGTCGACGGCGACGAGATCATGACGATGACCGCGATCGACATGCACGAGCGCGGCGCGTTGCGCAACGGCGCGCTCGCGGTCAGCGTCATGTCGAACCTGGGCTTGCGGCGCGCGCTGCGCTCGCGTGGGATCGACGTCGTCGAAACTCCGGTCGGCGATCGGCACGTCGTTGCCGCCATGCAGGCGCGCGGGCTCGTCCTCGGTGGTGAGCAGTCGGGTCACATCGTGTTTTCGGAGTACGCGACGACGGGCGACGGCTTGTTGACGGGTCTGCGCATCGCCGAATTGGTGCGCCGCACGAACCGGCCGCTGTCGAGCCTCGCCGCACAGATGACCCGGGTGCCGCAGGTGCTCGTGAATGTGAAGGTGGCGCGCCGGGTCGAGGTGAACGAGTCGGTGGCGCTCGCGCAGGCGGTGCGCGCCGTCGAATCCGAGCTCGGCGAGTCAGGGCGGGTGCTGGTGCGGGGATCCGGCACAGAGCCGCTCGTACGGGTGATGATCGAGGCGGACGCGCAGTCCGTGGCCGATGCGGCGGCCGACCGACTACGGCGGGTGGTGATCTCGGAGTTCGGCTCCGGCGACGACGGATCGGGACGGCTCGGGGCCGGTGAGCCCGGGAACGCCGAGCAGCCGTAGAAATACCGCCGCGCCGTAGAATTCCGGGGATGTGCGGCATCGTGGGTGTGGTTCGTCGCCGAGGCGACCGGGTGAGCCCGGATCTCGGTGCCCTGCGGGAGGCGCTGGCGCAGGCCGAGACCCAGCTCGAGGTGACCGGAGAGCCGACCGTCGCCGCCCTCGAAGCCGCGGCGGCGACGCTGCACGGCGTCGATCGCGCACTGCGCGAGGGCGAAGGCGTGCGGGCGCTCGTCGAGAACCCGGTCGCCCGCGCCGGGCTCCTGCATCACGCGAACCGGGCGGCTGAATGCCTGGTCGAGATCGAGTCGCGACTCGACGCCATGATCGTCGACGGGGCGGGCATCGAGGCGTTGAACGCAGCGTTGATCATCTGCAAGGACGCGCTCTGGTCGATCCGCAAGGACCGCATCGACCTCGCGGTGGCGATCGAGGATCTGCTCGACGGCGCGGCTGGGCGCGCCGCGCTCGAGGCGTTCCACGCGGTGGAGATCACGCTGTCGGCCATCGACCGGCTCGAGGTACGCGGCCGCGACTCCGCCGGGCTGCACCTGATCGTGACGGGTCACGGTCTCGATCTCGACGATCCGACCATCGCTCGTCTCGTGGCGAGCCGGAGTGTCGACCCGTTGTTCACTGCCGGCTCGGTGCGCACCCCCGAAGGCCACCTGTCGTTCGTCTACAAGACCGCGGCCGAGATCGGTGAGCTGGGCGACAACACCGCGCGCCTGCGCGCTCAGATCCGCGCCGACGAGCTCTTGCACCTCGCGCTCCGCGCCGAGAACGCGCAGGCGTCGGTCCTCGCGCACACGCGCTGGGCGAGCATCGGCATCATCTCCGAAGCCAACGCCCATCCGCTCAATCAAGAGGAGCTCGACGGCGATGGCCGCGTCGACGCCTCGCGCGCGTACACGGTCGCCGCGCTCAACGGCGACGTCGACAATTACGCCGACCTGAAGGCCCTGGACGGTCTGCACTTTTCCGCCGAGATCACCACCGACGCCAAGGTCATCCCCGCGCTCGTCGCCCGCCGGATCGACACGGGCGTCGACGTCGTGGAGGCGTTCCGGTCGACCGTCGCATCGTTCGAAGGTTCGGTGGCGATCGCCCTCCAGTCGACCGCCGATCCCGACTGCCTGCTGCTCGCCCAGCGCGGGAGCGGGCAGGGGTTGTACGTCGGTCTGGCGCCGGATGCGTTCGTCGTCGCGAGCGAGCCATACGGTCTCGTCGCCGAGTGCGCCACGTATCTCCGGCTCGACGGCGAGTCGATGGTCGACGCCGGGAATCCCGCGAGCCAGGGCCAGGTCGTGGTGCTCGACCGGCGGCAGGCCGGCACGTTGGCCGGTGTGCGGCGGATCTCGTACGACGGGCGCGACCTCCCCGTCGGCGACGTCGATCTGCACGTGCCGCAGATCACGACGCGAGACGTCGATCGCGGCGAATCGCCGCACTACCTGTTGAAGGAGATCACCGAGGCGCCCGCGTCGTTCCGTAAGACGCTGCGCGCCAAGATCGTCGAACGCGAAGGCCTCCTCGACGTGTGCCTTCCGCTCGAGACGCTTCCCGCAACGGTTCGCGACGCGCTGCGATCGGGCGCCATCCAGCGCGTCCTCGTGATCGGGCAGGGCACGGCTGCGATCGCCGGCCAGAGCCTGGTGCAAGCCCTGCACGGCGCGATCGCCGGCAGCCCGGTACGGATGGAGGCGACGCTCGCCACCGAGCTTTCCGGCTTCGGTCTCACTCCCGACATGAGCGACACGCTCGTCGTCGCGACGTCGCAGTCGGGCACCACAACCGACACGAACCGCACCGTCGACCTCGCCCGCGCGCGCGGTGCGAAGGTGATCGCGATCGTCAACCGACGCCAGAGCGACCTCGTCGACAAGTCCGACGGCGTGCTTTTCACGTCCGACGGTCGCGACCTCGAGATGAGTGTCGCCTCGACGAAGGCGTTCTACTCGCAGGTCGCGGCGTGCTTCCTCCTCGCGTTCGCGATCGCGGCCGAGCTCGGTGACGACGACGCCGAGCGTCGTCGCTACCGTCACGACCGCCTCGTTGCGCTGCGCCTGCTGCCCGACGCGATGGCGGAGCTCGTCGGTCGGCGCGCCTCGATCGCGGAGACGGCGCAACGCAACGCGTTGAGCCGGCGTTCGTGGGCCGTGGTCGGGAACGGCTCCAACTCGGTCGCCGCGCACGAAGTGCGCATCAAGCTCTCCGAGCTCTGTTACAAGTCGATCGCGTGTGACGTCACTGAGGACAAGAAGCACATCGATCTCTCGGCCGAGCCGCTGATCCTCGTCTGCGCGGCCGGATTGCACGGCTCCAACGCCGACGACGTTGCGAAGGAGATCGCGATCTACCGGGCGCACAAGGCCGCGCCGATCGCGATCGTCGACGACGGCGAGAACCGGTTCTCGGCCGCGGTCGACACCATCTCCGTGCCGGTCGCGCACCCCGACCTCGCGTTCGTGCTCTGCACGATGGCGGGCCACCTGTTCGGCTACGAGGCCGCGCTGGCCATCGACGCGTCGGCCCGTCCACTGCGCGAAGCGCGGGGCTGCATCGAGACGGCGTTTGCCGCGGTACGCAACGGCGAGGATCCGCTCGGTGCGCTCGCCACGGCAATCGCCCCGCACGCGGCGCGGTTCTTCGACGAGCTTCGCCAGCGCAACTACGACGGTTGCCTGGAAGCGGCCACCGCGGTGCGGCTCGCGTCGGTGCTGCGGTACGCAACCGGCCTGCAGCAGCTCGACACGTACCAGATCGAGTTCGGGAAGGTCGGCACGCCGAGCACGGTGGTCGAGGATCTGAACGGCGCGCTCACGAAGGCGATCGAGGAGCTCACCCGGCCGATCGACGCGATCAAGCACCAGGCCAAGACGGTGACGGTGGGGATCTCGCGCTCCGATGAGACGTTGCTGCTCGTGCCGATTGTCAAGCAGGTCCTCGAAGCGGGCGCGCCGCGCGACAGCCTCACCTACCGCGCCTTGCGCACACTCGTCGCGCTCGATCCGTCGGTCGAGCGGGTCCAGGGTTGGACGCGGTACAACATCGAAGGCGAGACGATCAACGTCGTCGACCGCGGGGGCATCGCGCGCGACATCCCGTCCCGCACCGACGCGAACCCCGCGCTCCGCGGAAGCAAGCACCGCGCCGCGGCGGAACGCGAGGTTACGGTCGTACGCGGTCGGGCCGATGGTCGGACGATGATCTTCGTACCCGAGGTGAAGGGCAACCAGACCACCGGCCTCACCCTCTTGCACGTGCAGTTCTACGAGCGGTTGCCGGGCGACGCGGCGCGCCGGGTGCTCGAGGGTTACCGCGATCGTTACCAGGCGATCGCCGACCAGGTGACGGAGACGGAACCGGTCATGCGCGACGACGTGCTGGGCACGATCGACTTCGTCGATCTCCTGACCGAGCCGGTCGTCACCCTCGCCGATTCCTGGCGAGCCTGAATCCGACGTGCAACCCGTTCTGACCCCGGCGGAGATGGCCGAGGCCGATCGCCGGACGATCGCGGGTGGCACTGCGGAGTCGGTGCTCGTCGAACGGGCCGGTGCGGCTGTCGCGCGCCACGCGCTACGCATGCTCGGCGGCGCGTACGGGCGGCGGGTCGTCGTCGTGTGCGGGAAGGGCAACAACGGTGCGGACGGGGGGGTCGCGGCGCACCGTCTGCGGGCGCGCGGCGTGGGCGTCGACGAGTTCGCGTTGGCCGGCGGCATCGACGAGCCCGAGTTTCACCGCGCACTGCGCCGGTCCCACCTCGCGGTCGACGCGATGTTCGGGACGGGATTTCGCGGAGCACTCGACGGTGAAGGTGCGGAGGTGGCGAGCGCGTTCGCCGCGGCTTCGATCCCCACGCTCGCCGTCGACATCCCGTCGGGCATCGACGGTCTCACCGGCGAAGCCCGCGGTGCGGCCGTGCGCGCGCGCCAGACGGTGACCTTCGCCGCGTTGAAGCCCGGCGTGTTGTTCGAACCCGGGCGCAGTCGTGCCGGACGCGTCCACGTCGTCGACATCGGCATCGACGTCGACTCCGTCCCGCGCCGGGCGCAGTTGTATGTGCTCGAGGTGGGCGATCTCGTGCTGCCGCGCCGGACTCCCGACGGGCACAAGTGGTCGACCGCGGTCTTCGTCATCGGTGGTTCGCCGGGAATGACGGGCGCGCCACTCCTGGCCGGACATGCGGCCGCGCGCAGCGGTGCGGGCATGGTCGTGTGCGGTGTTCCGGGCATCGATGCCGCCAATCGGGCCGGCGGCAGCGAGCTCGTGATCCGCGCGCTGCCGGCGTCGTCGGAAGGCCACCTCGACACCGACGCGGCGGCCGCGGTACTCGACGGTGTCGATCGCTTTCGCGGGATTGCGATCGGTCCGGGACTCGGACGCGACCAGGCCACGCAGGAAGCGGTGCGCCGCATCGTGGCCGAGTGCCCCATCCCGATAGTCGTCGACGCCGACGGCCTGAACGCACTCGCGCACGATCCCGGTGCGTTGCACGCGCGCCGCGCTTCCGGGTTCGCACCAGCGATCCTCACTCCGCACGGCGGCGAGTTCGAGCGGCTGGCCGGCGCGCCCGTCGGGCCCGACCGCGTGGCCGCGGCGCGCGACCTCGCGGCGCGCCTCGAGTCGATCGTGCTGCTGAAGGGTCCGGGCACCGTCATTGCCGATCCCGACGGCCGCGCGGTCGTGAACCGCACCGACGGGCCCGCGCTGGCGGCCGCGGGTACGGGCGACGTCCTGACGGGGGTGATCAGCGGCTTGCTCGCCGGTGGCGCGTCGCCGTTCGACGCGGCCGCGACGGGCGCTCACGTCCACGGCCGGGCCGCGGTCGAGGCCGGAACCGGTGACGAGCTCACTGCAACCGACCTGATCGGAGCGCTGCACCCTACGCTTGACATTCTCCGGTCCGGACGCGATCCCCGGGAGGCTTGAGTTGCCGGGCACGACGAAAGTTCGCGACGTGATGACGACGCCGGTCGTGACCTTGGGTCCCGACCAGAAGGTCGAGCACGCGGCCGACGTGCTCGCGGAGAAGAACATCGGCGCGCTCCCTGTAGTCGACGAGAACGGCCGGCTCCTCGGCATGTTGCGCGACGACGATCTAATCGCGTCCGAGGCCCGGGTGCACGTGCCGACGTTCATCAATTTCCTCGGGCTCGGCATGGCATTTCCGGGCGAGATGAAGCACCTCGAGCAGGAGCTGAAGAAGATCGCCGGTGCGACCGTGGCGGACGTGATGCTGACCGATCCACCCACGGTCGGGCCCGACGACACGCTCGAAGACGTCGCGACGCTGATGCACGACCGGGGCGTGAACAGCGTGCCCGTCGTCGACGCCGACAACAAGGTGGTCGGCATCGTCGCCCGGGCCGACGTCGTCCGATTCATCGCGCGAACCACGTGACGTGGGGACGACCTGAGATGCGGACCACCTGAGATGCGACGACCCGAGTTGAGGACGACTGATAGGGACGCCTTCCGGCCGGTGTGGGCCGAGGTCGACCTCGACGCGGTGCGCGCCAACGTCCGCACGCTGCGGACGCTCGTGGCGCCGGCCGCGGTGTGCGCGGTTGTGAAGGCCGACGGTTACGGGCACGGCGCGGTTGCCGTGAGCGAGGCCGCGATCGACGCCGGGGCGGCGTGCCTCGCGGTCGCGCTTGTGGAAGAAGGTATGCAGCTGCGCGACGCGGGGATCGACGCGCCGATACTCGTGCTGTCGGAGCCGGTGCCCGCGGCCGCGGAGACGGTCGTCGCGCATCGCCTCACTCCGGTCGTGTACACCGCGACGGGTATCGACGCGCTGGCGAAGGCGGCGCTGACGCTCGGCGCGCGCGATCCCGTCGCCGTTCATCTGAAGGTCGACACCGGCATGCATCGGGTCGGCTGCGATCCCGTCGACGCGGTCGGGCTCGCGGCCCATGTCGTCGATCGTCCCGAGCTGGCGCTGGCGGGCGTCTGTACGCATTTTGCAGTGGCCGACGAACCGGAGAACGCGTACACCGAGGCGCAGCGCAACCTGTTCGAAGAGGTGCTCGGCGCGCTCCGCGCGCAGGGTTTGCCGACCGGAACCGTGCACGCGTGCAACACCGCAGGCGCGATCGCCTGTCCGGAAGCGCGCTACGACATGGTGCGCGCGGGCATCGGCATCTACGGACTTGCACCGTCGCCTGCGCTCGCCGGGCGCGTCGAGCTGAGTCCCGCGCTCGCAGTCAAGGCGCGCGTCTCGCACATGCAGACGCTGCCGCCCGGCGCGCGCGTGTCCTATGGCCTGCGCTACGAGACCGTGGCGGCGACGCGTGTCGCGACGGTGCCGATCGGGTATGCCGACGGAGTGCCCCGGGAACTGGCTCAGCGCGGCGGCGAGGTGTTGATCGCGGGCCGGCGGCTACCGATCGCGGGAACCGTGACGATGGACCAGCTCATGGTCGACGTCGGCGACCTGAGCGTCGACGTGGGCGATGAAGTGGTGCTCTTGGGAAAGCAAGGCGAAGAACGAATCGGCGCGGATGAGTGGGCGGAGCAGATGGACACGATCGCGTACACGGTTGTCTGCGGGGTCGGGCCGCGCGTCCCGAGGCGTTACCTATGAGCGTCGTGAAGCGAGCCGGGATAGCAGCGGGCGCGCTCGGAGGGTTGGCGGGGATCGCGTACGGCGCGCCGCGGCTCCTGGCGCGGCGCATGCGGCGCGCACCCGACGGCAACGCGCGCCGCGTGTTGGAAGCCCCGGTGTACGTCGACCATCGGCTCGACACACACGACCGCGGGACGATCTACGTCGTCGAGAACGGCAACGAGCTCGATCCGCCCATCGTGCTCTCGCACGGCGTCACGCTCTCGGTGCGCACGTGGTTCCATCAACTCGAGGCGCTCCCGAAGGAGGGCTTTCGGACGATCGCGTTCGACCACCGAGGGCACGGGCAGTCGGTGCTCGGTGAGGAAGGTCACTCGCTCGACAACCTCGGCCGCGACCTGAAGACCGTGCTCGAACGGCTCGACCTGCACGACGCTGTCCTCGTCGGTCACTCGATGGGCGGCGTCGCGGTGCAGTCGTTCGTGACCCAGTTCCCCGACATCGCGGCGGAGCGGGTCGCCGGCATCGTGTTGCTCTCGACACTCGCGCACACACCGTTCGGGTCACAGTCGACACGCACGAAGGCGCGGCTCGAGAAGCTGATGAAGCGCGCCCCCGACTCGCAGTGGCTGTGGGACTCGCCGAACCTGGGATTCCTCGCCGCCCGCGTCGGCTTCGGCAAGAACCCGCGCCCGTCGCACGTCGAGCTCGTGCGCAAGATGATGGGGGAGTGCCCGCCCGAGACCCGCCTCGAAGCGCCCCGCGTGCTCGTCGGCCTCGATCTCACGGCCGCGCTGCCGAACGTACGCATCCCCACCCTGGTGATCGGCGGTACCAACGATGTGCTGACGCCGCCCGCCGAGGCCCGCCGGATGGCGAAGCTGATCCCCGGCGCGCGCCTCGAGCTGATGGACGGCGGCGGTCACATGCTCATGCTCGAACAGACCGACGAGCTCGACCGGCTGATCGTCGACTTCGCGCGCACGGTGCAAGGCGCCCGCAACGAGGCGACGGGCTGAGTGTCCGGTTCGTGATCGCCGGCGTCCGCGTCGGTCACTTCACCCGCGACGGCACGGGCGTGACGGTGATGTTGTTCCCGGCGGGCTCGGTGGGCTCGGGCGAGGTACGGGGCGGGGCACCGGCGACGCGCGAGATCGACCTGCTCGATCCGGTCCGGACCGTCGCACGCGTGGATGCGATCGCATTCGCGGGCGGCTCCGCGTTCGGCCTGGCGGCCGCCGACGGTGTCATGCGTTTCCTCGCCGAACGGGGCCAGGGGTTCGCGACCGCGACCGGGCCGGTGCCGATCGTGCCGACGGCATGCGTCTTCGACCTCCCGGAGGCATCCGGTCCGCCGCCGGGTCCCGACGACGGTTACGCGGCCGCGGTCGCGGCGGCCGCGGCCCGGGACGGCGATCTCGAGTCGGGTCGGGTCGGCGCGGGCGCGGGCGCGACGGTCGGGAAGTGGCGCGGGCGCGGCGGTGCCGTTGCGGGCGGCGTGGGATCTGCGGTCACGACGATCGACGGGTTTCGGGTCGGTGCGCTCGCGGTCGTCAACGCGCTCGGCGACGTCGTCGCTGCCGATGGGTCCACCCTCGCGGGATCGACGGCACCCGCCGACGTCCCCGGCTTTCCCACGCCGGAACCCTTCGAGGAGGGCCGCGCGAACACCACGCTCGTCGCCGTCGTCACCGACGCCGCGCTCGACAAGGTCGCGTGTCAGCTGCTTGCGCAGAGCGCGCACGACGGCATGGCTCGCGCTCTGCGGCCGGCACACACGCGATTCGACGGCGACCTCGCGATTGCGGTCGCCACCGCGACCGCGGTTGCGGCCGGGGCGCCGAACGTCGATCGACTCCAACTTGCGGCCGCCGACATGGTCGCGGAGGCAATTCGCACGTCGGTACGAGACCGGTAGCATGCGCGTCTCGTCCCTGGGAGTGCCGTGACTTCCGACCCACTCGCAGCGCCGACCACAGGGTCGCCGCATCCCGCGCCCGGCGCCGGCGTGACACTCCCCGAGGTCGCGACCGCGGCCTCGACGTGCACGCTGTGCAAGCTCGCGACCGGTCGGACGCAGGTGGTGTTCGGAGTCGGGCGTGCCGACGCGGACCTGATGTTCGTCGGTGAAGGTCCCGGCGAGCAGGAAGACCTGCGCGGTGAACCCTTCGTCGGTCGCGCGGGCCAACTCCTCACCCAGCTCATCGAGGGCATCGGTCTGACGCGCGCCGACGTGTACATCGCGAACGTCGTGAAGTGCCGGCCGCCGGGAAACCGTGATCCCCAACCGGACGAGATCGAAGCGTGCGCACCGTGGCTCGATCGCCAACTCGAGCTGATCCGGCCGCGCGTCATCGTCACCCTCGGCAACTTCGCGACCAAGCTGCTGCTGCAGACGAAAGACGGCATCACGAAGCTGCGCGGAACGGAGTTCGCGTTCAGCCGCGCCGGACACGAAGCGGTGCTGATCCCGACGCTGCATCCGTCGGCGGTGCTGCGCTCGGGCGGTCGGGCGCTGGCCGAGTCGCGCGCCGACTTCGTCAAGGTGAAGCGCATCCTCAGTCACGGCGCATGACGATGCCGAGGTTGACGACCAACGGCGCCGCGGAGACCGAGGCCGTCGGAGAGGCGATCGGGTCGCAGTTGCGCGTCGGCGATCTCGTCGTGCTGTCCGGTGATCTCGGCGCCGGTAAGACGACGTTCACCAAGGGCCTGGCGCGCGCCCTGGGCGTCGAGCAACGCGTGACCAGTCCGACGTTCACGATCGTCCAAGAGTACGACGGGCGTCTGCCGGTCGCGCACGTCGACGTGTACCGCCTCGAGCGCATTCAGGAGCTGTACGACTTCGGTTTCGAGGAGCTCCTCGAAGACCGGGTCACCGTCGTCGAGTGGGGCGAGGCGATCGCGCTCGTCCTCCCCCGCGATCGGGTGAACGTCCGCATCGAGTTGGACGAGACCGACGGCGACGATGATCGCCGCCGGCTCGAGATCGGGGCGCACGGGCCGAGCTGGGACACGCGGCGCGCGCATCTCGACGCGGCCCTCGCGCGGTTTGGAGCGGCGTGATGATGTTGCTCGGTCTCGACACCGCTACGCGCCGGGTCGGTGTCGTGCTCGCAAACGAGCACGGCCTCATCGGTCGGGTCGAGCTCGGAGGCACTGCTGACACCACCGCGCCGCGTCACGCGGAGACGCTCGCGCCGGCAATCGCGTGGTGCTGCGAGCGATGCGGGGTCGAGCTGGCGCAGGTCTCGGCCGTCGCGGTCGGCATCGGTCCCGGCATGTTCACGGGACTGCGCGTCGGGGTCACGACCGCGAAGGTGCTCGCGCAGTCGTTGCGCGTCCCGGTCATCCCGATCCCGAGCCTCGACC
>JAODBI010000237.1 GCA_025463875.1 Actinomycetes bacterium
TGACTCGCGCTCACGCGCGTCTTCCGCGTTCGCACGAAGTGTGCGCATCGTGCCCCTCGTTCGGATAGCGAATCCGTTCGTAAGCCCCGCTCGCTCCCGGTATCCGATAGACACGGTGCCGGACCGGTTCAGCGCGCGGCCGGTAGGGGCCGCGTCGAGTCGGGGGAGGAGGCAAGGGTGGGGCGGAGAAAGCGCGAACTCGCCGAGTTGGAAGTCCTGGCGCGCCGCGTCTGGGGCGACGCTTACTACGAGCAGCACATGCGCGCCAAGAGATCTCGATGGTCGCGCGTACAGGCGGCCGTCGGCATCGGCGTCGGTGTTCCGATGTTGCTGACCGCCTCGCTGTTGTCCTTGTTCGCAACCGCCGCGTCGGCTCACACGAGCACGATCCACATCACGTGTCCCGCCGTCGAGTTCGTGTACGCCGACTTTCCCGCGATGACCGAGGCAACCTCGCACGAGGTGGTGTCGATCGACGGTGTCGAGATCGCGCAACGCGATTTCACGTTTGTCGGGGAGACGGGCTCCGACACCATCGCAATATCAGTTGCGTCCGGCACGCACACGGTCGAGGCGACTGCCGCGTGGACGTTCGACGGCGCGCCGCGAGGCAGCGCTTCCGACAGTCAGGAGCTGTCGAAGTGCTCGTCGACGTCGACGACGAGCACGCCCGAGCACACCACGACCACGATAGGAAGCGAGACGTCGACGTCGGTCGAGAGCACGTCGACCACCTCGACCAGCATGCCCGGCGAGACGACGACGTCGTCACCGAAGACCACGACCACCATCGCCACGGCGACCAGCACGGCGTCGAGCAGCACGACGACGACTGAGCAGAGCACGACCACGACGACCGGCGAGACCACGACTTCGACGTCGCCGCCGGTGCACCCCGAGGGATCCACGACGACGACGACCTCACGGGTGCACCCGCACGGGTCGACGGTTCCGCCGCAAGCAACGACGACCATGAGCCCGCCGAACGGCAACCTGCCCTTTACGGGCTCGGGCCGGGAATCGCTCATCGGAGGCCTGTTCGCGGTCGGTGTCGGGCTTCTTGCGCTCGGACTGACGTCGTTGCGCCGGGCCCGAACAGGAACCGACATCTAGCTGGTAGCCGGCGCGATGCCGGCGGTTCACTCGGGGGGGAGCAGGGCCGCGATCATGGCTTCCGCTATGAAGCGGCCGTGGCGCGCGGGTGACCAACCTCGGCGGAGCACCATCAACTCGTAGAGCTCCGGGGCGCTGTAGGTCCAGAGGATGTCGGCAGCCTTGGCGACCGTCATGCCCGGGCGCAGGTGACCGCCGTCGCGCAACCGGCGGGCGTTGTCGGTCATGCGGCGCAGACGATCGGCATCCATCTCTTCGAGCAGCGTCGCGACTTCGGGATCGGTCGCGGCGGCCGAACGGATGAGCAACAGGACGGGCGCGACCCGAGGGGCCACCTCCGCGGCCAGCCGGCCCCACGCTTCGATGATCTCGCGGCCTGACCGCGCGCCCGAGTGGAGGTCGTCGGATCTCGCTTCGGCGGGGACGGGTCCGGCGCCGCGCAGAGCTTGGGCGCGAATCGCGCGCACCAGTCCGGGTTTGCCCCCGAACGACTTGTAGATCGTGTCGGCCGAAACGCCCGCGTCCTCGGCGATGGAGGCGATCGTGGTCGTCGCGTAGCCGTCGCGCACGAATCGCCGGAGAGCCACGACGACGATCCGGTCGCGGTTCTGCAGTGCGATCTCACGCCGGTTGCGGGCGTCGTACGGGCGCTTGGCCTTGACGGCCGGAGGTCGACGCTCCATAGTTGATATTGATTCTAGTCGACTGGACCGGAATTCGACGGAACTGGAGTGAGCAGATGGACGGACCTCAGGCACTGGTCGAGCGGTTGGTACGCGCGACGAACGACCACGACATCGACGCCCTGATCGCGTGCTTTGCGAAGGACTATGTGAACGAGACGCCGACGCATCCGGAGCGCGGCTTCGTGGGCAACGATCAGGTCCGTAGGAACTGGGAGCAGATCTTCGCGTTCGTTCCCGATGTCCGGGCCGAGGTGATCAGGCTCACCGTCGACGGCGACACCGCGTGGACCGAGTGGGAGATGACCGGAACCCGCCGCGACGGCAGTGCTCATTGCATGCGCGGTGTCATCCTTTTCGGCGTCCGCGACGGAGTCGCGCAGTGGGCGCGCTTCTATCTCGAACCTCTCGACGAGGCCGGGACGGCCGTGGATGCCGCCGTACGCGAACAAGTGGTGCGCAAATGATTCTCGTGGCGGGCGGCACAGGTCGGCTCGGAACGATCGTCGTGTCCCGCCTCGTCGCCGGTGGCCACGATGTGCGGGTATTCACTCGCGAACCCGGTCGGGCGCAGCACCTGCACGAAGGCTCGGTCGAGATCGTCCGCGGCGACGTACGCGACCGGCAGACCATCGAGCCTGCGATGGACGGTGTCACCACTCTCGTTTCGGCCGTACAAGGCTTCGCGGGGCCGGGACGCGTCACGCCGGAGTCGGTCGACCGCGATGGCAATGCGAATCTCGCCGATGCCGCCGCAAACGCGGGCGCCGACGTCGTGATGATGTCGATCGTCGGGGCCGCGGCCGACAGCCCGATGGAGCTGTTCCGAGCCAAGCACTCCGCGGAACAGCATCTGCGCGGCGGTGGCACTGCGTGGACGATCATCCGTGCCACCGCGTTCGTCGAGCTCTGGGCCGAGATACTCGGGAAGGCGCCGGTCTTCGGACGTGGTGACAATCCGATCAACTTCGTCTCAGTTCGCGATGTCGCCGCGGTCGTCGAGCGCGCCGTGGACCGGACGGAATGGCGCGGCCAGGTGGTCGAAGTCGGCGGTCCGGACAACGTGACCTTCAATGAACTTGCCGCAATGCTGCAAGAAGTTCGCGGCACCAACCGGAAATCGCATCACATACCTCGTTGGCTGCTGCGCGGGTTGGCACCCGTGGCCCGTCAACCGCGTGCCGCACTGACGATGGACACGATTGACATGACCTTCGATGCCGCGTCTGGTCGAACTCTCATCGCTGACGTCCCGATGACCGACCTCCGGACCGCACTGTCAGAGGCTCTCGGACAGGCACGACCGCACTCATAGAGCCCATATTCACTCGTACGGAACATGAGACCGCGATTCCCGTGGATCGCGAAATCAGGCGGGGTTACGGTTGCGACGTGCTGTTTCGGATCCTCGGCCGCGTCGCTGCGGTTGATGACGACGGAGAACTGATCGTCGTCGGGGCGCGCCGGCAGCGTGCGCTCCTCGCACGCTTGATCCTCGACGCGAACCGCGTCGTGGGTTGTTCGCCGTTAGTGGACTCGGTGTGGGGTTCCGCAATGCCGGTCCATCCGGAAGCGGCATTGCAGGTGGTTGTCTCGCGATTGCGGGCGAGCCTGGGGCCGTGTGGTCGCCGAATCGTTGCCGACGCGTCCGGCTATCGCCTCGAGGCCGGGCCCGAGGAGATCGACCTTCTATGGGCCGAGTCGCTGTTGCGAGACGGACGGCTCGCGCTCGCGAGCAATGAGGGGGGACGGGCGGCCGATCTCTTCGACCGGGCACTCTCATTGTGGGACGGCGACGCGCTCCAAGGATTGGAAGAGTTCTCCTTCTCAGTGGAAGCCGCTCACCGGCTGCACCAACTGCGGGTGACGCTCGTCGAGGCCCGCAACGACGCGTATCTGATGGATGGTCGTCATCTCGAGATCCTCGTCGACATCGACTCGTGGGTCGCGACGGAGCCGTTGCGTGAGCACCTGCGCGCGCAACAGATCGCCGCTCTGTACCGGGCCGGTCGCCAGGCCGACGCGATGCGGGCGTGTGAGTCGCTACGCACGGCGTTGCGCGACGAGGTCGGGTTGAACCCGTCGGCCGAGATACAGAACCTGGAACGACGCGTGCTGAACCAGGATCCCGGTCTGGTTGCGACCGACTGCGGTTTCATGACCGCGTTGCCGGCATGGACGTCGGAATTGTTGACGTACGTCGGCCGCGATGCGCAGTACGAGGAGATTCTGAGGCCCTTCGCGGAGGCCGTCGAGGGCAACATGCGCCTCGTGCTCGTCGACGGGGCGCCGGGCGTGGGCAAGTCGCGATTCCTCCTGCAGATCGCACGGTTGCTGGCGCGCGACGCCATCGTCCTCCCGATTCACGTCCACGACGTCTTCAACCCCGCACTTCACGCTGTCGCACGGGTCATCGCCGAGGCCACGCTGTCGTTCTCCGAGGGCGAGCTGACGGCACTCGCCTCCAACCTGAGCATGCCGCGGAGCAATGTTGCGCAGATCCACGCGGTCGCGTCGGCGCTCGTCGCCGGCGAACCGATGGCGGGGCTCGTGCGCGACGAGGCGGTGCTTCGCGACGCGGCTCAGTGGATCGCTGCACTCTCGATGAAGGCACCCGTCGTCGTCGTGGTGGATGACCTCGACACGGCGAGCCCCGCGGTCCTGCAGGTCATCGCGCAACTCGCCTCGCTCTCGATGCCGAAACGCGTACTGGTCATCGGCAGCCTCCGCAGCCGGGTCGAATGGACGTCGCCGCATCTGGCTCGTATTGCGGGGGCGCTGGAGACGTCGGGCTGCGTTGTTCGGGTCGAACTGCCTCCGTTGTCCGACCACGACATCGACGAGCTGCTGACACGTATGCGCGTCGCTCCCCGAGCCGCGCTCGTCGCCCGTCTGGGGGAGTTGACCGGGGGCAACGCGCTGCTGCTCGCAGAATTGCTCAGTACCGGTCCGCCCGAACGAGTCGTGAACGAATGGTCGTCGCCGCCTCGTGTACGCGACCTGGTCCGCAAGCGCACCGCGGAGCTCGGTCGCCCGACCGCGGAGATCCTCAAGCACGCGTCGTTGTTCCTGCATGATTTCACGGTCGACCTTCTCGCCGAGTGCGCGGGTACGACTCCCGGAACGACCGCGGTCCTCGTTGATCGGGCGGTCGACGCGCACGTGTTGCAACCGAGCACCATCCACTCGTATCGATTCGCGCACCAACTGTTCGGACAAGCGCTCGCCGCCGATCTCTCCGTCGCCCAAAGGGCGGACGGTCATCGGCGAGTTGCGATCGCGCTCGAACGTCGGGACTCGCCGCCGGCGCTGCTCGCCGCGCACTGGAGCGCGGCATCGGGCGTTGACGCACCGGAGAAGGTCTTGGCCTATGCGGGCATCGCCGGCCGTGAGTCTTTGAGGATTCTCGAACCGGCCGCCGCGGTGAGGTGGTTCGAGCTCGCGCTCGAGTACGTGCGCGACCCGGCCGACCGCGGCCCGCTCCTCGCCGAGCTCGCCGAGGCCCAACAGTTCGCCGGTGATCCGCGCTGCATTCAGACCCTGCAAGAGGCGGTACGCGTTGCCCTGATCGCCGACGACGACACCTTGACGCT
>JAODBI010000255.1 GCA_025463875.1 Actinomycetes bacterium
CTGGGTCGTCGCCGTCGAGTTGTACACGCGGGGTACCCGCGCCCCGCCGCCGACGTACGGCGTCACGACGTAGCCGACGACCGGCGAGCCATTGTTCGTCGCGGGAGCCGTCCAGGACACGGTCGCCGACGCATTCCCAGGCGCCGCGGACGGTGTGCCGGGCGGTCCCGGCCCACCGACATTGACCGCGACCGACTGATCTGATGGCGGACCGGTCCCGTTCGCGTTCGTGGCTTTGACCGTGAATGTGTACAGGTCGCCGTTCGTCAAACCGGTGATGACGGTGCTGGTCGTCGCGGGACCGAACACCAGCGACGTCTGGGCGACGCCCGAACGGTACGGCGTAAGGGTGTACCGCGTGATGTCGGAACCGTTGGTGATCGGCGGGTGCCAACTCACCGTCATCGAGCCGTTGCCGGGGCTCGCGGTGGGGAGTTGCAAGAACACCGGAGTGCCGACGCGAACCGACAGCGGCGCGGACGCCGCTCCCGTGCCGGTTGCGTTGGACGCCGCGACAGTGAACCCGTACGTCTTTCCGTTCGTGAGGCCCGTGACCATGTACGACCGCGCGGTCGGCGCGACGACGGCGGTCTGTTGCAGCACGCCGGCCCGATACGCCCTGACCGTGTAGCCCGTGACCGGGAGGTCGTTGTTCGTAGGCGGCGACCATCCCACGGGGACGCGTCCGTTCAGGGGGAATGCGAACACGCGCTGCGGTGCCGACGGCGCTGCCGCCCGTCGGATCGAGGCATGCCCGTCACCCTGGTTGACGCCTGTCTCGTTGCGCGCTGCGAACGCCGATGGCGCGACGTAGCCCGAGCCGCCACCACCACCCCATCCGTATCCGCCGCAGAAAGGCGCACAGCTCGGCGAAGTATCTCTGACGCCGCTGGCGCTGCCACCGCCGTACAGGCCACCGCCGCCACCGCCGCCACCACTGTCGCCACTGCACGCGTCGGCGCCGCTCCCGAGCGTCCCGGACCCGCACGCGCCGGCTCCGCCGGCGGTCTGCGTCGCACCGTGACCCCCGCAGTCGCACACGTCGCCGCCACCGTCACCGCCTCGGACGCCCCCGCCGTCTCCGGGGACCGGTTCGGAGAAGATGCCGCTGCAGCACGAGTTGTCGCCGTTGCCGCCGCCACCACCTCCGACCACAACCCGGTCGGCGAGCGTGTCGCCGCCCTGACGCACGTCGGTCGCGCCGCCGCCGTTGCCGCCGAACGTACCTCCCGCGCCGCCACCGTTGAAACCGTTCGAGCCACCAACGCGCACGCGCAGCACCTCGCCGGGCGTCACCGCGATCGTCCCGCCCGCGTGGCCGCCGAGGCCGCCGCCTTGCGCGCCCCACGTATCGATCACGACGTAATGGACACCTGCAGGAACCGTGTACTCGGCGACCGTTCCCGTGTAGGTGAACGTCGTGGCGGGAGGTGTTGCCGCGACCGCGACGGGCGCCGTCGCCAGCGGGACAGCCGTGGCTGCGACCAGAAGCAATCCGAGCGCCCGAAACAGCGGTCTCACCCGGGGCCGATTCGCTTTCACACGACCTCCAGTATCCACGCCGCGGGAGCGAAAATGACAGGCCATCCATGGTGGCCGCGACCGTCAGAAGCGTCAAGCGTCGAATCGCCCGCGACCAGCACGAATATTGGCCCAAGAGGCCGACTCCGTTTCCGCCGGCGAGCGCGGGTATAGCTGCCGACCACCGACCTCTACGCTGTAGGAGTCGAGGCCGAGTTGAGCCTGTCCACCGCGGACTCGTGCATATCGGTCGTGAAGACGCGACTGCAGTTCTTGCCGTCGGCTTTGGCGGCGTACATCGCGATGTCCGCGTCGCGTAGTAGTTCGTCCGTATCGGCTCGTTCGCTGCCGTAGGCAATCCCTACGCTGGCGGTGAGTGTCAGGCGGATTGTGCCGATGACGATCGGCTCTTGCAGAACTGCGATGACGCGCTGCGCCACATCCACGGCGACGTCGTCGTCTGTGAGGTCGTCCACCAGCACGGCGAACTCATCACCGCCGAGCCGGGCGGCGGTATCCGTGCTACGAAGTTGGTGCCTGAGCCGTTCGCCGAGTTGGACGAGAAGCGCATCTCCGGCCCAGTGGCCGAGCGTGTCGTTGACGTTCTTGAAGTCGTCGAGATCGACGAACAGCACTGCGACTCGGTGTTGGTTTCGATGCAGTCGCGCGACGGCGTGATCAACGCGATCACGGAACAGACTCTTGTTCGGAAGACCCGTGAGTGAGTCATGCAGCGCCTGATGGGCGAGCTGCTGTTTGAGTTCTTCGTGCTCGGTGATGTCCTGAAACGTCCAGACCCGTCCGACGATCTCGCCCCCGAGGCGCCGAGGGCGGGAGTGACGTTCGAAGACGCGCCCGCTCTTCAGGTGCACGATGTCGTGGCTCTGCGTTGCCGGGTCGGTGTATACCTCCCGGACCTTGGCGAGGAACGCGTCGGCACCGACAAGCTGCTCGGTGACGCAGGCGAGCGCCCGGTCGTCATCTCGTGACTCGAGGACATCGTCCGGGATCCGCCACATCTCTGCGAACGTGCGATTGAAGGTCGTGATGTGACCGGACCCGTCGACGACGAGGATCCCTTCGGTCGTGGCTTCCAGGGTCGTGGCCAGCAGTGAGTTGGACTGACGCAGCTTTTCCTCGGCGACGACACGGTCCGAAATGTCATGGCCGGTGACGACGATTCCGGCGAGGCTGGGGTCGTCGAGGAGACTCGTGAACGTCACGGCAAATGGAACGTTGCCCCGGGCGCGACGAACCAACCTCAGATCGACGGCCACGGGAGATGCGCCCGGAACGCTCGCCGCGTGCAGCGCCGTCGCAAGCCGGGCTCGGTCGCAGTGATCGACGATGCAGGCAAGCGGCCGCCCCTCCAGCCATTCCTGGTCATGGCCGAGCAGTCTGGTCACCACCGACGACGACGACCGGATCTCGCCGCCGCGTTCGAGCACGAGCATGATCGACGCCGCGTTCTGGATCAGGGCCCTGAACTCGGCAGTCTCGCCGCTCGCGACCTCCCAGCGACGCCGATCCGTGATGTCGCGCACGCTCAGAAGAATGTCCTCACGGAACGACGTCCCTCGTACCTCGACGAGTCGCCAGCCATCCGCCGCGCGGATCCGAACCTCCAACAGGGTTCCGACCTTCTTGTGTTGCATCGCCGCGACCGCGACCAGCGCGATCTCGGCGTCGTCGGGATGCAAGAACTCCAGCATGTTCAGGCCAACGCCGTCGGCGAGCGCGATGCCGAACAGCTGCTCCGCGGCGACGTTTCCCCACCGCAGATCGCCGCGCACGTCCATCAATATCGCCGGATCGGCCAACGCCGCCGCGAGCTCCCCAAGATCGCCCGCGAATCGAGATGCGACCGAATCCGTCACGAACTTACATCGACCGATCTCACCTTCGATTGAGCACTGGCTCGACGCGCAGCACAGGCGCCGCCTTGGCACGCGCCGGCTGGTAGCTGCGCGGCGGCGCCGAACAACCGCGGTTGTGGCCGCGCGAGTTCGGGTACTCCCTCGGTCGCCGGCAGCCCAGCGGAACCCGCGTCGTAGGTCACGACCCGATCGAATCAGCGTCACAAGGGGAAACGAGATGGATGCGATCGCGCTCTTGAAGGCCGATCACGAGGCAGTCTTCAAGCCGTTCCGCGAGTGCAAGGCGGCCGAGAAGACCGCTCCTCGCACCCCCGACCGCGTCGTCCCCGCTAGCCGGAACACGTGAACCAACGTTCGGTCAGGCGCCGCAAAGGATCCTTGCGCGGAGCCGACGCACGCGCCTTCGCGCGGATCAGCGGGTGCCGTTCGCGAGCACTCGACGCGACGATGCCCGGCCTTTCGACCGCGGCCGATCATTCCGTGCTCTGGTTCGCGATTGCCGCCGCGCTCGGCGCGTTCGGTGGCCGGCGCGGTCGCCGTGCCGCCCTCCGGGGAGTGACGGCGGTCGCCGGCTCGTCGGCGATCGCGAGCGGCATCCTCAAACGGTTGCTGCCGCGCCGGCGGCCACCACTCGTAGCATTCCCATTCGTAGGGCTCCGCCGCCCGCCGATGTCCTCCTCGATGCCGTCGGGTCACGCGGCGTCCGCGGCGGCCTTCGTGACGGCGGCATCGATGGAGCTTCCGGTCGTGGCGGCACCTCTCGGCGCGCTCGCGGCGGCGGTCGCCTACTCGCGCGTGTACAACGGCGTGCACTATCCGGGCGATCTCCTGCTCGGCGGCGCCATCGGCGCCGGCGTCGCCGCCGCGACGGTAAGGGTCTGGCCCCGCGTCGACTCTTCACCGGCATCGGCGAGTCCGGTACCCCCCGCGCTCGCCCGCGTCGTCGGCACTCCCTCGGCCGACGGCGCCGGGCTCACGATCGTGGTCAATCCCGGCGCGCATTCGGGGCGACCGAGAGTGCTCACGGACGAGTTGCAGGCCGCGCTGCCCGCGGCGCGGATCGAGGTGCCCGACTCTCCGGCCGGCATCGAGGCGGCGCTCCGTGACGCCGTCGCACGGGGGGACGCGCTCGGGATCGTCGGCGGCGACGGCACGGTCAACACGGCCGCCGGCATCGCAGTGGAGCACGACTGCCCGCTCGTCGTAGTTCCGGGTGGGACCCTCAACCACTTCGCGCGCGACCTCGGAATCGAGTCGGTCGACGACGCTGCCCGCGCGCTGAAGAGCGGTCAACTCGTGGCGGTCGACGTCGGGCTGATCGACCGCCACGTCTTCGTCAACACGGCGAGCTTCGGCAGCTATTCGAAGCTGGTCGAGGCGCGCGAGCATCTCGAAGCCTCGATCGGCAAGTGGGCTGCGCTCGGGGTCGCGCTCGTGCGCGTGTTGCGCGAGAACGCCCCGTTCGAGGTCACGATCGACGATCGCACGCGTCGCATCTGGATGATCTTCGTCGGCAACTGCGCTTACGAGCCGCCGGGGTTCGCGCCGACGACTCGTACCCGACTCGACGACGGGTTCTTCGACGTGCGTATCGTCGACGGCTCCGAACCCTGGGCGCGCGTGCGCCTCATCGTCGCGGCGCTGACGGGCAATCTCGTCCGGTCGCGGATCTACTCGCGCGACCTCGCCCCATCGCTGACCTGCCACATTCCGGAGCGCGAGAACCTGCTCGCCGCCGACGGCGAGATCTTCGAGGGGCGGCCCGATTTCACGATCCAGAAGCATCCAAAGCCATTGCTGATCTATGCACCGGAATGACCGGGGCGCGCCCGGGGATCCCGCATTCCGGTAGCCCGGACGACAATGAAGTAATTGTTGTGATTCTCTCAGTGCGCGCACAGACGCGCTGAGGACCCTCGGCGTACACGGTCCGCTCTCCGCGAAGGAAAGCCATGAAGCGCTGGATCATCGGCATCGTCGTCGTCGCGCTCCTGGTCGTCGTCGGCGGCCCGTTCGTCTATTTCCACTTCATCCAGAGCGACCCGCCGCCGCGACTGACCGTCGACTCCGTGACCACGTCGACAGCGACGGGCGGGACGAGCGGGACGGCGGGAAAGCGCGCACCGCTCGCCGGTACCTGGAAGGTCGGAAGCGGCTCGGTCGTGCGGTACCGCATCAAGGAAACCCTGTTCGGTCAGAGCGGCACTGCAGTCGGTCAGACGAACGCCGTGACGGGATCGATGACGATCGCACGGACCAAGGTGACCGCGGCGACCTTCACCGTCGACATGACCTCGGTCAAGAGCGGCCAGAGTCAGCGAGACGGTCAGTTCCAGGGCCGCATCATGGACACTGCCGATTTTCCGACGGCCACGTTCACGCTGACGGGCCCGATCGATCTCGCACCGGTCCCGGCCGACGGCGCGAAGGCGACCTACTCCGCGAACGGAAAGCTGACGCTGCACGGCACGACGAAGGGCGCGACGTTTGCACTCACGACGAAACGCACAGGCGATGTGATCGCCGTACAGGGCGACAAAACCATCACCTTCGCCGACTACGGCATCAACAACCCGAGCGGCGGTCCGGCCAGCGTCGGCGACTCCGGCGAGCTCGAGTTCCTCCTGGAACTGCAACCCGGCTAGCCACCAGGCTGGCGCTGGGGACACATCCTCCGTTTCGGCCCCCGTCACGAGCGTTTCGCTTGACAGTTTGTCCAGGGGATGTTTACGTGGAACTCGCACGGCACCAGCCCCCTTTTCCGTGCAGGACCGGTTCTGCGAGCCACGGCGGCATTTCGGCGGCAGACGGGCAGGTCCGGGGCGTGTTGCTCCAGACCCCGGCAGCGCATGTTTCATTTGCGTCCGATGCTTGGGAGTCTCCGCATGGGTTCGATCGCTTCCCGCGAGTCCGACGTGTCAACACTTCCGCGAGTCACCGTCTCGAAACGCCACGGGCGCGATGCCACGCACACCGTGGTCGCGCTGCGCGGCGAGCTCGACGCCGCCGCGCTGAGCTCGCTCGCCAAGTCGTTCGACGACGCGATCGAACGGGACGGGTCCGATGTGGTCATCGACCTCGCGGGCGTCGATTTCATCGGCGCGGCGTGGATCGGCACCTTCGTGCGCAGCCGCGCGTACCTGAAGTCCCAGGACCGCGCGCTGACCGTCCGCGCGCCGTCCCGAGTCGCGCACCGCTTGCTCGATCTGTGCGGACTCGCGAACCTGATCGAACCGACGCCCTGCCCGGGGTGAGGCTCAGGTCGGCTCGACGCACTGCGCGAGCCGGCGCGAGAGATAGCGCTGTTCCGCTTCCGTCGCACTCGATGCTCGGGCGAGCGCCGCGCGGTACGCGGTCGCAGCTTCGGTCGATCTTCCGAGTCTGCGGAGGAGGTCGGCGCGCGTTGCGGGCAACAGGTGATAGCCGGTCAGCGCGCCCGATCGGTCGAGCGCGTCGACCAACCGCAGACCCGCGTCGGGTCCGTCCGCCATCCCGACCGCGACCGCTCGGTTCAGCGCGACGACGGGTGAGGGAACCATGCGAAGGAGCTCGTTGTAGAGCGCGGCGATCTCGACCCAGTCGGTCGCGCTCGCTAACGGCGCGCTCGCGTGGCACGCGGCGATGGCCGCCTGCACCTGATACGGCCCGGGCTCGCCGCGCCGCAGCGCCCCGTCGAGAAGATCGAGGCCTCCCGCGATCGCGTCCGAGTCCCAGCGCGTTCGATCCTGTTCCTCGAGCGGGACGAGGTCGCCGCCGTCGTCGACCCGGGCGGCGCGGCGCGCATCGGTGAGGAGCAGCAGCGCCAGCAGCCCGATCGCCTCGGGCTCGTCGGGCATCAGCCCGGCGAGCGTGCGTGCGAGCCGGATGGCCTCCGCGCACAGCCCGACCCGGACCAGCTCCGCCCCAGCCGTCGCCGAGTACCCCTCGTTGAAGAGGAGGTAGACGACCGCCAGCACCGAACCCGTCCGTTCGGGCAGGAGATACGCGGGCGGAACCCGGTACGGAATGCCGGCGTTGCGGATCTTGTGCTTGGCGCGTACGAGCCGCTGGGCCATCGTCGGCTCGGGAACGAGGAAGGCGCGCGCGATCTCGGCGGTCGTCAGCCCGACGAGGGTACGCAGCGTCAGCGCGACCTGCGCGTCGCGCGAGAGCGCGGGGTGACAGCACGTGAAGATCAACCGCAACCGGTCGTCCTCCACCCCACTTTCGTCGCTGTCACTTCCGTCGCCGGCATCGTCGCCGCCGACGGGTGGTTCGGGCGCGGAGAACACCGCCACCTCCTCGAGCTTCGCGGCGCCGGTCTTCGCCCGCCGGAGCCGGTCGAGCGCGCGGTTGCGCGCGGTCGTGGTGAGCCATGCGCCCGGGCTGCGCGGGATGCCGTCGCGCGGCCAGCGTTCCAACGCCCGCGCGAATGCGTCCTGCGCGCACTCCTCCGCGAGGTCCCAGTCGCCGGTCACCCGGATGAGGGTCGCGACGACGCGACCCCAATCCGAGCGAAAGGCGGCGACGACGGCCGCCTCGACCTCAGCGGACCGGGCTACATGTCCCAGATCGGCCTCACTTCGATCGTGCCGAGCCGCGCCCCGGGGATCTTCGCCGCGATCTCGATGGCCTCGTCGAGGTCCTTGGCGTCGACCACGTAGTAGCCGCCGATCTGCTCCTTGGTCTCGGCGAAGGGACCGTCGGAGGTGAGCACCTCGCCGTTGCGCACCTGCACGGTTGTCGCATCCGTTGTGGGATGCAGGCGCTCGCCGCCCTGTACGACTCCGCGCTTGGTCATCTCCTCGCCGAACTTCATGTACTCGCCCATCATCGCTTCGCCCTCGGCCGGGCTCAACGCCTGCACACCCGACTCGTCGGCGCAGATCAACAAGATGTATCGCATGGGTCCTCCTCGTGGACTTCGTTCAACGGTTACACCCACGACGATCGTGAACCCGCGAGATCGACAGCCGGCCGGGATTTCCGGCGCCGGGTCGAAGACGTTGCTAAAGCAGCAGCTCCGCCATCTGGACACCGTTGAGCGCCGCACCCTTGCGCAAGTTGTCGCCGGTGATCCACAGATCGATCGACCCCGGTTCGGACGGATCTTCGCGAACGCGGCCGACGAGCACGGGGTCGATCCCCGCGGCCTCCTGCGGCGTCGGATAGCCGTCGCCGTCGTCGACCAGGAGCACACCCGGCGCGTCGCGCAAGAGTTCCACGACTTCGGCCTTCGTCACCGGCCGGTGAAAGCGAACGTTCGCACTGACCGCGTGACCGACGTACACGGGCACCCGCACGCACGTGACCGTGCACCGGATCGCGTCGTCGTGGAGGATCTTGCGCGACTCGTAGACCATCTTCCATTCTTCGGACGTGTAGCCCTGGTCCTTCACCGAGCCCGCGAGCGGGATGACGTTGCCCGCGATGGGCTTGTCCCAGACCTCGCCCTGCACGAGGAATCCCGACTGCGTGCCGGAGTGCCGCAGCTCCTCGGAGCGGCCGTCGAGCTTCGTCCACTGCGAATCGAGCTCGTGCAGGCCGGCCTGGCCCGCGCCCGACACCGACTGGTACGTCGACACGACCAGGCGGTCGATGCGCGCCGCGCGGTGCAGCGGTGCAAGCGCCGTGACGGGGATCATCGTCGTGCAGTTGGGGCACGACGCGATGCCCTTCGGCATGTTGCGCATGTCCTCGGGGTTGACCTCGGCGACGACGAGGGGGACGTCGGGGTCCATCCGGAAGGCCGACGACTTGTCGATGACCTTGGCGTGAGAAGCAACAGCCTGCGGCGACCACTCGAGCGAGAGCGGCTCGTCGACGTCGATGATGACGAGGTCGAGACCGTCGAAGCACCCCGGTCGCAGCACCTCGCACACGACCTCGCCGCCCGCGAACGGCAGCTTGCGGCCCTCGGAACGGGCCGACGCGTACGCCCGTAGCTCGCTCACGGGGAACGAGCGCTCGTCGAGGATCCTCAACATCTCGGTGCCCACCATCCCGGTGGCACCCATCAGACCGACACGCACGACCAACTACTCCTTGTCCAGACCGAACGCCGCGTGCAGCGAACGTACGGCGCGTTCCACGTCGTCCTCGGCGAGCACGCACGAGATTCGAATCGTCGATGTGCTGATCATCTCGATGTTCACGCCCTCGCTGGCAAGGGTCTCGAACATGCGGGCCGCGATACCGGGATGCGTCTTCATGCCCGCGCCCACGAGCGACACGCGCCCGATGTGCTCATCGGTCGCGAAGCCGATCGCCTCGGTGTCGACGACGATCTTCTCCATGCAGCGCGCGGTGCGGTCGACGTCGGGACGCGGGACCGTGAACGAGATGTCGGTGTGACCCGCGCTCGAGACGTTCTGCACGATCATGTCGACGTTGATCCCCGCCTCCGCCAGATCACGGAAGATCGTCGCCGCGATACCGGGTCGGTCGGGGACGCGCTCGATCGTGACCTTGGCCTCGCCGGTGTCGTGCGTCACACCCGAGATGATCGCCTGCTCCATTGCTTCGACCGCGTCCATCTCTGCGTCCTCCTCGGTGATCCAGGTTCCCGGTGCCCACGTGAAGCTCGACCGCACGTGCACCTTCACGTTGTGGTTGCGGGCGAACTCGACCGATCGCAGTGCGAGCACGCGCCCGCCCGTCGCCGCCATCTCGAGCATCTCGTCGAACGAGACGCGGGCGAGTTTGCGGGCGGTCGGCACGATGCGCGGATCGGCGGTGTACACGCCTTCCACGTCGGTGTAGATCTCGCAGGCATCGGCGCCGAGCGCGGCGGCGAGCGCGACGGCCGTCGTATCGGAACCGCCGCGACCCAGGGTGGTGATGTCGAGGGAGGTCGAGACGCCCTGGAAGCCGGCGACGATCGCGACCTTGCCCTCACTCACCGCGGCGCGGATGCGGTCGCCGCGAACCTCGATGATCTTGGCCTTGCCGTGGTCGGTGTCCGTCACGATCCCGGCCTGGCTCCCGGTGAAGCTCACCGCGGGTTGGCCGAGGTCCTCGACGGCCATCGAGAGCAGCGCCATCGAGATGCGCTCGCCGGCGGTGAGGAGCATGTCCATCTCGCGCCCGCCCGGATGGCGGGCGACGTCGCCCGCGAGCCGCACGAGGTCGTCCGTTGTCTTGCCCATCGCCGAGACGACCGCGACGACGTCGCTTCCCTCGCGGCGCGTCCGGACGAGGTGGTCGGCGACGGCCCGGATGCGATCCGGGTCCGCGACCGAGCTCCCGCCGAACTTCTGAACCAGTAGACCCACGGGTGTCAAGGGTACCGGCGGGCTCGGCGAACCTCGGACGAGATTCGCCGCCCTGTACCCTCGTCGGCCGTGCCGAGTGCAGACAAGCGTCAGCGTCAGAAGGAGAATGCCCGCCTCGCCCGCGAGGCGCGCGAGGCCGCGCTGAAGAAACGCCGGCGCAATCGGACGATCCGCAACGCCGCAATCGCGGTAGGGGTCTTCGTGGTCGCGATCCTGCTCGTCACGTGGCTCGGGGGCGGAAACAAGAAGAAGGTCGTTGCGAGCCCCTCGTCGTCATCGACCCCGCCGACGACCGCCGTCGCCGCGGCCTATCCGGCCGGGTGCGTCGGGACGGTGCCCAAGACGACGACGAAGCCGACCAATCTGAAGGCGCCCGCGATGACGATCGACTCGTCGAAGACCTACGTCGCGACGATGACGACATCGTGCGGCGAGGTGAAGCTCGCTCTCGACGCCAAGAACGCGCCCAAGAGCGTGAACAACTTCGTGTCCCTCGCTCGTCTCGGTTACTTCGACGGGCTGAAGTGGCACCGCATCTCGACGAGCCCGCCGATCGTCCAGGGCGGCGATCCGCTCGGGAACGGCAACGGTGGGCCCGGGTACAGCACGCCGGTCGAGCTCCCGCCGGACGGGAAGTACCCGGCGGGCGCGGTCGCGTGGGCGAAGACGTCGAGCGCGCCGGACGGCAGCGCGGGCTCCCAGTTCTTCATCGACACCGGCGACGCGAGCAGCATCGGGTCGCACTACGGCTACGTCGGGAAGGTGAGCTCGGGTCTCGCGAACGTCCAGAAGATGGCGAAGTTGGTGCCGGCGTCCGGTGACGGAGCACCGGCGCGGCCGCTGTACATCTACAAGGTGACGATCAGCGAGTCGTAGTCGCGCCGTCGAGCTCGACGGTGGTGCCGCTCTTCGCCAGCTTGGGCGGCGCGTCCTTGCGATAGACGGTTGCCCCGCCCGCACCCATGACCTCCCAGGGCGCGGCGCCGGTGCGGACGAGCGCGGTCTGCTCGTCGATGCCGACCAGCACCGCGTCGCGGGCGAGCAGGTCGACGGAGCGCTCCCGCAGATGCTCGGCGGCGCGCCCGTGGTACGGGAAGATCGCGATGCCGGGCACGAGGCCGAGCCCGACGGTGTACGCACCGCCGCGGGGGTCGACCATCGGGTCGCCGAGCACGGTGGCTCCGGCGCCGGACGCCGCGATCACTGCGCCGCGGCCGTACGCGTAGACCATCGCGTCGTAGAACGCGCTGCTCTTCAACACGGAACGCAGGTGCAGCGGCGAACCGTCGGCGATATAGACGAACTTGGCCACGCGAACCGCGGAGATGTTGGCGTCGGCTTCCGCGTCGCGGCGATTGACCACCGGGAGCCCGGTGACCTTGGCGCCCAAGGTCTCGAAGTAACGGGAGGCGCGTTCGACGGCCCGGTCGGGATGCTCGAAGGCGGCGGCCGTGGGCAGGACGAGCACTTCGTCGGTGCCGGCCAGCTCCAGGAGACGGGTGTCGAAGGTCGAGCACGGTTCGGTCCATTCGTCGCCGCCGACGAAGGCGACGGTCCCCGTCCCCGCGCCCGAGGCCCTGCTCACGCCCTCGATCCCGTGTTCACGCCGTGGATCCTACGAGCGCCCGTCTCGGCCCGAGCGCACTCGCCGGATCTCACTACCCACCGGTAGCCTTTCGGCCTTCACACAGGAGGACAAGTTGATGACGGTCAAACGGGTCGTGATCGTGGGGTCGGGGATCATGGGCTCGGGCATCGCCGAGGTCGCGGCCAAGGCGGGCATCGAAGTGGTCCTGCGGAGCCGGGCCCAGGCCAGCGCGGACGCCATGGTCGCCGGTCTCGAGAAGTCGTTGGCCAAGCAAGTCGACCGCGGGAAGCTCGACACCGCCGAGCGCGACGCGGCGCTCGGCCGGGTCCGCGCCGTCGCCGACCTGTCGGAGCTGAGCGAATGC
>JAODBI010000271.1 GCA_025463875.1 Actinomycetes bacterium
AGCTGGTGGGTCTGATTGTGGTATTAGCGGCTGCCGGCGTAGAGGCCGGTCGCCGTGATCTTCACGTAGTACGCCGTGCAGCCTTGACTCTCGGTCACGGCCGCGGCCGAGGTATTGTACGGCGTCTTGTCCTTCGAGAACCGGATGTCGCGGTTGGGACGGAACACGCGCAGCGGGCCGAATTCCTTCTCGATGGTCGCCGTCAGCTCCTCGAACGGAGCCTTCACGCACTCGTCGTAGATCGAACGGTGCGCCGTCCAGTACGCCTTGGAGTTGTCGACCTCGAGACCGGCGAAGAAGTCGATCGCCGCCTCGGGCCAACCCTTGAACGTCATATGCCTCGCGACTTTCCCGGCGGGTATTTCCGCGGTGCGCGCTTCTTCGGCTTCGCCTCCGTATCTCCAGCCTCCGGGCTTTCCTTCTCCGGGCTCTCCTTCTCGGGAGTTTCCTTCTTGGCCCGGCTCGGTGCGACCCGCGGTGGTTCGCCCGGCATCTTGGGATACACGGGCGGCCAGGGTGCGTCCTGCAGCCCGTTGTCGAGGTCGCGTTGATACATCGCGAGCAGCGGCTCGATCGACTGCGGTTCGGTGGGCATGTCGGCCCAGGGGTCGCCGAGCTCGGCGACGCGCCGCGGCACCGTCGCGATCGTCTGTGCGTCGGCGACGATCGTCTCGAGCTCGCTCCACGCGAACGGCGTCGACACTTGCGCGCCCTCGCGTGCCCGCACGCACCACGCGCCGAAGATCGTCTTGTGCGGTGCGTTCTGGTTGAAGTCGATGAAGATCCGCTCGCCGCGTTCTTCCTTCCACCACGCGTCGGTGATGAGCGCAGGGTTGCGCCGGGCGAGCTCGCGCGCGACTGCCACCGCCGCGCGGCGCACCTCGATCGAGTCCCAGCGGGGAAGGAGCCGCACGTAGACGTGTATGCCGCGGTTCCCCGTCGTCTTGGGATGCGCTTCGATGCCGAGTTCCTCGAACAACGTCCGCACGTCGACGGCCGCAGCACGCGCTTCCTCGAAGCCCGTGCCGGGTTGCGGATCGAGATCGATGCGCAGCTCGTCGGCGTGTTCGGGATCGTCCGCGTGCGCGGGCCACACGTGGAAGCCGAGGCATCCGAGGTTCACCGCCCAGGCGATGTGCGCGAGATCCGCGGCCACGAGCGCCCGCGAGTCGGTGCCGTTCGGCGTGCTGACGATCGTGGTCTCGAGCCAGTCGGGCGCGTTGTCGGGAACGCGCTTCTGGAAGAACGACGAGCCGGTCGCGCCGTGCGGAAAGCGCTGCATGAGCACGGGGCGCCCGCCGATGGTCCGCATGATCGGTTCGGCGACGGCGAGGTAGTAGTTGACGAGGTCGAGCTTGGTCTCGCCCCGCTCCGGAAAGAGCACCTTGCCGGGACTCGAGATGCGGACCGGGTGCCCGTCGATCTCCATCTCGATCGCGTCGTCACCCCGGGCCACGACAGTTGACGCTAGCCCTACTCCGATAGTGGTAATCTGCCCACTATGGCGTACCTAGTGGTCCGCCCGGACCGCCGGCCCCGAGAGGTTCCCGGAGATCGCGGCCCGAGCCGCTACGAGATCCGTGAATCCGTCATGACCGCCGCCGGACCCCGAGCCCGAACGCTCGCAACGTTCCGAGTGTTGACTGCCGGAGTCATCGCCGACGCGGCCGCCCGGGCGCAGAGGACGTTCGACGCCGACAAGATCCGAGCCCGCGCCTCCGCCTTGCGCGTACCACAGCGATCGCACGAGGCGGCGGCGACCGCGAGCGAATTGCTCGCCCGACTCCACAACGGCGAGTCGTTACCTCCGGCGCTCATCGCTGAACTCCGGCGGGCGCTGCCCCGGGGCCCGGTCGAGGTTCCCGACAGCTTGCAGTCGGCGATCGAGTGGCTCGGTGCCGACGACTCCACGAAGGGCCGAGCGCTGCGCGACCTCGTTGACGTCGCGAGCCGGATTCCGGCGCGTGCCCGTTCCCGCGCCTCCGCCTTCCCGCGCCTTTCGTCGAAGGGCATGCAGTGACGGAAGCCGGCCCGTCACTCAGCGACAAGATCGTCGGCCTCGCGCGCGTGCTCGGCTCGTCCGATGTGCCCTTCGCCTTTGGCGGCGCCTTGGCGCTCGCGTACTACGCCGAGCCTCGCGCCACCGTCGATGTCGACATCAACGTGTTCGTCGCGCCCGACGATGTAGACCGCGTTTCCGGCGTGCTCAGTGGTCTGGGCATCGCAACCTCCGCCGCCGAACGCCGATCGGTGTTGCGCGACGGCCAGGTGCGTCTCCACTGGGGAACAACGCCCATCGATCTCTTCTTCGCGTACGACGCATTCCATTTTCACGCCGCGGCACGAGTCCGGACGGTTCCGTTCGGCGGCGACCCGATCGTCATCCTGGCGCCGGAGGACCTCCTGGTGTGCAAGGTGGTCTACAACCGGCGCAAGGACTGGATCGACATCGAGCAGATGTTGCTCCTTACCGCCGGCACCCTTGATCTGGACGACGTGCGGCGGTGGGTGGTCGCGCTGGTCGGCGCCGACGACGACCGGACGGCCCATTTCGAGCGCGCGGTGCGCGAGGTTCTCGGCGAGGGCTGACGACGCCGCACCGCGGCGAACCGCCACGGGCCGTCGAGTTTGACGTCGGCCTCGAGGCCCATCGTCGAGGTGTCCGCGCGGCCCGTCGCCACGGTCGCAGAGCTCTCTCCGGAGACGTGTCTCCCGGCGGATGCCGCGACCGCCGCGGCACTCTTCGCGCGCAGGAATTCCCCTACAAACCAGCACTGACCGCCCCTGTACCGGACGGCCCGTCGGCGGTACGCTTCCATTCAGCCGGCGGCGGGTAAGGGGGCCTTATGGCATTGCAGAGTGATCTCCGCACCGTTGAACCCTTCTTCGATCGCACGGTCGAACAGCTCCAACCCGTGCATCCGCGTTGTCTCTGCCGCTTCGAAGACGGCGCGGTGTTCGCGTACGCCGAGCGTGGTCACGAGTTCATTCGGGCGAGCGATCGCGAACTCTGGGCCGTCGAACGCGACGACGCGTTGGTATCCGCACGATCGGGTGCATTGCTCGCGCAGCGGCGCGGTCGCGTGTACTTCGCCGTCGACACCGACGAGCCGCTCTACTACGAACGCGCGATCTAGCTATCCGCTAGACGCGGGGCGCGGCGGCCGAAGCGGGATCGAGGAGCAGCGCGATCGCGTCCGCGAGATCTTCGGTGACGGTTGTAATCGTGATTCGTCCCGCCACCCACGCCCGCAAGCGCGCGGCGAGCACGGCGTCGACGACTCTGACGATGCGCTCGGCGGTGTCGCGGTCGACGTCGTGGATCGCTTCGACGTAGATGTCGGTCGTGGTCTGTGCGAGCCGGGCGAGGATCTCGGTCGCATACGGGTCGGCGGACGTCTCGAGCGTCGCAATCAGCCGGGCGAGCGAGGGTTGGCGTTGGAAGGCGCGCACCGATCGGCTGATCACCTGCGTGAGTCGTTGCGCGTCGTCGAGGCCGCGCAACGGATTGCGCGAGATGTTCGTGCGCAACGTCGCCGCCCACCGCACGAGCACCTCCGCGAAGAGGTGTTCCTTCGACGAGAAGTAGTGGTACAGCGTGCCCAGCGCGACGTTCGCCTCTTCGGCGACGTCCTTCACCTGGATCTTGTCGTAGGCGCGCTCGGCGAGCAGCGTGAGGCCCGCGTCGACGATCCGATCGCGCCGCGCCTGCTGCGCCGCGGTCAACGGCGCCGGCGAGGGCGACGGCGTGAGCGTCGGCTTGGCGTCGGGCATCGTCGCCACTATACTAGAATCCGATTCTAGTTAAGTGCCGTTTCGAATACCTTAATGCCCTGGAGGACCCGTGGCGACAGCGACCGATCCGCGCTACACGATCATCTCGGCCGACACGCACGCAGGCGGCAGCCACGCGCAGTACCGCGACTTCCTCGAAGCGAAGTACCTCGACGACTTCGACGCCTGGCGCAACAAGTACAAGAACCCCTTCAAGGACCTCGGCGACGACCGTCGTCTGCGCAACTGGGACAACGAGATGCGCAACGGTCAACAGGACGCCGACGGTGTCGTCGGCGAGGTGATCTTCCCGAACACGGTCCCGCCGTTCTTCCCGAGCTTCGTGCTCTTCGCGGCGCCGCCCACCCCCGACGAGTACGAGCACCGGCTCGCGGGAGTGCGCGCGCACAACCGCTGGCTGGAAGACTTCTGCGGTCAGTATCCCGAGCGGCGCGCGGGTATCGGCCAGTTCTTCGTCAACGACATCGACGACGCGATCGAAGACATCAAGTGGATCAAGGAGCACGGCCTGCGCGGCGGCGCGCTCATGCCGTCGGTGCCGCCCGACGCCACCTGGCTGAAGCCGCTGAACCACCCCGACTACGACCGGCTGTGGGCCGTGGCCGAAGACCTCGAGGTCCCGATCAACTGTCACGGCGGCGTCGGCGGTCCCTCATATCTGCCGCACCCGTCGTCCGCGCTGATCCAGATCACCGAGCTCGGTGGATACTCCCGACGCCCGTTGGTGTTCATGTTGCTGTCGGGCGTGTTCGAGCGGTTCCCGCAGCTGAAATTCGTCATGACGGAGCAGGGTTGCGCGTGGATCCCGCCGTTCCTCGCCCAGATGGACGACGTGCTCAAGCGCGTGAAGAAGTCGGGTGCGATCGGCGAGCTGCGTTTCAAGCCCGAACACATTCTTCCGAAGACGGCGTCGGAGTACTTCCAGCAGAACGTGTGGCTCGGCGTGAGCTTCCCCGGTCCGGCCGACGCGCGCGCCGCCAAGGAAACGGTCGGTCTCGACAAGTTCATGTGGGGCTCCGACTACCCGCACGACGAGGGCACGTATCCGTTCTCGCGTGAGGCGCTGCGTCAGGTCTTCTCCGACTGGAGCCCGGCCGACATGCAGAAGATCCTCACCGACAACGTGGCCAAGCTCTACGACTTCGACGTCAGCGCCTTGAAGCCGTTGAGTGATCGGTTCGGCCCGACCCGGGCGGAGCTCGCGCAGCCGCTCACCGAGCTGCCGGAACACCCGAACGAGGCGTTGCTGCGGGCGCGGGGAACCGCGGCCTAGGCGTCGGTTCCGCGTTCGCGCTTCTCGATCTCGCGTTCGCGCAGCGCGAGCTCACGTTCGCGCAGTTCGGCTTCCCGGCGGTCGAGGTCGGCGTCCTTCGCGCGTCGCGCGGCTTCCCATTCGTCGAGTCGTCGGTCGAGCTCTTCGGACCGGCGATCCGTGACCGCGGGCGTCGCGCTGTACCGCGGATCGTCCTCCACGCCGACGGGCCGGCGGGGCGCGGAGAAGTCGGTCGATCCCGGTCGCCAGCTCCCACGCTCGGGCCGGCCGAGCAGAACCCAGACGAGCGAGCCGATGTCGGGCAGGATCAGGACGAGGATGAGCCAGACGCCCTTGGGAAGGTTCCGGCACAGCTCAGCCTCCGTCGCGATGACGTCGAGGATCGCCCAGATCCAGAAGCCGAACAGCAGTATGCCGACCAGGCCTTCGAGCTCGATACCCACGGTCGCGCCCCCCGACTCGCCGCCTGCAGTGGTCTGCAACCACGACCCGTGCGCTCGGTCGTTGGCAACAATTTCCGGCAAGGGTAGCGGTGGCGCCGTGGTCCAATACACTGCCTTCGGCGAACCGGTCGAACAGGTCGGTCGGTCGCGTATCAGAAACGAGTATTTCGTGGCACAAGGCACGGTTAAGTTCTTCAATGCCGAAAAGGGTTACGGCTTCATCTCCCGCGAGCAAGGTGACGACGTGTTCGTTCACTTCTCCGCAATCCAGGGTGACGGATACAAGACCCTCGACGAGGGCCAGCGCGTCGAGTTCGACGTTGCCCAGGGCCGCAAGGGTCAAGAGGCGCAGAACGTCCGAGTCATCTGACGTCAGTCACTTCGCGGGAGCCGCCGGTCTTGTACCGGCGGCTCTTTCGCGTCCGGACCCGGATCGGTGGGTCGTCGAGCGCAACGATCAACGCATCGATCAGCCCAAACTCAGCAGGGTTGATACGCCTCCGTGCCGAGGAGGCGATCGAGCCGGACGGGTGACAGGCCCTTGGCGCGCAAGCCGTCGATGATGAGCGGCAGCGCGCGCTCGAGCACACTGCGGTCGGCCTCCGGGTTGCCGTCGAGGCCGTCGTGCAACAGCAGGATCGCGCCGGGCCGCGCGTTGGCCAGGATGCGACGGGCGACGAGCGCGGCGTCGTTCGTGGCCCAGTCGCCGGCCGACGCGCTCCACAAGACCATGTGCATGTGGTGGTCGCGCACGACGTTCGCGAGGAACGGCGTGCGATCGCCGTGCGGCGGTCGGTAGAGCACCGGGCACGTACCGATCGCCCGTTCGAAGGCGGCCTGCGTGCGTTGTAGTTCGGGGTAGCGGGGATCGAGCCAGCGCCACTGGTCGTGGTTGTAGGAATGGTTACCGAGGAGTTGGCCGTCGTCGAAGAGCGCGCGCGTGATGGCCGGCGCGGCATCGATTGCCTTGCCGACCTCGAAGAACGTTCCCTTGACTCCGTGCGCGTCGAGGATGGCCATGATCTTCTCGGTCGAACCGAGATTCGGTCCGTCGTCGAACGTCAGCGCGACCTGGCCGGTGTTCGTGGGGCCGTGCACGGCGCCGCCGCCAAACCACGTCGCGGCCGGCGTCTCCGCGCCGATGTAGGCCGTGAAGAGGAGCGTCGACACGACCAGGACCGCGCCGAACGCGAGCGCGCGGGGTCGGGTGGTCGTGCGCGCCGGGAGGCGTCCCGCCAATGTCGCCGCGGTTCCGACGAGCACGGTCAGCACGACGACGACCAGCAGCACGCCCTGGGAGAAGACGAGGAAGAGCGCGATCGCGACGACGAGCGCGGCGATGACTGTGTTCCGGCCCTTCGACGACAGCTTGGTCACGACCCAGGTATCGACGGCGAGGCCGGCGCCGAGGGCGAAGAGGAAGACGAGCACTGCGGTGACGGCAACGTCGTCGCGCTGCGGCAGCAGCCACGCCGAAGTCGCGGCGATCGCAGCCCCGATCACCGCCAGGGTGCGGTTGGACGGCAGGCGGTGGGCCGCGTACGTCGCGACGATCGCCACCCCGGCGAACAGGACCGCCCAGCCCCGGAGATGAGAATTTTCCTCGACTGCGAGCAGGAAACCGACGAGCGCGCTCGCGACGGCGATTCGCACCACGATCGACGAGTCGCTTCGGGATCCCTCGGGGGCGGGGCGCTCCATCCCCGCCATCTTGGCCGGTCCCCGGCGGGCGCCAGGGGCGGACAGCAGGCGACAGGAACGACTTGACTTCGAGAATGAGAACCGTTCTTATTATGGCGTGCGCTTCGCCCGTCTGATCTCCCTCCCCGTCCTGGTGTTGATCGTCGCAACCGGCTGCGGATCTGGATCCGGATCGAAAGGGAGTACGTCCGCGGTGAGCGTCGTCGCGGCCGAGAACTTCTGGGGAGACATCGTGCGCCAGATCGGTGGGTCGCACGTGTCGGTGAAGTCGATCATCAGCGACCCGAGTGCGGATCCGCACCAGTACGAGTCGGACGCGCGCAACGCGGCTGATGTCGCGGACGCGCGCGTGGTCGTCGTCAACGGGCTCGGGTACGACGACTTCATGTCCAAGTTGCTCGGTGCGACCAATCACGCGGGCCGCGTCGTCCTCACCGTCGCCGACGTCCTACACGTGTCGGGGGCCGACGCGAACCCACATCTCTGGTACGACATCCCGCGAATCTCGGAGGTGGCGCGCGCGATCGAATCGGAGCTGGCCGCGGCGGATCCCGCCGACAAAGCGGTGTTCGCGACGAACCGAGCGGCGTTCGACGCGTCGCTCGCACCGCTGCTACGCACGATCGACGAGATCACGAGGAAGTATCCCGGCGCGCCCGTCGCGTATACGGAGCGCGTGCCGCAATACGTCCTCGACGCGGCGGGCCTGAGCGTGAAGACGCCGCCGGGTTTCGCGCGGGCGATCGAGGACGGCAACGAGCCGAGCCCGGGCGACGCGCAGACGATGTACGACCTCGTGACGCAGCATCGCATCCGCGTTCTGCTCTACAACGCGCAGGCGACGAGTCCGGTGACCCAGCACGTCCAGGACCTCGCGCGTCGCGCCGGCATACCGGTGGTTGCGGTCACCGAGACGCTCCCACACGGCACGGCGAGCTACCAGGTGTGGCAGGAGAACCAGCTCACCGAGATTCTGCGCGCGCTGGGAGGATGACGGTGCCCGCCGTCCGGCTGCGCGACGCGTCGATGGCGTACGGCACGCGCGTGTTGTTCGAACACCTCGACCTCGAGCTCGCGCCGGGGGAATTCCTCGCCGTGCTCGGTCCGAACGGATCGGGCAAGACGACCTTGCTGCGCATCCTGCTCGGGCTCACCCGACTCGCGGCCGGAACCGCCGAGGTCAACGGGCGCGCGCCGAGGCGGGGGAGCCCCGATCTCGGATATGTGCCGCAGCAGCGCGCGTTCGACCCCGACCTGCCGATCCGGGGCCGTGACCTCGTGCGATTCGGCCTCGACGGCCATCGGCGGGGCCTTCCGTTCGACAACCGGCAGAGCCGGGCGCGCGTCGACGACGCCATCCGGTCGGTCGGCGCCGAGCGTTATGCCGGCGCGCCGATCGGGCTCCTCTCGGGCGGCGAGCAACAGCGTCTGCGCATCGCGCAGGCGTTGATTGGCGATCCCAAGGTGCTGTTGTGCGACGAGCCGTTGTTGTCGCTCGACCTGTCGCACCAACAAGCCGTCAGCGAGCTCATCGATGCCCGGCGCCGAGCGAGCGGGACCGCGGTCGTGTTCGTCACGCACGAGATCAATCCGATACTCCCGTATGTCGACCGCGTGCTCTATCTCGTCGGTGGGCGCTGGGCGGTCGGAACACCGGCCGAGGTGCTGACGAGTGACGGACTCAGCGAGCTCTACGGCATCGACATCGACGTCATCGAGGTGCGCGGCCGGATCATCGTCGTCGGCTCCGACGAGAGCACGCCGACGGAACCCGGTGGTCATCATCACCACCACCACGACCATCACGGCGCCGGTCACGGTCATGGAACCCGGTCGCATTGACGGGCGCCCTCTATCTCTCGCAGCCGTTTGCCCAGCACGCGCTGATCGCGGGCGCGCTGGTCGCGGTCACGTGCGGGCTCATCGGTCCGTTCGTCGTGACGCGCGGCATGGCGTTCGCGGTGCACGGTACGAGCGAGCTCGCGTTCACGGGGGCCGCCGCGGGACTGTTGGTCGACAACAACCCGATCGGGGGCGCCCTCGTGGGCGCGCTCGTCGTCGCGATGGTCATCGGCGCGCTCGGGGTGCGCGAACGCGAACGTGACTCGGCGATCGGCGTCATCCTCGCGTTCGGACTCGGCATGGGTGTGCTGCTGCTCGGCTACTACCGCGGGTTCGCGACGGCTGCGACCAACATCTTGTTTGGCAACATCTTCGGGGTGAGCAACGACCAACTTCTCGCACTGGTCGGGATCGGGGTCGGCGTCGTGCTCGTGATGTCGTTCGTGTACCGGCCGTTGCTGTTCGCGTCGGTGGACGCCGACGTCGCGGCCGCGCGCGGCGTCCCGGTACGCCTGCTCGGTTTCGTCTTCCTCGTCGTGCTCGCGCTCACCGTCACGGCCGCGGCGCAGGTGGTCGGCACGTTGCTCGTGCTGAGCCTCGCGATCACGCCCGCGGCCGCCGCGCAACGCTGGACGCCGAACCCGCTGCGGGTCACCGCCCTCTCGATCGTCTTCGCGCTGGTGGCGGCCGACGGCGGGATTCTCGCGAGCCTGGCGAGCACAACGGTGAAGCCGAGTGTGTTCGTCACGTCGATCAGCTTCGGCATCTATCTCGTTTCGCGCCTGCTGGGTCCGCGCCTGACTCGCCGGTCGCGGCGGGCGGTTGCCGATACTGTCGCGAGCGCTTGAGCAACGACGACGAACGCATCGCACTCTTCCTCGACTACGAGAACCTCGCGCTGGGCGCGCAGGAACAGCTGCACCAACACCAGTTCGACTTCCGCCCGGTCGCCGACGCGCTGGCCGAGCGGGGTCGGGTCGTCGTGCGGCGCGCCTACGCCGACTGGTCACGCTTCGACGAGGACCGGCGGATGCTGACCCGCCACCATGTCGAACTGATCGAGATGCCGCAACGGATGGGGTTGGTGCGCAAGAACGCCGCCGACATCAAGATGGCCGTCGACGCGATCGAGCTGTGCTTCGAGCGCGACTACATCACGACGTTCGTGCTCGGTACCGGCGACAGCGACTTCACGCCGCTCGTCCACAAGCTGCGGGAGTTGAACCGCCGGGTGATCGGTATCGGCGTCGAAGCGTCGACGTCTTCGCTGCTGCCACCCGCGTGTGACGAGTTCCTGTTCTACGAGCGGCTCGAGGGTGTCGAGCTCGCGGCCGCCTCGCCGCGGCGTTCTTCGTCTCGACCGGCCCGGCCCCGCCGAGCCGCGGCGGCCGCGGTCGAAGAGGAGCCCATCGTCGACGAGGAACAACCGGCGCGACCCGTTGAGGCCGACCTCGGCGTACTGGTGACCCAAACGCTGTCGGGGTTGTCGCGCAGCGCCGGTGGTCCGGTGCTCGCGTCGATGCTGAAGCGGGCGCTGTTGCGCAAGGACCCGACGTTCAGCGAGACCACCTACGGGTTCCGCGGATTCTCCGAGCTGCTGCGCAATCTCGAGGAACAGGGAGTCGTCGCCCTGTCGCCCGGCCCCGGCCAAGGTGACCCGGAGGTCAGCTTCCCGACCGAGGCCCGCGACGAGCAGGCCGCGTTCGCGCTGCTGCGGTCGGTCGTCGACCGGCTCACCGAGAAGTCGGGGCCGCCGCACCTCTCGGGCCTGAAGACCCAACTCCGCAAGGTGGAGCCCGACTTCAGCGAGAAGCGGTTCGGCTACGGCGGCTTCCTGCAGTTCGTGAAGGCCGCGCGCGCCCGCGGGCTCGTCGAGATGGAGTGGGACGACGCCGCCGACGACTACATCGTGCGGCCGGGACCGTCGGAAGCCTGACCCGACCGGTCAGTTGCCCGATAGGCCTTCTTCAGTCCGACGACAGGGTTGGCGAACGCCTCGCGGCTAGCCCTTGCCGCCTCGGGCGGGGCCGCTCTTGCGAGGGTGCTCGTCTTCTCCCGCTCGTTCCCGGGCCCGCTGGCGGGCGGCCGCGGCTTCGAGATCGGTGGGAGGCTTCGGTGGCGCGCCGGCGGTGCGCGCCGGCTTGCGAGAAACTGCCATGCCGGAAACATAGAGGCACCGGGCCGTCCGGGGCGAAATGCTCGTCGCCGCGACCCCTGATACCGCTCCCGGGCGGTCAGGCCGAGCGTTCCCGGTCCCGTTCGCGATCTCCCGGCCGGTCGGGCCGCCGTTCCCGTTCGCGGTGCATGCGCCGGTCGTTCTCGAGCGCGCGCTCCTCGTCACGTTCCACGTCGGCGAAGACCGGGGGAACGCCGCCGAGACCCATGGCCGCGACCTCCTCGAGCGCCTCGGTCGGGCCGTGCATCGCACCAGACGGCACCAGGGAGTGGGGGAGGTTGCGGTAGACGATGACGGCGCTGATGACGGCGAGGATCGCGCCCACGACGACCGCGAGGTGGATGCCGTTGATGAACGCGTGCGATGCGCTGGATGCGAGTGTTCTGCCGGCCGCGCCCGGCAGCGTCGACGCGACGCGCAACGCGCCCGCGATCGAGGTGCGGGCGCTCGACTGGTCAACCTTGCTCAGGCCTCGTAGCGCGGGCGCAACCGAGCTCGCGTAGCGCGACGCGGCGACGCTGCCGAGCACCGCGATGCCGAGGGCGGCTCCGAGCTCGCGGGTCGCGTCGTTCATCGCCGATCCGGCGCCGGCGCGCCGCGGGGGCACCGCCGACATGATCGACGCGGTCATCGGTGACATCGAGAGGGCGATACCCGTCGTCAGGGGTACCAGGCACATCACGACGTACGCGTACGGCGTGTGTGTGGTCAGACCGATCAGGAGGAACAGGCCCGTCGCGATGAGGAGCATGCCGAACGCGACCGCGCGGTGCGCGCCGAAGCGCGCGCTCAACTTCGGGGTGTTCGGCGCGACCACCATCATGATCGCGGCGATCGGCATGAGGCGCAGCGCCGCGGAGAGCGGGCTGTAACCGAGGACCTCCTGGAAGTACTGCGTGATGAGGAACATCACTCCGTACATCGCTACGAACACGAGGATCATGCCGCCCGTACCCGTGCTGAACGCCGGGATGCGGAAGTAATGCATGTCGAGCATCGGCTCGGGGGTGTGCAGCTCCCAGGCGACGAACAACGCCAGGACGACGATCGCGACCGCGAAGGCGGCGAGGGTCCCGACACTCATCCAGCCCTTGTCCGGCGCCTCGATGAGCCCGTACACGAGCGCGACGATGCCGATGATCGAGAGGACGGCACCCAGCGGGTCGAACTGCGACTCTTCGGGGTCGCGCGACTTCGGAACGAGGAACTTGCCGGCGATCAGAGCGACCGCGATCACCGGGATGTTGATCAGAAAGATCGACCCGTACCAGAAGTGACCGAGCAGAATGCCGCTCGCGACGGGCCCGAACGCCCCCGCGGCACCGGTGACGCTCGCCCAGATCGCGATCGCTTTCGGGCGCTCGTGCGCGGGGAAGACGTTGATGATGATCGACAACGTCGAGGGCATGATCAGCGCGCCCGCGACGCCCATGATGGCGCGGCAGGCGATGAGTTGACCCATGCCCGTCGACTCCGACGCGAGCGCGGCGCCGACGAGGAACAGGAGGAGGCCGAGTTGCAGCGCGCCCTTGCGCCCGAACCGGTCGCCCAACGCGCCGGTCGAGAAGAGGAGGCCGGCGAACACGAGCGAGTAGATGGCGACGACCCACTGGAGTTGTGACTGCGACGCATGCAGGTCGCGCGAGAGGGTAGGGATCGCGACGTTGAGGCTCGAGTTACCGACGAAGACGATCAGCAGGCTCAGGCAGAGCACGGCGAGCGTCCACCAGCGACGGTCGAACGCGAGATCGGCCGGAGTCTGGGGCGCGGCATCCATGGTCACTCCGGGGGGATGGAGAGTCGGGCGGAAATCGGTGAAGCGGCCGGTCCCGAAGTGGAACGCCGCTTCCGGATCGTCACTATAATCGGAATCATGCTTCCGCTTGAAACGCAGACCCCCCGGAGGGCCGATGCCCGGCGCAATCGGGAGCGGGTGTTGACCGCGGCGGAGGAGGTCTTCGCCGAGTCGGGGCTGAAGGCGCCGATCGAGGAGGTCGCGCGCCGGGCCGGAGTCGGGGTCGGCACGGTGTGCCGCAATTTCCCCACCAAGCAGGCGCTCGTCGAGGCCGTCGTCGGCGAGATGTACGAAACCTTGCTGCGCCAGGTCGAAGCGGCGATGGAGGATCCCGATCCCGGGCACGCGTTCGAGCGGTTCGTCGTCGGGTTGGGCGACTTCCAGGTCCGCCACCGCGCCCTCGCCGACCAGATGGCGAACGAAGACGTGTTCGCGTCGGCCGCCTCGCCGCGCGAGAAGGTGCTGCGTGCGGTGTCGGAGCTCGTCGCCCGGGCCCAGGCTGCGGGCGCGATCCGGGCCGACATCGGACCCGGTGACGTCTCGATGCTCTTCTCCGGCGTCGCGCACGCGACCGCGATCGCGGGTGAGCTCCAACCGATGCTGCGCGAGCGCTTCGTGCGCATCATCCTCGACGGCCTTCGCCCCGAGGACGCCACCGAGCTTCCCGGCCGTCCGCTCGACTTCGCGCAGCTTCGCCGCATGAAGCGCCGACTCGCGAAGTGATCGTCGATCAACCGCGCTTCGACGAAGCCGAGCATCTCGATCCGCGGCGCTGGGTTGCGCTGCTCGTAGTACTCCTCGCGGCGTTCATCGTGGTGCTCGACAACACGGTGCTGAACGTCGCGATCCCCACCATCCGGGCCGACTTCCACACCACGCTGCCGTCGCTGTTGTGGGTCGTGACCGGCTACGCGCTCACGTTCGCGACGCTGCTGATCATCGGCGGCCGCCTCGGCGACATCTACGGCCATCGGCGGATCTTCATCATCGGGGCCGCGCTCTTCGGAGTCGGTTCACTGGTCGCGTCGGTGTCGACGTCGGTTGCCCAACTCATCCTGGGCGAGGCGATCATCGAAGGCATCGGCGCTTCGTTGATGCTGCCGTCAACGCTTGCAATCCTGTCGACCACCTTCAAGGGCCGCGAGCGCGCAACGGCGTTCGCGGCGTGGGGTGCGACCGCGGGAGTGGCCGCCGCGTTCGGGCCCGTGGTCGGCGGATTCCTGACGTCGAACTACTCGTGGCGCTGGTCGTTTCGCATCAACGTGATCATCGCCCCGCTCGCGATCATCGGCGCGTTGTTCTTCATGACGAAGGGCGTGCGCGCCGGTCGTAAGATCCCTCTCGACGCGCTCGGAGCCGCGCTCATCGCAATCGGGATGTTCCTCCTGGTCTTCGCGCTGAGCGAGGGGAGCACCTACGGCTGGTGGAGGCCGCTGAAGGATTTCACGGTCTTCGGCCACGACGTCTGGCCCGCGTCGCGCGCGGTTTCGATCATGCCGATCGTGCTCGTGACGTCGATCGCGGTGCTGATCGGCTTCTACTTCGTCGAGCGCGCCAAGGAACGGCGCAGCGCGTCACCGCTGTTCCCGTTCGCACACCTGAAGATCAAGACGTACCGCTACGGGCTGCTCACCGGCCTCGTGCTCGCGATGGGCCAGTTCGGGTTGAGCTTCGTGCTCCCGGTGTTCCTGCAGGGCGCGCGGCTGCTGTCGCCGGAGCAGAACGGTTGGTGGCAGTTCCCGACGGGCGTCTTCATCATCCTCGGCGCGCAAATCGGTGGTCGGTTGATCCGGGCCGTCGGCACCACGGTCGTGGTGCGGATCGGGCTGTTCTCGTACGCGCTGGGGATGCTGTTGATCTTCCACGCCGTCTCGCTCGACATCACCGCCTTGCGGCTCGTGCCCGGGCTCGCGTTCTATGGCATCGGCATCGGGTTCGCGGGCGCGCAGCTCACGAACGTCGTGATGTCGGAGGTTCCGGCCGAGAGTTCCGGAGTGGCGAGCGGTGCGAACACGACCGTGCGCCAGGTGGGCGCGGCGTTGGGCGTGGCGATGATCGGGTCGTTGTTGAGTGCGCAGATCCTGAGCCACTCGGTGAGCCGGATCCGTGCCGCCGCGCTGCCGGCGGCCCTGAAGGTACAGGCATTGGCCGGTGTGCACGCGCAAGGCGCGTTCTACAAGCCGCCCGCGTCGACGAGCACGCACGACACGACGATCCTGCAGCACGCGTTGCGGACGAGCGTGGCCAACGGGACGCGAGTCGCGCTCGTCTTCGCGGGGGTCGTCGTGCTCGCGGGTGCACTGCTGTCGTTCCTCATTCCCCGCGTCGCGGCGCCGGAGTCCCCGGCCAACAGCCTCGAACCGCTCGAGCCCCTCGACGTCGATCCCGCCCTCGCGAATCCCGTCGCCACGATCTGACGTCACAAACCCTGCCCACTGTTGGCAGGAATTCGTGCACGTGGCGCCGGTTTTCCTGCCCACTGTTGGCAGGGTTGGGGGCGTCGGTGGTCGGCGGCGGACTCAGACGGGTCTGATTCGGGCCGATTGGGTCGGGATGGTTGCACGGCGCCGGCGGTCGGTAGTGACGGCGATTGCGGTCGCGGTGGCTCTGGCCATCGGCGCGATCGTCTCCTTCGGTGCGATGCCACGGAGCGGGGCTGCCGTCGACACGGACGCGCCCGTGCTGGCCTCGCTCGGCATGACCCCGACCGCGGTGGACACCTCCAACGGTCCGGCCGTTGTCACGATCACGGCCCGCCTCACCGACGCGCGCAGCCCTTCGATCGGCGGAACCGCACCGCTCAGCCGGGTGCTCCTGACCGGTCCGGGTGGCCAGCAGCAGTCGACGGCATATCTCTCGCAGGCAGAGAGGATCTCCGCTTCGCCGACCGCACACGGGTATTGGTTCGTCGCCGGCGACTGCGGCATCTTCGGCTTCGGCGACGCGCGCTTCTTCGGGTCGCTCGCGGGCACCCCCGCACCCGTGGTCGGGATGGCCGTCCGCACCTCGTAGCCGGCCCCTTCGCCGGCATGCCGGTCGCCGCGTGCGGGTCATCCGGAGCCGCCGGCGCGGCCGTCTTCTGTGACGGTGGTCCCAGGGTGCAGGCCCGGCTCAAGCGGGTTCGGCGACCCGACGATGTAGGCGTTTCATGTTCTCGATCACGAAGCAGTCGAGCGGCGAAGGGCCGGCGCGCTCGAGCGACGAATTCGTGCCCGAGGTCGACCGGAGCCTGCGCCGCCACCTTCCCGGCGCGCGGCTCGTCGGTCTTGCGCTGCTTGCGCCCATCGCGGTGGCCGTCGCGCCGGTGACCGGGACCGTCGGTCGCTGGATCTATGTTGCCGCGCTCGTCGGCTTGTGGACGCTGATCGTCAGAGGCGTCGGGTTCCGCGCGGACAGGACCGCGCCCGCCGGACGGGGGTGGACGGCCGTCGCGATCGGCGCAGGTCTGGTGGTGCTCGGCGAGGCGGCGCACACCATGTTCGAGGCCTCGGGCCGGACCGCGTTCCTGCACCAGTCCGACGGGCTCCGACTGGTCGCGTACGCGGTGCTCGTCTTCGGCTTCGGGGCGATCGTCCGGCATGCGGATGCCGAGGGCGGTCGGGCCTCGGCGCTCGATTGCGCGATCGTCGGTTGCGCGCTGGCCGCGGTCTGCTGGCCGATGCTCGTGTACCCGTCGGTGCTGTCGCGCCCGGACGGCGCGGCCGGTTGGCTCGGCGCCGCGCGACCGTTGCTCGCAATCGTGGTGTGCGCGGCGGCGGTGCGACTGTTGTTCCGCACCGATTTCGGCACGCGGGTCTTGTTCATCGGTGTCATCCCGCTCGCGGCCGCCGATCTGTTGGAAGGCGCGGGCATCACCCACTCGACCGGCGCCGGTCGGAGTGTGGTCGAGTTGAGCACCCTCTTCGCCTTCTCGGTCATCGCGATCGCGGTGAGCCGCGAATCTGCGAGCGACATGCGCCGGGTCGGCAGCTCGGCTCGCGTCGACGAGGATGTCGACGTCGACCCCGCGAGCCGGCTCCGTGTCCTGTCCATTCTCTCGTCGGTCGCACTGTGTTCGACCATCCCGCTCGCCAACGCGTGGTCGTCGGGTCACCGCGACGCCGCCACCTTGGTTCCCGGCGTCTGCGCGATCGCGATGTTCGTGCTGATTGCGTTGCGCCTCTGGCACCTCGCGGCCGGGGCGCGCGACGCGGGCTTGCGGGTCGGCCTGCGCCGCCTCGGTGCCCTGGTACAAGGACTGAACGACGCGATCTTCGTGCTCGACCGCGGGGGAGTGATCTCGTACGCGAGTCCGCGCGCCGGCACGATCCTCGGCGTCGACGCCGAGAATCTCGTCGGGCGGCGGTTCGACGATTCGCTCGGCATGGAGGAGTCCGAACGCGTCGCGCGTCAGCTCCGCGCCGCGGTGAGCATGCCGTCCGGCTCCTACGACGAGCTGACCGGGATGTTCCTCGACGGCGAGGGCCGCCGGCGCGACTTCGAGATGCATCTCGTGAACATGCTCGGCGACAGGGACGTCGCCGGGCTCGTGGTCACGATGCGCGACGTCACGGTGAAGCGCGAGGTCGCGCGCGAGCTCGAACAGCGTGTGTTTCGCGACGACCTCACGAAGCTCGCGAACCGATCGTTGTTCCTCGACCGCCTGGACCAGGCCCGCCTGCGCAGCCGCCGTACGGGGTCGGGCATCGCCGTCATGTTCGTCGACCTCGACGACTTCAAGGCCGTGAACGACGGGCTCGGACACGCGGCCGGCGACACGTTGCTGTGCGCGGTGTCGGGCCGGCTCAACGAATGTCTCCGGCCGAGCGACACGATCGCCCGGCTCGGCGGGGACGAGTTCGCGGTGCTCCTCGACGGTGTGCTCGATGTCGCGGAAGTGATGAACGTCGCGCAACGGCTGTTGGAGGTGCTGCAACTTCCGGTCGAGATCGGCGAGTTGTCGGTGACGGTGCCGGCCAGCATCGGGATCGCGATCGCGGAGCAGGGTCACGCGCACAGCAACCTGATGCGCGACGCCGACATCGCGTTGTACCGGGCGAAAGAGCAGGGAAAGAACTGCATCGCCGTGTTCGACGAATCGATGGGGTGGGAGGCGTACTCCCGATTGCGTCTGCGGACGCAGCTCGAGTCGGCGATCGAGAACGACGAGCTCCGTGTCCTGTTCCAGCCGATCATCTCGCTCGGCTCCGGCGAGATCGTCGGCGTCGAGGCGCTCATCCGTTGGGAGCATCCGAAACTGGGGACACTCTCGCCGTCGGAATTCGTGCCGATCGCCGAGGAGAGCGGCCTCATCACCGACATCGGCCGGTGGGTCCTGCAGCAAGCGTGCGCGCACGCGGCCGTATGGAACAAGGGCGGTCGCGACCTCTATGTGAGCGTGAACGTGTCGGCGCGCCAGCTGCGCGAGCCCGGCTTCGCACACGAGATCACCGAGGCGCTCGCGGAGTCGGGGCTCGAGCCGTCGAAGCTGATGCTCGAGCTCACGGAGTCCGTGCTGATCGACGAGGTGGCCGGTCAGAATCTCGTCGACCGCGTCGGTCCGCTGGGCGTCGGCATCGCGATCGACGACTTCGGCACGGGCTACTCGTCGCTCGCGTACCTGCAACGATTCCCCGTCAATGTCGTGAAGATCGACCGCAGCTTCGTGTCCCGGTTGAACGAGGACGGGATGCGCGCGGTCGTCAAGAGCATGGCGGCGATCTCCAGCCTGATGGGCTACACGAGCATCGCGGAAGGGGTCGAGACGCTCGAAGAAGCGGCCGACCTCGTCGGACTCGACTACGGCTTCGCCCAGGGCTTCCTCTACAGCCATCCGGTCGGCGCCGCGCAGATCAACGCGTTGCTCGACGCGAACGGACCGATCACGCCCGAGTCGATCACGCTCCCGTAGTTTGCCCGGAGTGTGGACGGGGCGGCGGTCGAGCTCAGTCGAGATCAGGCCGGGAAGACCTCGACCTCGGTGGCCTTCACCGCCGCCCACACTTCCGTCCCTTCGGTGAGCGCGAGCTCGGCGACGGCCGCGGGCGTGATCTCGGCGACGATCGTGAGCGGACCGACAACCCGCACGCGCACCCGACCCCGCGCGCCCAGATGTTCGAGCGCGACCACGGTTCCCGGCCACGCATTGCGCGCGCTGCCCGTCGGTCGGGCTCGATGCAGCACCACGGCGTTGGGCGGAATGATCATCATGACGGGGCCGGTGTGCGTACCCGTCGCGGTGAGCACGGCGTCGCCGACCTGCACGTGGTCACCGTCGGCCGTACCGCGGTAGAGATTCACCCCGACGAGCTCGGCGACGTACTGCGAACGGGGCCGGCTCGTGATCTCGTCGGGAGTACCGGTCTGCACGACCTCGCCGCGTTCGAGGATGAGGATTCGATCGGCGAGCGCGAGCGCGTCGACGGGGTCGTGCGTGACGAGGATGCGCGCCCCTCGGAACCGTTCGAGGATGAGGCGCAGCTGACGGCGGGTCTCGGCGCGTGTCTGCACGTCGAGCGCGGCGAGCGGCTCGTCGAGCAGGAGCAGGCGCGGCTCGGTCGCGAGTGCGCGGGCGAGGGCGACGCGTTGCGCCTGACCGCCTGACAGCGCGTGTGGGCGGACATCCGCCCAGTCCTGCGCACCGACCTCGGCCAGGAGCGCGCGGGCGCGGTTCCGAGCGTCGGCGCGCCGCGCACCCTGCTCGCGCAGACCGAAGGCGACGTTGTCGAGCGCGCTCAGGTGCTCGAACAGCAGACAGTCCTGGAACACGACGCCGACCGGTCGCCGTTCGGGCGGAACGAAGACCTCGGCCGCCGGATCGTCGACCACCGTTCCGTCGATCGTGATCCGGCCCTCGTCGATCGGAAGGAGCCCGGCGATCGCGCGCAACAGCGTGGTCTTCCCGGCGCCGTTCGGGCCGAGCACCGCGAGGATCTCGCCGTCGCCGACGCACAGGTCGGCAGTGAACGCGAACGTGCCGCGCGTCCCGCGAATACGAGCTTCGACGGTCACAGCGCCGACAGCCAGCGGTCGCGCAAGCTCACGAGCACGGCGAGCGAGATCGCGAGCAGCACGAGGCTCAGCACGATGGCGGCATCGGTGTTGCCTTCTTCGAGCTTGATGTAGACGAACAAGGGCAGAGTCTGCGTCTTGCCCTGCGTGTTGCCCGCGAAGGTGATCGTGGCGCCGAACTCGCCGAGGGCGCGCGCCCAACAGAGCACCGCGCCCGCGAGAAGTGAGGGTCGGATCATCGGCAGTGTGACGCGCCGGAACACATGCAGGCGCGACGCGCCGAGCGTGCGCGCCGCGTCCTGGTAGCGCGGGTCGGCGGACCGGAACGCGGCCTCCACGGTGAGCACGAGGAAGGGCATCGCCACGAATGTCTCCGCCAGGATCGCGCCCCCGACGTGGAACGGGAGGTGCACGCCGGCGTGGTCGAGATACTGGCCGACCAGGCCCCGCTTTCCGAGCGCGAGCAGGAGCGCGATACCGCCGACCACCGGCGGAAGCACCATCGGCAGGAGCGTCATCGCGCGGACGACCCGCCGTCCCGGATAGTCGACATACGCCTGCACCCACGCGAGAGGGACGCCGAGCACGATCGCGATCGCCGTCGATGCGATCGAGGTCGTCAGGGAGAGCCGGAGCGCCGTGCGCGCGTCGTGACTCGAGATGGTCGACCACATCGACGACCACGGCGCGCGCCACAGCAGGCCCACCAGCGGTACGACGAAGATCAACGCCGCCAAGGTCGCGCCCACCGCGATGACGGGCGGAACACGGTCGCGCGTGACGCGTCGACCGGACCTGCGTGTGGGAGTGCCGCGTGTTCGAGCGCCGGTCAAACGAGATACGTGCGGTCGCCGGCCATAGTCAGCATCAGACTACGGACGGTCGTCGGCGAGAAGCGAGTGCAGGAACCGGTCGACCGCCAGCGCCTGCTCTCGCCGCCACCGACCGAGGACGAGGTCGAAGCCGGCGCCGTCGGGTTGGGTCGACACCGCGCGGACGACGGGGGCGAGGTGCTCGATCTGGCGCTCGACGAGCAGGCGCGCCGGTCGCTCCGACCGTTCGAGCAACGCGAGCTTCACGAGCAGCTCGGTACGGATGTCGCGCACGTGTTCGACGGGAGTGTCGA
>JAODBI010000317.1 GCA_025463875.1 Actinomycetes bacterium
TCTACGAAGGACTCAACTCGTTCGCGAACAACATCGCAACGACCGAAGGCGGGATGCACGAAGAGGGGTTCAAGAAGTCCCTCACCAACGTGGTCAACCGCTACGCCCGCACGAAGGGAATCCTCAAGGAGAAGGACGAGAACCTCCTGGGCGAGGACATCCGGGAAGGGCTCACGGCGATCGTCTCGGTGAAGCTGCGCAACCCCCAGTTCGAGGGGCAGACGAAGACCAAGCTCGGCAACACCGAGATCCGGTCGTTCGTCGAACGGGCCACCAACGAAAAGCTCGCCGACTGGCTCGAAGAGCACCCCAACGAAGCCAAGACGATCGTCACCAAGTCGACGCAGGCGGCCCACGCCCGCATGGCGGCCCGTCAGGCCCGCGACCTCACGCGCCGCAAGTCGCTGCTCGAGTCCGCGCTCATGCCGGGCAAGCTCGCAGACTGCTCGACCCGCAACGCCGAAGAAGCCGAGCTGTTCATCGTCGAGGGTGACAGCGCCGGCGGCAGCGCGAAGAAGGCACGCGACCCCCGGTTCCAGGCCATCCTGCCGATCCGGGGCAAGATCCTGAACGTCGAGCGCTCGCGCATCGACAAGATGTTCCGCAACGAAGAGATCCAGGCACTCATCTCCGCGTCGGGAACGGGCATCAGCGAAGAGTTCGACATCTCGAAGCTCCGCTACCACAAGATCATCTTGATGAGCGACGCCGATGTCGACGGCTCGCACATCCGCACACTGTTGCTGACGTTCTTCTACCGCCAGCTGCCCGAGATCGTGAAGGGCGGCTTCGTGTACATAGCGCAACCGCCGTTGTACGGCGCGAAGCTCGGCAAGGACGAGCGGGCGTACCTGAAGGACGACGCCGCTCTCGCCGCGTTCGAGGCCGAGCACGTCGGTCGCAAGATCGAAGTGAGCCGGTTCAAGGGTCTGGGCGAGATGGACTGGCAGGAGCTCGGCGAGACCACGATGAACCCGGCCACCCGCACGCTGTTGCAGGTCACGGTCGACGAGGCGGCGATCGCGGACGAGATCTTCTCGACCCTCATGGGCGACGACGTCGACGCCCGCCGCGGCTTCATCCAGGCCAACGCCAAAGACGTGCGCTTCCTCGATATCTGATCGAGAGAGACGTGTTGATTCGGAAGAAGGAATGCAATGCCTGACGAACCCCAGACGCTCGGCAACATCGAGCCGATCGAGATCCAAGAGGAGATGGAACGCTCCTTCTTGGACTACGCGATGTCGGTCATCACCGCGCGTGCGCTTCCCGACGCCCGCGACGGGCTGAAACCAGTGCAGCGGCGGATCCTCTACGGCATGTACGCGGAGGGGATGCGGCCCGACCGACCGCATCGCAAGTGCGCGAACGCCGTCGGCGAGGTGATGGGCAAGTATCACCCCCACGGCGACCAGTCGATCTACGACGCACTGGCGCGCATGGCGCAGGATTTCTCGTTGCGCTACCCGCTCATCGACGGGCATGGGAACTTCGGTTCGCCGAACGACCGGCCCGCCGCGGCGCGCTACACCGAGGCGCGGCTGTCGCCCCTCGCGATGGAATTGCTCGGCGAGATCGACGAGGACACCGTCGACTTCGGCGACACCTACGACGGCCGCAACCGCGAGCCCCTCGTCGTCCCGGCGCGCTTTCCGAACCTGTTGGTCAACGGCGGCGGCGGCATCGCGGTGGGAATGGCCACCAACATCCCGCCCCACAACCTGACCGAGGTCATCAACGCGACCTTGCACCTGATCGACAATCCCGACGCGACCGTCGAAGACCTCATGACCTTCGTCACCGGGCCCGACTTCCCGACCGGGGCGATGATCCTCGGCCGCGCCGGCATCGCCGAGTGCTACCGCACGGGTCGAGGCTCGATCCGCATGCGCGCGACCGCCGAGATCGAAGAGGACGCGAAGGGCGGGCAGCGCATCCTCGTCTCGGAGTTGCCGTTCCAGACGTCGGTGGAATCGATCGGGGCGAAGATCCACGACCTCGTCAACGAGCGCCGCATCGAGGGCATCCGCGACATCACCGACCTTTCGGCGGGCGACACGGTCGGTCTCGTGATCGACCTCAAACGCGATGCCAACGCGCAGGTCGTGCTGAATCAGCTCTACAAGCACACGCCGATGCAGACGAACTTCGCCGCCAACATGGTGTCGCTCGTCGACGGCGTTCCGCGTCTGTTGAATCTCCGCCAGGCGCTCGAGGTGTACGTCGCGCACCAGGTCGTCGTGATCACGCGGCGCAGTGAGTACCGGTTGAAGAAGGCCCGCGACCGCGCCCACATCCTCGAGGGTCTGCTCAAGGCGCTCGACATGATCGACGCGATCATCGCGCTCATCCGGGGGTCGGAGTCGGCCGACGCGGCGCGCACCGCCCTGCAGCTCGCGCCGTACGAGTTCAGCGAGATCCAGTCCACCCACATCCTCGACATGGCGCTGCGGCGCCTGGCCGCGTTGGAGCGCCAGAAGCTCCGCGATGAGTTCGACGAACTCGCGCAGACGATCGCCGAGCTCGAGGCGATCCTCGCCGACGAAGTGAAGCTGCGCGCGGTCATCAAGGAGGAGCTCACCGCGATCCGCGACAAGTACGGCGACGAGCGCCGCACGGTGATCACGACCGATCCCGGTGACCTCGCCGACCTCGATCTCATCGAGGACGAGGAGCTGGTGCTCACGCTGTCGCATCGCGGCTACGTCAAGACCGTCCCGGCCGACCAGTTCCGCACCCAGGCGCGGGGCGGCAAGGGCGTACGCGGCGGCAACCTCCGCGAGGAGGACTGGGTCGAGCACCTCCTCAGCACAACTGCGCACTCGTACCTGTTGTTCTTCTCGAACCGGGGGCGCGTCTACCGCCTGCGCGCGCACGAGATCCCGATGAAGGATCGCACCGCCCGGGGCACGGCGCTGGTGAACCTGGTCGCCCTGCAGGGTGACGAGCACATCGAAGCCGTGATCGACACGCGCACGTACGAAGACGGCGTCTACCTGTTCTTCGCGACGCGCAACGGCATCGTCAAGAAGACCCGCATGTCGGAGTACGACTCGTCGCTGCGCAGCGGTCTGATCGCCATCAACCTGAACGACGGCGACGAATTGGTGCGCGTGATACAGACAACGGGAACCGACGACGTGTTCATGGTGTCTAGAAACGGCATGACGATTCGCTTCTCCGAAGAGGATGTCCGGCCGATGGGCCGGGCGACCGCAGGTGTGCGGGGGATGAAGCTGCGGTCGGCCAACGACGGCGTGGTGAGCGCCGACCTGGCCCGCGACGACGCGGTGCTCCTGTTCGTGTCATCGAGCGGTCATGGGAAGCGCACGCCGGTCGCGGCGTTCAATCGCCAGGGCCGTGGCGGACAGGGAGTACGCGGCATGCGGGTCACCGAAGCGCGGGGCGAGGTGATCTCCGCCTTCACGGTCGACTCCGGAACCGACATCCTGGTGTTCTCGTCGGCCGGCAACATCGTGCGCATGGGCGTCGACGAGATCTCGGAGCAGGGCCGGGACGCGACGGGGGTTCGCGTAGCCAGGCTGGACGAGGGCGATACGGTTGTCGCCGTGGCGAAGGTGCTGGAAGCCGAGTCCGACGAGACCTCGATCGACGGCCCGGTCACGGTCGATGCCGCAATCGACGTTTCGAGCGACGGAGTCGGCGGCCTCGAAGCAACGCCGAACCCGGAGACGGTCGTGCTCGACGAACCCGGCTCCGCGTCCGAGGGCGAAGAGAACTGACCCGTGGCTCGCGCCAAGACTGAGTTCGAGAGCGTTTCCGCGAACCCGGATTTGGGCGTGATCGAGAAGAAGACGCCGAAGCCGCCCAAGACCAAGAAGCGGCGCGTCGCTTCGCCCAAACAGGTCTTCGAGCGCCGCTACGTGCAGACCGTGCGCTCCGTCGATCTGTGGTCGGTGCTCAAGGTCGCGATCTGCTTCTATCTCTGCGCCCTCATCGTGATGCTCGTTGCGGGCGTGATGCTCTGGTGGATCGCGTCGGCTGCGGGTGTGGTCTCGAGCGTCGAGAGCTTCGTGGGTGAGCTGGTCAACAATAAGGACTTCCGCTTGTTGTCGTGGCAGGTGTTGCGGGCCGCGACGCTGATCGGCCTCGTGGTCGTGTGTCTGCTCACGGTGATGACCGTCCTCGCCGCCGCGTTCTACAACCTCTTCTCCGAGCTGCTCGGCGGCATCGAGGTGACGGTGGTCGAGCAAGAGGAGCTCAGCAGCTGAAGCGCCGCGCGGCGCCCGGTGCGCCGCGACCGCGACGTCTGTACCTTTCGGCGGCATGACCGCGACCGGCGTCGGGTCGTCCCCTTCGCCTGCACCCTTGCGCACCGAGCCTCCGGGTCGGCGCGGTCGCCGGCGCGTGCCCTGGGCGTTCGTCGGCGGCGCGGCCTTGGCGGGCGGTGCCGCGCTCGTGGCCCGCGCCAACCTGTTCCCGCTCATGAGCGGCGACGCCGACGAGCCGGTCTACGTGTACCAGGGCCGCATGCTGACGCACGGCCACGTCACGCTCTCCGCCGCGGCGCGCACCGAGTTCTTCCATCCGTGGCTCTTCGGTCGGCACGGCAGCCGGCTGTTCTCGCAGTATCAGCCGGGCTGGCCGGCCGTCATCGCCCTCGGCCACGTGCTCGGCGACGAACGCGTGGCGCTCGTCGTGGCCGCGATCGCCGCGGTGGCTGCAACGTGGTTCCTGGCCCAGGAGATCGCACCGGGATCGGGCGGATTCGCGGCCGCGGTCCTGCTGCTCTCGCCGATGTTCGTGGTGGACGCCGGCCTCTATCTCTCGTACCTGTGGGCCGCCGCGCTGGTCGCGGGTGCGCTCGCGGGCATGCTCGCCGGCCTGCGCACGAATCGACGTGCGCCGTTCTGTCTGAGCGGCGCGCTGTTCGGTCTCGCTTTCCTCACTCGTCCGTTCGACGCCCTGCTCGTCGCCGTGGTCGCGGGCGGCTACATCGTGATCGCGCGGTGGCGCGACGGACCGGGAACGCGCCTCGCCGTGCTGTGGACGGCCGCGGGCGCATTGCCGTTCCTGGTGCTGACGGCGTTCTACAACAACCACGTGACGGGCAACCCGTTCCGCTTCCCGTTGCAGGCGGCGTCCCGGCTGGACACGTTCGGATTCGGGGCCCGCGCGATGGCGCCGGGCCAGACCACGCTGGACTACACGCCGCGGGCTGCGTTGAGCGCGCTGACCCGCAACGTCGGTGCGGTCCCGTTGTGGTTCGCGGGCAGCGGCGTCGGGCTCGTGCTCGCCGTCGCAGCCGTCGTCATGCATCGCCGCCGGCGGGAGACGTGGGTACTCGTCGCGACGATCGTGCTCTTTCCGGTCGGGTACTTCTTCTGGTGGGCCACATCCCTCGCCGCGAGCGGCGCGCTCACCGGGCTCGGTCCGCACTACTACGTGCCGGTGTTCGTGCCGCTCGCCGTGCTCGCGGGATGGGCACTGCGCGACCTGCGGCGCCGTTCGTCGGCACTGGTGACGGTTGCGTGTGCTGCGCTCGTCCTGGGTTCACTGTTCATGGTGCCGACGATCCTCGACAACGCGCACGGCACGACGGCGTTGCAACGCGCGAAGTTGGCGCCGTTCACCTCGGCGCGGCTCACGAACGCCGTCGTCGTGATGCGCACCGAGCCGTCGATGTACAGCTACATGCTGTTGGGCTATCCGTTCCTGGTCGACGACCCGGATCAGAGCGGAAGCGTCCTGTACGCCACCGATCGCGGGCCCGCCTCGGCGGAGCTCGCCCGGCAGTTTCCGAAGCGCCGCTTGTACCAGCTGGTGCAGCGCACGGAGCCGGGCCACGCGTTGCTGCGGCCCAGCTATGTCGTCGAACCTCTGCGGATCCTGAGCGGCGCGCAGGTGAGGCTGCAGTTCACCGCGACGAACCCCGGCACGAATCGGGGCGCGCAGCCGTTCGTCGTCGCGACGGTGACGGTCGACGGCCGAACGGTCGCGACCAGGACATTGGCGACCGGTTCCCACGCGGGCGTGACCGTCGCCTTCGACGTCGTACTCGCTCCCTCAGCCGTGCGCCTCACGGCATCCGCGCGGGGCACTCTCGTCGCGGCGGTGGCGCACGACGGAGTGGTGCGGGTCGACGTCGCGTTCGGACCTGATGCGCGACGCGATCACGCCGACGTCTACGAGCGCGCGTATTTCGTGAGTCGGACCGACTCCGGGCTGACGGTGCAGACGCCCGGGCTCCACTACCACCGCTTCGTCGTCGACAAGGTGGTCTGGGTGCGCCAGAACGTGGGCGATCATCTCGCGGAACGCCCGTGAATGACCCCGAAACGTCGGGGCGGAAAGTGGGGCTAGCAAGAATCGAACTTGCGACCTCGTCCTTATCAGGGACGCGCTCTAACCGACTGAGCTATAGCCCCCAGGGCAGGCGGAGCAGCGTAGCAGCGGTCCTGCGGATCGCCGTCGACTTCGACCCGACGCGCCAGGGGTCCGTTTGCAGGCGTGCTCGATACACTCCCGCGTCGTGAAGGTATTCAAGCGGCTGCTTCTCGTGCTCGGCGCCGCCGGCGCGGTCGGCATGCTCGCGCGCGTCCGCGGCAAGGGTGGCGTGCCACCGACCAGCGGCGGTTGGCGCGAGCTCGAAGGCCCCGAGTTTCGGTGATCGGTAGCCCGGACCGTCGGATGCTTCGGCCAGCGGTTCCGCCCATGGTGCCGGTGCACCGGTGACGACCGCGCTCGTCGTCGGTGTCGGCGCGGTCGGGACCCGCGCCGCGCGTCAACTCATCGACACCCCGGGTGTCGACCGGCTGTTGCTGGCGGATCGCGACGACGCCCAGTTGACCGAGGTCGCGAGCGCGTTCGGATCCGATGCGCAGGCGGTCGACTTCGCGCCGGGGGATCCGATCCCCTCTGACGTCGACGTGGTGGTGACCGCGCTGCCGACCGGAGTGGATCATCCGATCGTCACCGCCGCGATCGCGGCGGGGGTGCCCGTCGCCTCGAGCGAGGACGAGCACGAGGCACTCGAGCAGCTGCGGGTCCTCGACCCGAACGCCCGCGGCGCCGGCGTCGCGATCGGCATCGGGTGCGGGCTCGCGCCGGGACTGGTGGATGCGCTCGCCCGCCACGCGGCGTCGATGTTCGAGTCCGTCGACGAGATCAAAGTCGCGCGTACGGGGTGGGCGGGGCCGGCCAGCGTCGCGACCGTGCGCCACGAACGGCGCGTCCCGGTTCGCACGTGGCACGACGGGACCTGGCGGGAAGATCACCCGCACGGCGACAGCCTCGTGTGGTTCCCGGAGCCCATCGGTGCGCGCGACTGCCGGACCGTCACCGGCGGGACGGCGCTGCTCGTCGACGCGTTCCCCGGCGTCGCCCGTATCGGCGTGCAGCTGGGCGAGCCGCCGAAGCGCGCCCGGCTGCGCCGGCGTTTCGGCGACGAGGGTGAATGGGGCGCGGCGCGCGTCGAGGTGTGGGGCCGGCGCGACGGCGGTTTCGACTGCACGGTCTACGGCGTCGTCGAACGCACCGCGGTCGCGGCCGGCGCGGTGCTCGCCGTCGTCGGCGCCCGGCTCGCGGGTGCGCTGACTCCCAAGCTCGACCGACCGGGGGTGCACGGACTGGGCGCGCTGCTCGATCCCGTCCCCTTCCTCGCCGAGCTCGCGCAACGGGGTGTGCGCGCGGCCGCGTTCGAGGGCGTCGCGGTCGCCTGAGCGAGCGGGCCGGGGAGCAGCCGGGGGGCGCGCAGAATTTCTGTCCCCGCGGCGCGTAGAACAGTGCCGGGACATGGCAGGTACCGGGACGAGGCGTCCGGGCCGGCCGTCTGACCGGGCCGTGCGCGTCGGGCGTTTCGCTGCCACCGTCGGGGAGAGCTGCCGATGGACAAGTACCGTGACTGCTCGTCCGGGTGGGGCGGGCCCGAGAATCGGCTGGACGCGCCGAAGGATGTTGGTCGGTGACGATGAGGGATGGGTCCGAAGACGAGGAGCTGGGTCCCGCGACCGGGGCTGAGCTCGTCGACCTCGCGTCCCGGCGCCCGAGCGTCGTCGACGATGCCTCGCTGTGCATCCCTCGGGGCGGACAGGTGCTGGTGTTCGGCGGACTGCGACTCGTACCGGGCGGGACCGACGTGTCGCGGGAGGTCGCCCGCGCGATCGCCCACGCCGTCGAAGGCTGCCGCGGACCGGCGGTGATCGTCTTCGCCGGCGACACGTTCGACATGCTCCGTGAGGGGCGCCCGGATCCGGAAGCGGCGCTCGCCGCCCATCCCCGCCTCGCGGCGGCACTCGGCGCGTTCCTCTGCGCGCCGGAGCGCCGGATCGTCGCGCTGCCCGGCATCCGCGACCGCGCGCTCGCCTACGACACCCGCGTCGTTGACGCGTTGCAGTCGGCGGGGTGGACCATCGCGTTGGCATGCCTGCTCGAGATCGACACCGGTTCGGGAGTTCGCGTCGTGCGAGTGGAGCCCGGGCATCAGCTCGATCCGGCGTCGGCGTTCGTCGACCCGCGCGATCCCAACGATCATCCCCTCGTCGTGCACCTCGAGCGCGACGTGCTTCCGGGCTTTGCAACGGTCGGCGACGGATCGCAGAAGTGGCTGGCCGGTATCGAGGACGCCGATCCCGCCGACATGGGCGCGCTCGTCGCCTCCCGCTTCACCTACCGCCGGCTGTTCCGCCGCGCGTCGTGGCTCACCCTGCCGGTACTCGCACTGCTCGCGTTGTTCTTCCCGGTGGTCGCGTTCTCGAGCCGGCGTCGCAACGCGCTGAGTCACGTGTTCCGCATCCTCGCGGCCGGCTTCGCGATCGAGCTCATCCTCGTCGTGGTCGCGTTGGTGTTCGTCGTGACGCAGCTGCACGACTCGCTCGGTTCGATCTCGTGGTTGTCGCGCGCGCTGCGCGACAACGATGCTCCGCGCGGTGTGGGTGTCGGGCTCGCCGCGGGCGGCGGCGCCGGGCTCATCACGGGCCATTCCGGTCTGGCCGAGCTCACCGATCTCGGCGGCGGCGCGTTCTACGCCAACTGCGGGATGGCGGCCCGTTCCGTCGACCGGGTCGAGACGCGGGGCGGTTTGCCGGCCGTCTACGCGGCTCGTGTGCGCTGTTCGTGGATCGAGCTCGAAGCGGGTTCGGAATTGCGGGTGCGGCTCTGGCACGGCGCGCGCGATCTGCCCGAACGGACGTTCCTGGAGCGGGTCGCCTCACGGGAGCGCATGCGCACGTGCTGGCCCCCGGCCGAGGTGGCGGAGCACCCGGGAACCGTGACCTGGCCCTCGGCGGGTGACGCGACCGCGCGGCGGCGCCGCACGCGGCGTATCGGCGCGGCCGCGATCGCGTTTGCAGGACTGATCAGCCTCGCTTCGGCGGTGACGCTGCCGTTCGCGGGGCGCTTGACCAGGCTCAGCCAGTTCGCTCCGGTGGAAGTGCCGGAGGCGGCCGCGGCCCTCGTCGCGATTTGCGGATTCGGCCTCCTCTTGTTGGCTCGCGGCATCCGGCGTGGTCAGCGCCATGCGTGGTTGCTCGCCAACGTGCTGCTCCTCGTCGCCGTCGTCGGGGACGTCACCAAGGGCCTCGACGTCGAAGAGGCGATCATCGCCCTGCTGGTCGTGATCTTCCTGGTCGTGCACCGCGACGATTTCGCGGCGCCCGCGAACCCGTCGTCGTGGCGGCGTGGTCTGGGCGTAACGCTCCTTGCGACCGGCGTCGCGATCGTGGGCGGAACGGCGGGCATCGCGTCCCGGCATCCGCAGGTGTCCTTGCCGAGAATCGCGGCCGCGGTCGCGCAGCGCCTGGTGGGCTTCAAATCGATCGCGCTGCCCCACGAAATCGATCGCCTGGTCTCGCCCGCGCTGTTCGCGGTCGGCATCGTGATCGCGCTCTCGTTCTGCTGGCTCCTGTTCCGGCCCGCCGTCTCGCCGCGGTTGTCGTCGTACCGGCCTTTGTCGCGGGAGCGGGCCCGGTTCATCGTCGAACGGTACGGCGGCGACTCGTTGTCGTACTTCGCCCTGCGCGACGACAAGGAGTGGTTCGGTTTCCGCGACACGCTCGTCGCGTACCGCGTCCACAACGGTGTCGCACTCGTGTCGCCGGACCCGATCGGTCCCGTCGGACAACGCGCCGAATCGTGGGGCGCGTTCCGGGAGTTCGCCGACGAGCACGGCTGGCCGGTCGCGGTGATGGGCGCGGGAGCCGACTGGCTACCCGTGTACGCGGCCAGCGGTATGCACGACCTGTACATCGGCGACGAAGCGGTGGTCGACGCGCGGCGGTTCAGCCTCGACGGCAAACAGAACAAGAGCCTGCGCCAGTCGGTGGGTCGGGTCGAAAAGGCCGGCTACCGCGTCGAGTTCTTCGATCCCGCACACCTCGAGCCCGAGCTGGAAGCGAAGCTGCGCGTGCTCATGACCGGGAGCCGGCGCGGCGACGTCGAGCGCGGGTTCTCGATGACGCTCGGTCGCGTGTTCGAGCCCGACGACCGCGGACTGCTCCTCGCGGTCGCGTTGGACCGCGACGACAACCCGGCCGGGTTCTGTCAGTACGTGCCGGCGCGCGCGATCGACGGTTGGTCGCTCGATCTCATGCGCCGGAGTGAGGCGAGCGACGTTCCCAACGGCATCACCGAGTTCATCGTCGCCAAGACGATCGAGCACATTCGCAGCGAAGGTTTCGTGGGGCTCGCGCTCAACTTCGCGACGTTCCGAGCCGTCCTCGCGAGCGAGGCGGGCGATCGGCTCGTGCAGCGCGCGCAGAAGTGGATCCTCGAGCGCGTGGGCGACTCGATGCAGATCGAGTCGCTCTGGACGTTCAACGAGAAGTTCCAACCCGAGTGGCACCCGCGCTACGCCGCCTACGACTCGCCCGAGCACATGCTCAGCGCGTCGATAGCGGTGGCGCGGGCGGAGTCGTTCTTCGAGATCCCCATCATCGGGCGTTTCTTCAAGCCCTCCGGCGAGGAGTCGCGCGACCGTCCGCGACAGCTGCACGTCGAGCCGGTCACCGAAGGCAAGTCGGCGAAGACCGCCCGGCCCTGCCCGCCGGCCGATTCGACGCCGGCCGCCGAACCCGGCGCTCCTGCTCGTTCGGGCCCGCCCGCGTAGGCAGGCTCGCCGCTCGAGTCAGGTATGGGACGGACTCGGGCCCGCGCCGTCGAGCTCGAACGCGAGGTCGTCGACATAGCAGTAGAACCAGTCTTCGCCGGGCTCGAACGACTGGATGATCGGGTGCGCCTCTGCGTGGAAGTGCGCGGTGGCGTGCTTACCGGGGGAGTTGTCGCAGCAGCCGATGTGACCGCACTCGGTACATCGCCGCAGGTGCAGCCAGCGCATGCCGGTCTTCAGGCATTCGACGCAGCCGTTACCGCTCGGTGGAACGTCGGCGATGGTGTCCAGGTGTGTACATGTCTCGGCCACGCAGTCAGTCTTCCAAGCGCGTCAAGCGGATTCCGCCGACCGCGTGTCGCCGTCACTCTCCGCTGTGGGGAAACCGCAAAAATGGGTTGAAACCATCTCGAAAGCGAAATGTGTCAAGGTTTTCACGGCGCATGCGGCCGGACACGTTTCTCGGGAGTCGTGATCCCATTCCCTCTGCCCGGGGGCGTGTCCGGAGCGCCGACCTGCCCGCAGGGTCGACCCGGAGCGCGCCGATGACCAAACCCACCTCTGACGACCCGAGAGAACTCATCCGCCTCGCGGTGCGGATGGGCATTCCTCCGGCCGAGGCGGCCCGACGAGTGATGGACCACCTGACCCATCGGGGGATGTCCGACGATTCACCGGCCGACTCGCCTCCCCCGCCCGAAGCGCGATCGCGGGCGCGCGTCCGCTTGATTCACGGCGGGCGCGGAATCGGTAACGGGCGCGTCAATGCGCAGCGTGCTGAAGATTCATCTCCCACCACAGGAAGTTCTGCGTCTGCGTGAGGATCTGGTTGCGGAACTGCACGTACGGAACGTGGCCGGCTCCCTGCCAGGTCTCGAGGAAGACGGGAAGGTTCGCCGCCTTGGCCTGGGTCTCGGTGTTCACCGCCCACTGGTAGGGAACCAGCGGGTCGGCGGTGCCGTGGAAGAGCAGCGCGGGCGCGTCGCCCGGGCCAATGTTGCTGAGCAGGTTGGCGCCGGAGAGCGACACCGCGGCACGCACTGCGCTCGCCGGGTTCTCGGCGGAGGCGTACCCGACGTTCATCGCGGTGATCGCGCCGGCTGACGATCCGCCGATAGCGATGCGGTTCGGGTCGATGCCGTACGTCGCGGCATGCGTGCGCAGGAACCGCACCGCGGTCTGCGCGTCCTGCTCCGCCTCCTGGATGGCATGGATGCACTCGGGGGTCGGGCCGCTGGCGGAACATCCGCCCGGTTCGAGCCGGTAGTCGATCGAAGCGTTGACGAAACCCTTCTCGGCGAAGGTGTTCGACTCGTCGATGAGCTCGGGCGACGTCTTGTCGCCACCAGAGAAGCTGCCGCCGTGGACCCAGACGATCGCGGGACGACTCGTCACGGTGTCACTCGCCGGCGGCTTGTAGATGTCGAGCTTGAGCGTGATCGTCTGGTTCGACAGGTTCACCGCGCTGCCGTAGGTCACGTCGGTGGTCTTCGCGACGGTGGTGAAGATGGCGTCGCGATAGCGGACCGGCGCCGCCCCGGGCGGAAGGATGTCGGGGACTTCGCAACCCGCTCCGATCACCGCGAGTGCCGCCACAATGATCACCATTCGACTACGACGCATGAGGAGAATGTTACCGAGAGTGCCGGAGCCCGTTCCAGGGCGATGTCCGGCGGCGGAGTCGGGCGAGTCGCCTACGCTGTGTGCCCCAACTCGGGGACGTAGCTCAGCTGGCTAGAGCACCTGCTTTGCAAGCAGGGGGTCGTGGGTTCGAGTCCCATCGTCTCCACCACTGGCACTACAAACTCAGAAACGGCGTACTGACGCCGTTTCTGAGGGGTTGATATGTCGCCTCGCCGACAAGCAGATGCGCCATATTCGAACTCGCAGGCGCTCGACCGCGATCCGACCGAGTGGTGATCACGTGATCGCCCACGGCTACCGCTCCGGCATCGGCCACAGCGTCCTCATCAACGTAACTTCCCGGGGCGTCCTTCCCCACGACGACCACCATCGCCACGACGTCGAGCAACATGTCGAGCGCGACACCACCAGGCTTCGGCGCGTCGCCTGGTCACGTCGCGCGGAACCACTGGCTGGCGTTCGTGGTGCCCAGTTGCGCACGTGTTCGAGTCGGCCGCGCACGAGCCCTCTCGATCGATCGGTTGGGTGACCTTCGTCACTGACGGGCGCGAACCGCAGGTACGGGTTCAAGTCGTTGTCGCCCCGCGACCGATAGCTCTTGTGCCAGCGAGAGTTGGCGGACGAGGCGTTGATCTGTCGGCCTGTAGTTGGTTGCCTGGGCGGCAGGGAGCTAGTGGCGAACCCGGCGTCCTGTTGTTCGTTGTGCGCTTCGGCGCCACACTTCAGGAGCGGGTAGATGCGAACATGGAAGCGATCCGGATCGCTCGAAGCGACCGGTCGACGTCGCCAGCCGGTGCTGGCCCGAGGCGTCGAGTGGGCACGTCCCAGCGTCGCCTTCGCGGCGACGCTCACCACTGCGGTCGGGTTCTTGGTGGCCTCGCCCCAGGTGACCGGCCAGGCCATGGCCGACCCGGTCGGTCAGTCCGTGACCGTGTTGGTCACAGCCACGAACACCGACACCAGCTCGAAGGCGGAGGGTGTGCGAGCGGTGCAGACCGACGTGGTGCGGACCAAGGTCGCGCGACAGGGACACGTGGTCGGCGACCTGGCGGCGGCGGGCGGCGTTGTCGCCGATGTCACTCCGGCACAGCTGGCGGATCTGCAGGCCCAGCCCGATCTGGTGGTGACGCCGAACGCCAGCGTGTCGGTCAACGACACGTCGTTCACGGCGACACGAGCGCCGGCCGCGGTGTTCCCGCAGACCACCGGCGCGTCGCAGTTGTGGGCCAAGGGCATCGATGGAACGGGCGAAACGGTCGCGGTGCTCGACACCGGAATTGATCGTCTTCCCGACTTCGGCAAGCGGCTCATCGCCGGCGTCGATCTGAGCGGCGAAGGCAACCCGTTCCAGGACAGCTACGGGCACGGCACGTTCGTGGCCGGGCTCATCGCCGGCAACGGCGCGTCGTCGAAGAACGTGTACAAGGGTGAAGCTCCGGGCGCGAACCTGGTTGCCGTCAAGGTCGCGGGCGCGACCGGAGTCACCGACCTCGCCACTGTCATCTCCGGTATCAACTGGGTGGTTGCTCACCGCGACCAATACAGCATCGACGTGCTGAACATCTCGCTTGGTGCGATTCCCACCACCTCGACCGTGCTGAACCCCTTGGACCAGGCAGTCGAAACCGCCTGGCAGGCAGGCATTACCGTGGTCGCCTCCGCGGGTAACAGCGGGCCGTTCAACGGGACGATCGTGTCCCCGGGCGACGACCCGCTCGTCGTCACCGTGGGGGCGATCGACGACAACGGTTCGACCGACCCGACCGCGGCCACCGCCACCACCTTCAGCAGCGTCGGCCCGACCAACATCGACGGCTGGTTCAAGCCCGACCTGGTGACCTCCGGTCGGTCGGTCGTGAGCCTGCGGGCGCCGGGCTCGACGATCGACACGCTGTACCCGTCCGCCCAGATCGGCAAGGTCAACTTCGTCGGCTCGGGCACCTCGTTCAGCACCGCGATCACCAGCGGCGCGGCCGCCCTCGTGAAGCAAGCGAACCAGAACCCCATAAAGCTCAAGATCCTCTCGCCGCCCAAGACGTTGACGCCCAACGAGATCAAAGCGCAGCTCCTGGGCACAACCTCCCCGGGTCCGGTCGGAAACCCCATGGTCGACGGACATGGCGCCCTCAATGTGTGGCAAGCCGCCAGCCAACCCGGCCTGGAACTCACCCAGATCGCTCCGTCCGTTCCCACTCCGGTCGGGACCAGCGTCGACCTCGGCACCACATGGAACGGGTCGTCCTGGAACGGCTCGAGTTGGAACGGCTCGAGTTGGAACGGGTCGTCCTGGAACGGGTCGAGTTGGAACGGGTCGTCCTGGAACGGGTCGTCGTGGAACGGGTCGTCCTGGAACGGATCGTCGTGGAACGGGTCGAGTTGGAACGGCTCCAGCTGGAATGGGTCGAGCTGGAGCTGAGTTTGGAACCTCTCGGTCGCGCTGTGGGCTGCAATGACATGCGTTGTTGCAGCCCACAGCTGTGTCAGTTTCTGACGTACCTGCGGAGCAGGCGTCTCGGATTGTTCGCTGGACTGTTGTCCCGGCGATATGCACCCTTGATCGGCGCGCGATTAAGGGAGTTCGGGTGCCGCCGATACGGGGGGATGGACCCGAACAACTCGAGCGCGTCAGGAGCGTCCGGCGCCGTTGCCAGCCCCGCCTCCCGGCTGTTTGGGGTGTCGGCGCGTGTGCTCGGCCTGTCGGTGCTGCTTGCTGGGACCGCCGCCGTCCTGTACCTGATTTCTATCCGTCACTTGGCCTCTACGCAGACTCCTATCGCCGTCCCGTGGCTCCTGCTGGCGGCGGCCTACGCGGTCTCGGAGTTGACGGTCGTGCACGTCGAGTTCCGGCGGGATGCGCATTCGGTGTCGCTGAACGAGATTCCGTTGGTTCTTGCGCTCGTGTTCGCGACGCCGAGTCATCTGCTGTTGGCCAACCTGGTCGGGGCGTCGGCGGTGTTGGTGCTGCACCGTCGTCAGGCGGTCCTCAAGCTGGTGTTCAATCTCGCGCACTTCGCCTTGGAGGACTGCGTCGCGATCGTGGTCTTCCACACGCTGGTCAGAGGCCGTGTCGCGGGGCTCGGTCCGTCGCTTTGGATTGCGGCGGTGGCCGCGTGCGTGGCAGCGGCTTCGGTGAGCGTCGTCGCGGTCAGCGTGGTCATTTGGGTGCATCAGAACCGGGTGAGCGTCAGCCAGTTACGGGCCGTGATCGGTGTCGCGCTCATAGGTGCGGTCTTCAACGCGTGTGTCGGTTTGGACGCCGTCACGGTCCTTTGGGTCGATGCTCGCGGTGGTCTACTTCTGGTCGTCATCGGAGCGATCTTGTGCGTCGCCTACCGCGAGTACGCGTCATTGCGACAACGGCATGCGGGTCTGGAACTGCTGTATGAATTCACGGAGGCGGTGCACGGGTCTGGAGACGCCGAGCACATCGTCGCCGACGTGCTCGCGCAAGCGCGAGAGATGTTGCGGGCTGAGGTTGCTGAGCTCGCGCTGCTGCCGTCGGTCGACGGGCAGCAAGTGGACTGGCTGACGCTTGCCGGCGACAGCAACGTCCCTGTCCGTTCGCGAGAACCTACCCTGCACCCGTCGCTCGCCAGCCTGGTCGCGCCCGGACGCCCGATCGTCGGTCCGAAGGCGGGACGAAATCCCGAGGTCCGCGCGCATCTCGCGCAGCGCGGTCAGCGCGACTGCATCGTCGCGCCGCTCCTCGCCGACGGAACGATGATTGGCGTGTTGAGCGTCGCGAATCGGCTCGGTGACGTGAGTACCTTCGACGAACAAGACGGACGCCTGTTCGAGACGATCGCGGCGCACACCAGCGTGACCCTCCAAAACGCCACGCTCGTCGACCGGCTGCGCCACGACGCACTTCATGACAACCTCACCGGCTTGCCGAATCGGGTCTTCTTTCAGCAGCGGCTTGGCGATCTGCTCGCCCGCCAACGTCCATCCGACCTGCAGATCGCGGTGATGTTGATCGACCTCGACCGGTTCAAAGAAATCAACGACACCCTCGGACACGCCACCGGCGACCTGCTCCTGCAAGAGGTCGCGGAACGTCTCCGCCGCGGGGTCGCCGCGGGAGTGACCGTCGCTCGGCTGGGCGGCGACGAGTTCGCGCTCCTCGCCCCCACCCAAGGCGGTCCGGAAGACGCGGTCGCGATGGCGGCGCACCTTCGTGCTGAGCTGCACCGCCCCTTCGCGTACCAGAATCTGCAACTCGAGGTGAGTGCGACGATCGGAGTCGCGACGGCGCCTCTCCACGGCCGCGACCCCTCGACGCTGCTGCGTCGAGCCGATGTCGCGATGTACGCGGCGAAGAACACCGCCGCGGGAGTCGCCGCGTACGGCGAGGACCTCGACGATCACAGTCCGCGCAAGCTTGCGCTCGTCAGCGATCTTCGCAGCGTGATCGAAAATGACGGTCTCGAGGTGCACTACCAACCGAAGGTGGAGATGGCCACCGGCCGCGTTATCGGCGTGGAAGCCCTCGTGCGGTGGCCTCACCCCGGCGCTGGTCTGGTCCCGCCCGACGAGTTCGTCCCCATCGCCGAACGCATCGGGCTCATCGGACCGATGACCGATTTCGTGCTCCGCACCGCCCTTGCCCAATGTCGACGTTGGGAGCAGGCCGGCCATCAGCTCTCCGTTGCAGTGAACTTGTCCGCGCGGAGCCTGCTTGACCCGAACCTCGTGGACGATATTGCTCGTGCCCTTGCGCACGCGGAAGTGGATGTGTCCAAACTTGTCTTGGAAATCACCGAGACGAGCGTCATGTCCGATGCCGAATACGCGCTGCGTGTCCTCAACCGTCTTTCCGACATGGGACTCATGTTGGCGATCGACGACTTCGGGACCGGCTACTCCTCACTGTCATATCTGAAGCGCCTGCCCGTCGATGAAGTGAAGATCGACAAGTCCTTTGTCCTCAACATGCAACACGACGACAACGACGCCGTCATCGTCCGTTCGATCGTCGACCTCGGCCGCAACCTCGGGCTTGAAGTCGTCGCCGAAGGCGTAGAGACCACCGAGATCTGGGACGCGCTGCGCGCGATGAGCTGTGACATCGCGCAGGGATACGTGATCAGCCGACCGCTCCCGGCCGACCCACTGACCGCATGGCTTGAAACGGTCACGCCGAAATCGGCGGCGGTCCTCTGATGGCCGTCCCCGTACCAGAACTCTGCACCGAACGGCTCCTGCTACGAGCCTTCACCTCAGATGACTTCGAGCCGTTCGCCCGGATCGTGTCCGATCCCGAAGTCGTCCGCTACCTCGACGACGGGGCCCCCATCAGCCGCGAAGAATGCTGGCGCGGCATGGCGCTGTTCATCGGCCACTGGCAACTTCGCGGCTACGGCTGGTGGGCCGTCGAAGACCGCCGCACCGGCGACTTCCTCGGCCGCATCGGCCTCTACAACCCCGAAGGCTGGCCCGGCATCGAAATCGGCTGGCTCCTACGACGACAAGCATGGGGCACCGGCCTCGCCACCGAAGGCGCCACCGCCGCCCTCAGCTTCGCATTCGACGTCGTACGCGCCGACCACGTCATCAGCCTCATCGACCCGCGGAACACACGCTCGATCCGTGTCGCCGAAAAACTCGGCGAGACCTACGAACATCACCTCCAACACAACAAGCGAGAACGCGTCGTCTACGGAACCCATGCCCCCGCAATCGACGCAGTTCGCCTACCCCGCGTCGGGTGATGCGGTGAGCGAGCTGTGATCTCCCGCGCGGCTGGCAGCGCAGGTGATGCTGGGTTCCCCGCGATGGGATCCCCGAGATGCCGGCCCGAACTTGGATGTGTGTACGGGTTTCGACCCTCCGCGCGATGCGACTCGAAGAGACACGTTGGCAACACGGCCCACTGCGTACGGCGTTGGACCGAATCCACTGGATTTCAGCCCTCTGGCCAGGGGAAATCCGGGTTCGAGAATAGTCGCATCGTCTCCACTTACCGCTGTCGCTGCGTGTCGTTGTCTGGTTTGCGAGAGTCTTGGCGCCCAAACCGTCGGCGGTGGGAGACTCGGTCGTGGGCTCATTCCGCTTGCGTGCTGTCGGTGTTTTCGTCGCAGTAGTTGTCGCGACTGCAGGTACGGCGTTCCTGAACGTTCGCCGGCTGGCGGCTGCCCAGACGAGCGCGTCTCAGGGTTCGCCGAAACGGCCGATGGGCGCGCTGCGGCACGACGGCCGGTGGTTCACGGATGCGACCGGTCGCGTCGTGATGCTGCGGGGCATGAACTTCGTCGAGAAGTGGGCGCCGTTCACGCCCGCGGCCGACGGCTTCAACGAGGACGACGCCGCGCTGCTCGCGGCCAACGGGTTCAACACGCTGCGGCTCGGGGTTCCGTTCGAGTTCCTGATGCCCACCCCCGGTCACATCGACCGCGCGTACCTCGCGTCGATCGCGAAAACGGTACGCATCCTCGGTAGCTACAACATCTACGTGCTGCTCGATTTCCACCAGGACGGTTGGGGTCCGGTCACCCATGGAAACGGCATGCCGGCCTGGGCGACCTACACCGACGGCCTCCCGAATCCGCCGGACCCGTTCCCGACCTACTACGTCACGAACCGTGCGTTGCAACGCGCGTTCGACAACTTCTGGGCCAACCGGCCGGGGCCCAATGGCGTTCCGCTCCAGACTTACTACGCCAACGGCATGGCCGCCGTCGCCAAGACGTTCGCGGCAACTGGCAACGTCCTCGGCTACGAGGCCATGAACGAACCGTGGCCCGGTACGAACTGGTCAGCGTGCTTCACCGGCTGCCCCGCACTCGAGAAACAGCTACTCGCGCCGTTTCATGCGCGCATGACCGCGGCCGTCCGCGCGGTCGACCACCGTCATCCGGTGTTCGTCGAACCCTTCGTGTTGTTCAACTTCGGCAGCGCAGACACGTCGCTTCCGGGGACGGGCTCGAGAGACGTGCTGTCGACTCACGTGTACGCAGGGAACGCGCAAGCAGACGCGTCGGTGATGGACCGCAGCGTGGCGGCGGCGACGCGCGACGGCGCGGCCCTGCTCGTCACCGAGTGGGGGGCGACGAACGATCCCGCGACCATCACGCGCACCGAGGATCAGTTCGATGCTCGCCTCGTGCCGTGGCTGTTCTGGTCCTACAACGGACTTGTCGTTGCGGACAGCAACAAACCGCTGGTGCCGCCCAACCTGAATGTCACGACACTGAACGCGCTCACGCGCCCGTACCCGACTCTCGTGAACGGTACGCCGACCGGGCTCAGCTTCGACAGCACGACCGCAACTCTCGATTTCACCTACTCGACACGCCGCCCCGACGGCCACGGCGCGCCCCACGGGCTCGGCACCGCCATCAACGTTCCCCCTCGGAGCTACCCGAGCGGATACGCGGCGAGGGTGGTGGGAGCGGTCGTCACGTCGCAACCGTGCGCGCACATCCTGACGCTGCGCAATGATCCGACGGCCACGACCGTCTCGGTGCGGGTCACGCCATCGAACACCTGCCGGTGAGCACGAGATGAAGACCGTGATCACCGAGATGTTCGGCATCGACGTGCCGATCCTCGCCTTCTCGCACTGTCGGGACGTTGTCGCCGCGGTGACCAAAGCCGGTGGGATGGGTGTGCTCGGCGCGGTCGCGCACTCGCCCGAACACCTCGAGATCGACCTCGAGTGGATCGAGAGCGAGGTCGGCGGTCGACCGTTCGGCATCGATCTCATCGTGCCGGCCAGGTATGCCGGTTCCGACGAAGGCGGCTACACCCTCGACGACATCCGCCAACTCATCCCGGCCGAGCACATCGCATTCGTCGACGACATCCTGCGGCGCTACGAGGTGCCACCGCTCGCCGCCGACGACGACGGGCGCAGCTCGGTGTTGCGGGGCGCGGCGCGCGGCGATGCGGCCGTTCCGTTCTCGGCGAACCAGGCTGACCCGCTGCTCGAAGTCGCGCTGGCACATCGACCGGCGCTCGTGGTCAACGCGCTCGGTCCGCCGCCCACGCACATGATCGAGCGCGCGAAGCAGGAAGGTCGTCTGATCGGTGCTCTGGCCGGCAAGGCCCAGCACGCCGAGCGGCACGTCAACGCCGGCGTCGACGTGATCATCGCCCAGGGCGCGGAAGCCGGCGGCCATACCGGTGAAGTCGGTTCGATGGTGCTCATCCCCGAGATCGTCGACGCGGTCGCGCCCGTGCCCGTGCTCGGCGCGGGCGGTATCGGGCGCGGCCGGCAGATGGCGGCCGCGATGGCACTCGGCGCGCAGGGTGTGTGGTGCGGGTCGGTGTGGCTCACCACTGAAGAGGCCGAGACGCACCCGATCGTGAAACAGAAATTCCTCGCGGCGACGTCGTCCGACACGGTGCGCTCGCGTTCGCGCACCGGCAAACCCGCGCGCCAACTGCGTACAGCGTGGACCGACGAATGGGAACGAACCGATGGTCCGGGACCGCTGGGGATGCCACTGCAACCGATCCTGGTTGCCGAAGCGCTCGCGCGTATCGACCGGGCCGCGTATCGACCGGGTTCCGGTGCCGAGCAGTTGACCAACTACTTCGTTGGCCAGATCGTCGGCACGATGAACGAGACGAAGACGGCCGCGCAGGTGGTGTACGACATCATCGACGAGTACATCGACGCCGTGCAGTCGCTTGGTACGCAACTCGAAGACTGACGGGCTGAGAGGAACGCCGAGTCCGGGAACTCAGTGCCGCGGCGGCTCGATGGGCGGAACGCCACTCAACCGACCCGTCGTCGGCGGCACTTCCCCCTGAGCTGGGCCGCTGACTGCGCGGCGAGCGGGAACGGTTATCGCCCGTCTGCGTCCACCGGAGTGATGTCGACTTCGAGGCCCGAGACGCGCGGCATCGCGGTGAGTTGGTCGATGCCGGTGTCGCCACTCGTGAGGTTGCCGGGGTTCGCGTCGGGATGGCCGTGGGTCATCGAGACAACTCCCGCGCGCACCGTCGGGTCCGCCGCGAACGCGGTCGTGATTGCACCGTGTTCCGTCGCCACTGTGACGCGACCGTCCGCGGGCGCGTTCATGCGCACCACCGGGCCGGGCGCGATCGCGCCGTACGCGATCGAGTTGCTCCAGGGCATCTCGCGCCGGGGCGCGAGCACGAACTCGGCCGGCTCGGGATCGCTGTACGCGGCGAGGCGTTCGAGCAGCAGGGCCGGCGCGATCGTCCATCGCCCGTCGGGCAGGAGCTCTTCGTGCACCCATCCGTGCTCAACGGGCGTCGCGATACCGCGCGGTCCGGCCGCGAACACGTCGTCGGCGTCGAGCCGCGAGTGCGCGAGGACACCGCGCAGATAGTCCTCGTCGCGCAGGTTGTCGGGATCGAGCGCGCCGGTCGCCTCCCGGTCCATCGCACGAGTCAGGGCCGCGAACATCCACCAGACCGGACGCCGCTCCGCCGCGGCCTCGACGATCGGCCGCGTCGCCTGTAGGCCGGAGCGCAGCGCGGTCAGCTCGTGCAGCGTGATGTCGGCCCGTTCGAGCTGGCCCGTCGCCGGCATCACGTGCGTTGCGATCTCGGTAAGCGGGCTTTCCACGACATCGACCACTGCGAGCACGTCGAGCGTCTTCAGGGCGGCAACGAGTCGGGCCGGCTGCGGGAACGCAGTAAGGGGATTTCCACCGGTGACGAAGAGCGCGCGGATGTTGCCCGCTTCGATCTCGTCGACGAGCGCGACCGCCGGGACCTGCCCCAGGACGCGCGGAAGTTCGGGCCGCGTCTTCGACGCGGGAACATCCGGCGCGCCCGCGCGAGAGCGTCTCCGCCGGAGGCGTTGGACCGCTCCACGGTGGAACTGCATGCCGCCCGCGCGATCGAGCGAGCCCGACGCGATGAGAATCACCCAGCGCAACCATTCCGCGAGGACGCCGTCGCGCGACATCGTCACGCCGGTACCGCAATGCATTGCGACGCGTCCGCGGTGGGCGCGGATGTCGGCGACGAGCGCGTCGAGCAGCGCGCGGTCGACATCGGCGACCCCCGCGGCCCGCTCGACGGTGAACCCGGCGAGCGCGGCGCGCAGCGCGGCCACCTCGGTGGCGTCGCAATGGTCGCGGAGCTCGCTCTCGTCGGCGCCGTCGTCGAGCAGCGCGTTCGCCACCGCCGCGAGCACGGCGACGTCGGCACCGGGGCGGACGGCCACGTGGGCGTCGGACCCCGCTGCCGTTTCCGTGCGGCGGGGATCGAGCACCCAGACGCGCCCACCTCGGGCGCGGTACTCGCGGAGATGGCGAATCGGATCCGCCAGCGCGGTGCCGTACCCATGCGACACGACGGGGTTCGTGCCGACGAAGATCGCGACGCCCGGGACGCTCGGATCCCACACCGGGTTCAACATCGGTTGGCCACTCACGAGCTCGGCGGCGACGAGCACGGGCGCGTTGTCGACCGTGACCGCGGTCAGGAAGGACCGACTCCCGATCGACGGGAGCCACTGGCTCGCCGCGATCTGACCGGCCGCGTCGTACGCGAGACCGGTTGCCAGGTAGAGCGCGACCGCGTCGGGGCCATCGCCGTCGATGACGGCGTCGACGCGTTGCGCGAGGTCGGCGAGCAGCTCGGACCAAGTCACGGTGCGGCCGTGCAGACGCGGATGATCGAGGCGTAGGTGCGAGTGGTGCCAGGCCGCGAGGCCGCGTCCCTTCGAGCACACGTAGCCGCGCGACACCGGGTGGTCGTCGTCGCCGCGCACGCGCACGACGCGGTCGCCGTCGACGGTCACGACGATGCCGCACGCGGCCGCGCAGATCCGGCAGTAGGAAAGCTCGTCGCGCGGCACAGCCTCACGCTACGACCGCCGTCGACGACCGTGCCGCGGAGTGCTGCCCCAACCCGTGAACCAGTCGCCGTTGGGGAGCACTTGGAAGTCGCCGTGGCTGAGCGACAGCGTGAAGCAACAACGCTCGCGAAGTGGCGCGCGTCGCGACGCCGGGCGCGCGGGCTCCGTTGTCGAACAAGCTCAACTCCTGTTCGGCATGCGGGCGGATGTCGTGCTGTCAGGTGATGCGGCGGCCGCCCGCGTTCGTGAGCGCGACGACGAGCACACCCAGCGCCAACCCGGAGAATCGTTCGGAAGATTCGTCGGAAGATTCGTCGGGACGGCCCGGCGCGTCGCCTCAAGAGGGTCGACTCCGGGTTCCTGTGGAATTGCTGAAAGCCTCCGAGGCGCCGGCCCGGGCCGGACCGACAGGCCGCGGCCGACCTGCTGCCTGCGCTTCAGGGTTGACAGGTCACCATTCAGTTACATATCCTGGTGCTTGTGGACGAAGTCTTCCGGGCCCTGGCTGATCCGACCCGGCGCAGCCTGCTCGACGCGCTGTTCCGCAAGGACGGGCAGACGTTGGGTGCGCTCGTCGAGCGGTATCCGATGACCCGTATCGGCGTCATGAAGCACCTCAAGGTGCTCGAGGACGCCGGCCTCGTGGTCACCAATCGGCGCGGCCGGGAGAAGCTCCACTTCCTCAACCCGATCCCCATCCGCCGGTTGCACGACCGCTGGATCGACAAGTTCACCGAGCCCTGGGCCGCCGCGCTCACCGACCTCAAAGAAGAACTGGAGAACCCGATGGAACCGAAGAAGATGGAAAAGGTCTTCGAGATCTACATCCGCACGACGCCCGAACGGTTGTGGGACGCGATCACCGACACCGAGACGCGCAGCAAGTTCCAGTTCGGAGCGCGGATCAACTCCGAATGGACTCCGGGGAGCACGTACGCAGTCACGACCGGTACGGATGCGGCCGGCACGGACGCGATGCCGCTCGTGGAAGGTGAGAACCTCGAAGTCGACCCGCCCCGCCGGCTCGTACAGACGGCGCGCATGCTGTGGGGCGACGACGTGAGGGCCGAGGGGACGTCGCGCGTGACGTGGGAGATCGAACCGGTCGGCGACTCGTGCCGGCTCACGGTGACGCACTCCGAGCTCAACGAGAACGCCAACGACCAGCTCTACGGCGGCTGGCCGATGATCCTCTCCGGTCTCAAGACCTGGATCGAGACGGAGACGGTGCTGACTACTCCGGGCTTGTTGCTGTACGGCTGAGGCGCGCGGCCTTGGTGGTGAGGTACTGCTGCTCGCGCAGGTTCGTCGTGCGGGCGGCGGCGGCGCGGAATTCCGTGATCGCGTTCTCGTCGTCGCCCGCGAGCTCGAGCAGGTGCGCGCGCACGGAGTACAGGCGGTGATGATCGCCGAGCCGCTCGTCGAGACCCTCCAGGATCGCGAGGCCCGCAGCCGGGCTGTCGGCCATCGCGGCCGCGACCGCGCGGTTCAACGTGACCATCGGGTTGCCCGTCATGCCTTCGAGTAGCTCGTAGAGGGCGAGGATCTCGGACCATTCGGTGTCGGCGTGGCGCTGCGCCTGGTCGTGGACGGCGGCGATCGCGGCCTGGATCTGGTACTCCCGGATGTTGCCGCGCCGCAACGCCTCGGTGACGAGCGCGACGCCCTCGCCGATCAGCTCGCGGTCCCACAGGTCGCGCCGCTGCTCGGCGAGGGGCACGAGCTCGCCGCCGGGTCCGGTGCGGGCCGGACGGCGGGCCTCGGTCAGCAGCATCAGTGCGAGCAGACCGAGCACTTCTCCGTCGTCGGGCAGCGCGGCGCGCACCGCGCGCGTCAGGCGGATGGCTTCGCTCGAGAGATCGGTACGCGTCAGGTCGGGTCCGGTGCTGCTCGCGTAGCCCTCGTTGAAGAGGAGGTAGAGCACGTGGAGCACCGAGCGCAGGCGCTCCGCGCGTTGGTCCGGCGGGGGGAGCGCGAACGGTTCGTCCGACGCGTTGATCTGCGCCTTGGCGCGGCTGATGCGCTGCGCCATCGTCGACTCCGAAACGAGAAACGCGTTCGCGATCTCGCGCGTCGTGAGTCCGCCGACCGCGCGCAACGTCAACGGAATCGCGGCACCGGGTCTCAGCGCGGGATGGCAGCACATGAACACGAGGATCAGGGTGTCGTCGTCGCTCGGCCCCGGCGCGGCGTCGGGCGCGGCCGTCGACCACGACGCGGCGAGGTCCTCGCGCCGGCGCCGGGCGTCGTTGCGGCGGTACTCGTCGACCATGCGGCGCGAGGCGACCCGGACGAGCCACGCGAACGGGTTGTCGGGCCCGCCTTCGGCCGGCCACTGCGTCGCGGCGAGCAGGAGCGCTTCCTGCACGGCGTCCTCGGCACCGGCGAAGTCGCCGTAGCGCCGGGCCACGGCACCGAGGACCCGCGGCGCGAGCTCGCGCAGGCGGCCCTCGGTGGCCGCGTCTTCGGTAGCCCGGTTCCGACTCACACTTCGGGGTCGGGCGCGCTCAGCACTTCGCGGACCTCGATCGGCTGCCGGATCGGCAAGCCGTTGGGTCCGGGCGCCGCCGAAGCCTGCGCCGCGATCTCGATGGCACGGGCCGGCGTCTCGACGTCGATCAACCGGTAGCCGGCGAGCAGTTCCTTCGACTCGGGGTACGGCCCATCGGTGATGACCGGTGCGCCGGTGTCGTCCGAGACGACGAACTTCGCAACCTCGGGCCCGGCGAGTCCCTGGGCGTCGACGAGCTCACCGCGGGCGGAGAGCTCCTGGTTCAACACGTTCTGGAAGTCGATGTGGGCCTTGATGTCGGCCGGCGTCCACTCCGTCATCGGCGCGCAGTGCGACTCGACCTCTCCGTAGTTCTGCAAGAGCATGTAGCGGGGCATGGCTTGATCCTTCCCGGTTCGGCGACGCTCCGTTGGCGCCGTTCACCCGGATGTCGAAGCCGAGATCGGATTCTCGACGTGCTCGGCGAAATTTTCCGGCGGATTCCCAGCCTGCCAGGATGGCGGCGTGGCGGACGATCTCGACGTGACCGGCGCCTGGCGCTCGTTCTGCGCCCGGCTCGCCGACGTTGGATCGTCGCTCGAGGGCGAACCCTTCCCCCAGTCGGATGCGGGTCGGGCGCTCGGGACGCGGCACCTCGCCCGCCAGCTCGTGATGGCGCTGCAAGCCGAGCTCGAGCACGCCGACGCGTCGAACCCGACGTTTCACCGGTACGAGGAACCGTGGGTGCAGTGGGGCGGTCCGAATCCCGACAACGCCTACACGCGGGCGCCGATCGATCCCGCGGCCACGTATCGCGTATTCGGCCATGTCGCGGGTGTGCGGGCCGCGATCTTCTCGTTCGTCGACGGTGACATGCACCTCGGTCGCTACGGCGTCTTCTCGGAGCGGTCACTCGCTGATCTCGACGTCGACGCGGACGGCTCGCTCGAGCTGTGGATCTCTCCCGAACCACACGACCACAACTGGATCGAGTCGCACGCCGACGCGCACCTGTTCCTCGTGCGGCAATACCTGTGCGACTGGGAGCACGACCGCGGCGCGCCGTTGACGATCGAACGCGTCGACACGCGTGGAATTCCGTCCCCGCCGCCTGCCGCGCGGGATCTCGTGGCCGCGCTCGATCGGGCGGCGACGTGGGTCGAACGCTCGACCGCGTACTGGTGCACGTATGTCGAACGCGCGCGCGATTCGCTCCCGTGCAACGCGGTCGCGCCCCCCGGGACGCCCCGGGGTGGTGCACCGACCATCGCGTACGGCGCGGGGTGGTGGCAGCTCGAAGCCGACGAGGTGCTCGTGATCACGACCGACGTTCCCGACGCGGGCTACTGGGGTTGGACCGTGCACCACCGCTACCGGCTCGACTCGGGCGACTTCGCCAACCGGCAGACGAGCCTCAATCTCGCGCAGGCGTTCGTCGACCACGACGGACGTATCCGCCTCGTGCTCGCGCATCGTGATCCCGGGGTACCCAACTGGATCGACACCGAGGGTCAGCCCGAGGGGATGCTCGTGTACCGCTCGGTCGACACGCGCTCGCGACCCGTTCCCCAGTCGGTCGTCGTGTCGTTCGCCGCGGTGCGCGAACACGTGCCTGCTTCCCATCCCGTCGTCGGTGCGGCCGACCGTCGCAACCAACTCGCGCGGCGCCGGGCCGCGGTGCTCGCGCGCTATCTCTGATCATGGCGTGGTCACCCCCGCCGCGCCCGCAGTGGGTCGCCGAGCTGAACGCGTTCGGCTCCCATCTCGGTTCGCCGGCCGCGATCGTGCCGCTGGACGAGGCCTCGTTGCTCGACGCGGCTCGCGCCGCAACGGGTCTCGATGATTTCGGCGACCGGGACTTCGGTGACGCGGATGGCGACAGCAGTGCGTGGCGCGAGCCGTTCGGGATCTTCGTGCGCGCGCTCGATCAAGAAGCCGACCTGCACCTGCTCGGCCGCATCATGGTGCGCAACGAGATCGTGCGGGCGCTCGTCAACCGACTCGAGGTCCGCGCCACACTCGACCGTCATCCGGAGATACTCGACGAGCGCATCGATTCGCCCGTCCTCGTCGTCGGGACCGGCCGTTCGGGCACATCGATCCTGCACGAGCTCCTCGCGCAGGACCCGGCGCACCGCGTCGCGCGCACGTGGGAGTTGCTGCACCCGTGCCCACCCCCGGAGCGCTCGACGTACGAGACCGACCCGCGTATCGCCGCCGCCGATCAGGAGTACACGTTCTGGCACCTCGTCGCGCCCGAGTACCGGACGATGCACGAGAACGGCGGCAACGTTCCCAACGAAGATCCGCTGATCGATCAGCTCGAGTTCGCGTCGGATCACTTCATGGGCTCGTATCCGGTTCCGAGCTACAGCCGCTGGCTCGCGCGCGCCGACCTCCGGCACGTGTTCCGCGCGCACCGGCGCTTCCTGCAGCTCCTCCAATGGCGTTGTCCGGGCGACCGCTGGATCCTCAAGTCGCCGTCCTACCTCGCGAAGTTGCCGCGGTTCCTTGCGGAGTATCCCGACGCGTACGTCGTGCTGACGCATCGCGATCCACTGAAAGTCCTGCCGTCGCTCGTGAGCATCATGGCGACGTTGCGCTGGATGCACTGCGACTCCGTCGACGTGGACGCGGTCGTGAAGAGCGCGGTGGGCGGGACGGCGGTCGCCATGGATCTCGTGATGCAATGGCGCGCCGACGGCACGCTTCCCGAGGACCGGATCGTCGACGTGCGATTCGCCGATCTCGTCGGCGATCCGTGGCGCACGATGCGCGCGGTCTGCGAACGGATCGGTACGCCCTTCACCGACGAGGCGGAGCGCCGCATGCGCGCGTACCTCGAAGCGTCGCCACGCGAACGTCATGGCCGCCACGACTACGAGTTCGCCGACACCGGTCTCGATCTCGACGCGACGCGGGCCCGCTTCGCGGCGTACCAGGCCCGCTACGACATCGTGTCCGAGGTGTAGAGGTTCTCGGGCCGAGGCGGAACTATGACGCGTGGGCGTCGGTGGCGGAGCCGCTCCAGAAGTCGTCGATGCCGAGCAGACCGCGGTACCGGCTGGCCTCGGTGACCGCGACCCACTTGCTGTGCCGTTCGAGCATCAGCGCGAGCGCATCTTGCAACGGGCGGTCGTGCGCGACGGTCGGCACCCTTACCGGCGCCTCGGCACCGCGCGTCAACACTGCGATTCCACCGCCGTTCGGCGCGGCGCCCGGTCCGTCGATGACCACGAGGGGATTCGTCTCCAATGCGGCGCGCGCTGCGCTCATATCGCTGACGGTCGGCGGGGTGTGCAGCGCGGCGAGGTCGATGTGCGTGATGCGGAGCCGCTTGAGCGCGCGGTCGCGCCCCACGAAGTCGGCCACGAAGTCGTTCGCCGGCGCGGCCAGCAGCCGATCGGGCGGGTCGTATTGTGCGAGGTGGCCGCCGACCCGCAGGATCGCGATGTGGTCGCCCATCTTCACGGCTTCGTCGATGTCGTGCGTCACGAACACGATCGTCTTGCGCAACGTCTGCTGCAGGCGCAGGAACTCGTCCTGTAACTGCGTGCGCGTGATCGGGTCGATCGCGCCGAAGGGCTCGTCCATGAGCATGATCGGTGGGTCGGCGGCGAGCGCGCGGGCGACGCCGACGCGTTGGCGCTGACCGCCGGAGAGCTCCGCGGGATACCGCTTCGCGTACTCGCCTGTCGGGAGTCCGACCAATGTGAGCAACTCGTCGACGCGTGCGTTGACGCGGGCGCGGTCCCATCCGAGGAGACGAGGGACGGTCGCGATGTTCGCGGCGACGGTCTGATGGGGGAACAGACCGACCTGTTGGATCACGTAGCCGATCCGCCGGCGAAGCTCGACCGGGTCGACGCGCAGGATGTCCTCGTCGTCGACGAGGATCTTGCCCGACGTCGGCTCGATGAGACGGTTGATCATGCGCAGGATCGTCGTCTTGCCGCATCCGGACGGGCCGACGAGCACACACACTTCTCCGCTCGGCACTTCGAAGCTGAGATCGTCGACCGCGACCGGTCCGCCGGGATACTCCTTCCGCACGGACTCGAGACGGATCACTGAACTCCGACGTTACTATCGGGCTCTTGCACCTGGCCGTGCTCGCGCACATGGCGCTCGGGACCAACACCGTTCTCGGCAACGCCGTCCTGAGAAACGCCGTCCTCGGAAACGCCGTCCTCGGAAACGACGCGCACTCGTGGGTGTGGTGGGCCTGGATCCCCAAACACCAGCACGAGATCTACGCGTACCTGCGCGAACACATATCGCTCACCGTCTTGTCGGTCGGGTTCGGCTTCGCTATCGCGCTTCCGCTCGCGGTGCTGGCGGCCCGGCGCCGCGCGGTGGCGGCGGTGGTCGTGCCCACGGTCAACGTGATCTACACGATCCCGTCGGTTGCGTTGCTCGGTCTGCTCTTGCCGACAACCGGGCCGGGCCGCGATCCCGCCGTGATCGCATTGACGTTGTACACCCTTGCCATCCTCGTCCGGAACATTCTCGAGGGTCTGCGGGGAGTGCCCGCCGACGTTCTCGACGCGGCCGACGGCATGGGCTACACGCGGCGGCGACGGCTCCTGCGCGTCGAGCTTCCGATGGCACTGCCCGCGATCGTCGCCGGTATCCGCCTCGCCACGGTCTCGACGATCGGGCTCGTGACGGTGACGTTCATCGTCGATCAGGGTGGTCTCGGTCGCTTCATCCAGGACGGCTACCAGCGCGACTTCCACACTCCACTCGTCGTCGGCATCGTGCTCTCGGTCGCGCTCGCGGTCCTCGCCGACGTCCTCCTCGTCCGGCTCGAACGCGTGGTGACCCCGTGGCGCGCGACGACGCGCCGCGCGAACGCGCGGCGGAAGCGGTAGGCGGCGATGCATCTCAGCTTCCTCGTCGACGTGTGGCACTGGCTCACTTCCGGTGACCAGTGGCACGGGGGAGACGGCATTCCGCATCTGCTCGCGAATCACGTGCGCGTGTCGATCTCGTCGCTGCTCGTCGCGACCTTGATCTCGGTTCCGTTGGGTGCGTGGCTCGGGCACCGGCGGGTCGGCGGAGTGGTCGCGATCAACATCGCCAATATCGGCCGTGCGATACCCATCTACGCGATGCTCGTGCTGGCCGTGCAGATCTTCGGGATCACGAGCCCTCCCGGTTTCGGTTGGACCGGATCGTTCGTCGCGTTCGTACCGCTGGTGCTTCTCGGTATCCCGCCGATGCTCACCAACAGCTACATCGGAGTCGTCGAAGTCGGCGACGAACTGGTGGACGCGGCGCGTGGCATGGGTCTGTCGGAACGTGAGATTCTCGGGCGCGTCGAGGTCCCGGTTGCTCTTCCGCTGATCATGGCCGGCATCCGGACCGCGATGGTCGGGATCGTCGCGACTGCAACCTTGGCGTCGTTCACCGGCGTCGACACGCTCGCTACGCCCATCTTCATCGGGCTGAGGACCGACGACAACGTCGCCGTCTTCGGCGGCGCCGTGCTGGTCGGCCTGCTCGCGATCGCGGCTGATCTCGCGCTTGCCGCACTGCAGCGATCGATCGTTTCACCGGGGTTGCGCGCGCGGCCCGGCCGTCGCAAACGGGTCGCCGCTTAGGCGTTCCTCCCGCCTAGGGTGCGTCGAAAGATGCACTCAATTCGAAGGCCCCAATTGAAGGAGAATTCCATGCGCCGGAACCCCCGACCGCGATTCACCGGGCTGGCGCTGGGCGCCATGCTCGTTGCACTGACGATCGTGCTCGCTGCGTGTGGCAGCAGCAGCAAGCCCAGCTCTACCAGCAGCACGACCGGCTCGACCGCGAAGACGAAGATCGTCGTCGGTCAGAAGGACTTCGCCGGCGCGGTCTTGCTCTCGCAGCTCTACGGACAGGCGCTCGCGGCAAAGAACTTCGACGTGACCTACAAGAACCTGGGTCCGACCGAGGTGACCTACAAGGCGTTGAAGGACGGCAGCATCGACCTCTACGGCGAGTACCAGGGCACGTTGCTCACGTATCTGGGCGGTACTCCGTCGGGTGACGCCGCGAAGGTGAACGCCGACGTCCAGGCCAAGGTCGCCGCCGACAAGGTCAAGGCGTCGTCCGCGTCGAAGGCGCTCGACGTCAATGGCTTCTACGTCACGAAGGACACCGCGACGAAGTACCACCTCTCGAAGTTGTCCGACCTCACCGCGGTGGCGCCGCAGCTCACGTTCGGTGGTCCGCCCGAGTGTGAGACGCGTCCGCTGTGCCTCGGTAGCACCGAGAAGACGCTCTACAACCTGAAGTTCAAGACCGTGAAGAAGCTCGATGCCGGCGGACCGATCACCAACAAGGCGTTGAAGGAAGGCAGCATCGACGTCGGGCTGCTCTTCACCGGTAGCAGTGTCATCGACCCCAGCTTCCAGTTGCTGACCGACGACAAAGGACTGCAACCGGCCGACGACGCGATCGCCGTCTGGCGCACCGCGGTCGACAGCCCTGCGCTCGACGCCGTGATCGACGCGGTGAACGCGAAGCTCGACACCCCGGCCTACAACAAGATGGCGTTGCAGATCTTCAACGACAAGGCCGATCCGTCCGACGTGGCCAAGACCTGGCTGTCGGACAACGGACTCACCTGATCGCGAACGTCTGAATACGTGACGCGGGCGCCGGTTCGAGGGACCGGCGCCCCGTTCGCGTCTCAGAGCCAGGTGATCTCGGTGACCTCGCCGCCGCGAATGGTCACGGGCACCGACGGCAACGCGCCGACGGCCGGGATCACGTAGTCGCCCTCCGGAACCACCGGATAGACCGCGGCGTGCACGGAACCTCCGGGCAGCTCGCGCTCTCGCACGGCGGTGTGCATCGCGGGCCGCTCTTCTCCGGCGCGGAAGATGTCGATTTCCCGGCCCGCGAGCTCGCGCGGCGTGTGCAACACGAGCGCGCCGATGTGGCCGCCGATGTCGAGCACCACCGTGGCTTCCCCGCTCGGGTCGAGCGTGTGCGAGTGATCCTGGGGCCCGTGATCGTGGTGCTCGTGATCGTGGTGCTCGTGATCAGGGGCGGTCGCGGGACTCACGTGCTCGCGTCGGCCAGCGCCGGGATGTTGTAGCCGCTGTGCGGCGTACCGAGGTACGGGAACGAGGGCAGAAACTTCACCGTGCCCTCGGCCGTCTGGTCGATCGGATCGGTCGTCACTCCGTCGGTCACCATGGTGGCCGCGCCGTCGGGCGTGAACGTCGGATCGACCAGTCCGTAGGTCGCGCCGGCCAGCGCGCGCAGCTCGATCGTGAAGACGTCGTCGAACACACGGCGCCCGTTCGGGAAGCCGGCCGCGTCGCCGCCGATCAGCCCGATGTTGCTGGGCTTGGTCGTCGTCGGCGGGATGGCCATGTTCAGGCGGAGCAGGTCGGCGAGCGTCGACCCGCCCGAGTTCTGGAACCCGCCCGGAACCACACCGGTCGGGATGCCCGTCAACAGGATGGCGACGAGGTCGGCGCGCGCCTTGCCCGACGCGTTCAACGCGGCGAGCTTCGGGAACACGCCGGGGTACAGGATCGGGAGCAGGTTGGACAACTCCGGATGCTGCACCCCGGCCGCGAACTGCGTGTCCTTCGACGGCGGCTGTGTGTTCCAGTAGTCCTTGTTCTCCATCGGAACCAGAACTTCGTTGAAGAGTGGGTTGCCGAGCCGCGAGACCTGCGAGAAGGGCCCGACGCCCTTGCCATGGTCGTCGTCGCCGTCGTGGTTGTGCCGGCGCCCGAAGAAACCGACGTGCCGGCGCGACGCGGTCGTCCACACGCCGATCACCGACGACGCCTTCGACGGATCGGTCGGTGTCGCGCCCTTCGCGGTGAGCTGGTTCTTCGGGAGTTGCATTGCGATGCTGTGCACGTTGACGGCCTTGGTGGCGTTCACGCCGGGTGCCGGCTGGGTGAGCTCCGGGATGCTGAGGCCGAATTGGTTGTGCAGTTGCTGGAACGGTCGCAGGTCGCCGAGGTCGAAGACGGCCCCGAGATCGATGTAGAAGCCCTCTGCACGCTGACCCGCGAACACTGTTCCGCCGCCGTCGAGGTGCGCGATCGCGGCGTTGGCGAGCGACACGTAGTCGGGCGTCGACAGTGGACCGATGTTGCAGGGCGGGCACGACACGTGCGAGGCGAGCCGCGTCACCTTGGGACGGAACCCGAACCCGAAGCCGTCGTCGTCGCGGTGACGTTGACCCTCGCCGTCGTCGAAGCCGCGGCCGCGTGTGTTCCAGTCGATGCGCGTTACGTCATAGAACTGCCGGCGATTCCACGTCTTCGCATCGAGCGAGGTGATCGGCCCGACGTTGTAGAGAAAGGTCTTGCCGACCTGCAACACGGTCGAGAAGTCGAACTGGAAGGTGATGTCGGCCTTGCCGTCGCCGTTGTTGTCGATGTGGATCTCGTACAACACGTCGTCACCGAACTCGTAGAAGTTCGGCCCGGCCGCGGGACCCTGCAACGGCAGATAGTTCGCGATCAGTGTGACGGTGTCGGGACGATCCGGGCTCACGAACGCGTAGAGATCCGTACTGTCGGCGACGGGATCCTTGGAGATCTCGGGCGCTTCACGATGCGACGACATTCCTCACCTCTTCCCAGGTCGAGTGTGTGCGTAGGCGCGGATCAGCGCGACGCTCTGTAGAGCAGCGCCGCGAGGCGCCTGTCCTTCACGGTGATCTCACGATCGCCCGCGTAGATGGCGACCTCACCGGTTTGCACGTCGCGCAGGTGCGCGACGACGTGTTCCTTCACGCGCGCACTTGCCGGAACCGACGGTGGCTTCTCGTCGGCGCCCGCGACCTCCGCGAACGAGAGCGGTGCGGCCGCCGCCGCGCCCGCCACTGCCGCCGCCACGGATGCGTGCTTCAGGAAGTCGCGCCGATTCGTCGGTTCCACGATTGGACCCTCCTAGATCGTCGATCGACCGGGCCGGTTGCTCGACATTCGACACGACCGTCCGGGTTGGATGACGCGAACGAGTGAACAACGTTCAACGGCTCGCTGACTCATTGAAGAACACGGACGCGACGAAATCCAGCGATCCGCTCAGATACGAACACCTCGCATCTGCGAACACGCGGCAACTTGTTTGGGCAACGGGTAGGGGGGCGAGAGGGTGCACATTCCGGACGGGTATCTGAGCCCGAGCACATGCGCCGTCGCCGCGGGCGCAATGACACCGGTGTGGTTCACGGCGGGACGACGCCTGCGCAAGGTCGTCACCCATCGATATGCCCCGCTTGTCGCACTCGCAGCCGCGTACTGCTTCTGCGTGATGATGTTCAACGTCCCGATTCCGGACGGCACAACTGCGCACGCGATCGGCGGAGTGCTGATTGCCGTATTGCTCGGACCGTGGGCCGCGGTCGTGGCGGTCTCGGTCGCGCTCGCGATCCAAGCCCTCTTCTTCGGTGACGGCGGTGTTCTCGCCTTTGGGGCCAATGCGCTGAACATGGCATTCGTCATGCCGTTCGTCGGCTACGGCGTGTACGTCTCGCTCGCCGGACGCGCTCCGCTGCAGTCACGACGAAGGGCCGTCGCGGCTGGAGCCGGGGCGTACGTCGGCCTCAATGCGGCCGCGCTCTTTGCGGCAGTAGAGCTCGGGTTACAGCCGGCGCTGTTCCACACCGCCAACGGCACGCCGCTGTACGCACCGTTCCGTCTGTCGCAGACGATCCCGGCGCTGGCGCTGGCCCATCTCACCGTCGCGGGGGCGGTGGAGTGTGCGTTGACGATCGGTGTCGTCACCTATCTGCAGCGCGCCAATGTCCCGCTCCTGCGTCTCAATCACCGCGACGTTCCCCTCGACGATGCCGAAGCCCACGATCGCCGACTTTCGGAGAACGCGCGGCGACGGGGCCGGGGCCGCGTCGCGCTGCTCGTCTTCGGGATCGGCGCCCTGCTCACGCCGATCGGACTGCTGGCGCAGGGCAACGCGTTCGGCGAGGACGCACCGGCCGACCTCGACTTGCACAGGTATCACCTGCAGTCGGTACCGAACGGGTTGGCCCACTACGCCGGCTTCTGGCATCACGCACTCTTGGCCGGATACGGCTTCGGGCACGACGCCCACCCGATCTTCGGCTATGTCGTGTCGGCGATCGTCGGGATGGCCGCCATCGCGGCTGTGGCGTTCCTCCTCGTCGCGCTCCTCGGTCGCGCGCGATCGCGATACGGCCCGCGCTCGGGCGCGCGATCGGTACCGCGATGACGACGCCCGAGTGGTTGACCCGGCCCGAGACGCGGTTCGGCCCGTGCACTTGCTGCGGCCGGCGCTCGAAAGGCGATCTCGTCGAGAAGACGCTCGCCGGTAGCAGCCGCTTGATCCGTTCGGCGATGTTCTCCGCCGACATGGCGGCCCGGGACGGCTTCCTGCAGCGGACGGATGCGCGGGTCAAGGTGGTCGCCACCGTCGCGCTCCTCCTTGTCGTCGCGCTCGTACATCACGTCGCAGTCGTCATCGGGCTGTACGCCGCGGTGCTCGTTCTCGGCGTTGTCTCGCGCATCCCGTGCCGGTTCCTGCTCACGCGGGTCTGGTGCTTCGTGCCGCTCTTCACGGGCGTCGTTGTGTTGCCCGCCGCCTTCAGCTTCGTCACACCCGGCCATGTCGTCGTTCCGCTCGGAACCTGGTTCGGCACACCGGTCGGGCTCACGAGTCAAGGTCTCACGACCGCGGCGTTGGTCGTGACGCGGGTCGCGACTTCGATCTCGCTCGTCGTGTTGGTCACCATCACGACACCGTGGCCACGGCTGCTGGCCGCGCTGCGCGCCCTCTTCGTGCCACGCGCCTTCGTCGTGGTGCTGGCGCTCGCCTACCGGTACCTGTTCGATCTCCTGAACACCGTCACCGACATGTACGAGGCGCGCAAAGCGCGGGCCCCGCGCGATCACGACGTCGCGCGTAGTCGTGCGTTCGTGGCGGCAACTGCGGGCGCGACCTTCGGTAAGGCGCACGCCCTCTCCGAGGAGGTCTACCTCGCGATGGTCGCGCGCGGCTACGCCGGTCAGGCGACGGCGATCGATCGCGGACGGATCGCGTGCGCAGATGTCTACGTGTTTGCTGCGGCCGTCACGATCGTCGTTGCCGCAATGGGAGTCGACCATGTCCTCCACTGAGGTGTTCGCGGTCGCCGACGTGCACTATCGCTATCTCGAGCGGTTCGTCGCTCTGGCCGGCGTATCGCTCGACGTTCACGCGGGCGAACGTGTCGGGCTGCTCGGCGCGAATGGATGCGGCAAGTCGACCCTGCTGAAGGTATTGGCCGGGCTCGTGCATCCCGACCGCGGCACGGTGAGCGGCTTCGGGAAGGAGCTGACGGAAGCCGCGCTCGAGGACGAACAGTTCGCCCGTGGGTTCCGCGCTCGGGTCGGCTTCGTCTTCCAGAGCTCCGACGCGCAACTCTTCTCGCCGACGGTCCGCGACGAGGTCGCGTTCGGTCCGCTGCACCTCGGTTTCGATGGCGCCGAGATCGAGCAAAGGGTCGACGACGTGCTCGCGCTCCTCGGCATCGCCGAGCTCGCCGACCGCGCGCCGTATCAACTCTCCGGAGGCGAGAAGAAGCGCGTGGCGATCGCGTCGGTGCTCGTGACCAATCCCGACGTGTTGCTGTTCGACGAGCCGACCGCGGCGCTCGATCCGCGCACGCAGCACTGGCTGCTCGACCTCGTCGTCGAGCTGCATCGGGCGGGCAAGACCATCGTCTGCGCGACGCACGATCTCGCGAGCCTCGACCAGGTCGCCGACCGGTGCATCGTGCTGTCGGAGAACCACGACGTCGTCGCGATCGGCCCTCCGCAGGAGATCCTCGCCGACGTCGACCTGCTCGAAGCGACGAACCTTGTGCACACCCACGAGCACCGTCACCGGAACGGGATCCACACCCATCGCCACGATCTCGACCATCACCGGCCCTCGATATCGGCGAACTGGGAGGCCGATGAGTTGCGGACGCATTCCACGGAGCGAGGAACCCCGACGTCATGAGCATCACCGCCATCCGCGCCATCGAAGCGTTGCGCGCCGAAGGCCGTCGCATCACGACGGCTCGGCGCACGATCATCGAGTTGCTGGGCGCCACCAACGATCATCTCACCGCGGAGCACATTGCCACCGCAGTGCAACACGCATATCCCGAGATCCATGTGTCGACCGTGTATCGCACGCTCGAGTCGCTCGACGAGTGGGGTCTGGTCGAGCACGTGCACCGCGGTCACGGTGCCGCGTTCTTTCATCTCGCCGCGTCGCATCCGCACATGGTGTGCGAAGCGTGCGGTCGCGTGATCGACGTCCCGCAGGAGGAGTTCGACGCGCTGGTCGCGCGCGTACGCGACGTGTACGGCTTCGACATCGACGTCGCGCACAATGCGCTCATGGGCCGCTGTCTCGTGCACGATCCTCGCGCCGGCGGTCTCCTCGCGCCGCCGGTCTCCTCGCGTGAGGGGGCCGGACCGGGCGCACGGGACGGTTAGGAAGGCCTAGCGCGACCACACCCGACGGCCTAGTGTCGAGTGGGCCGGGTGGAATCGGTGCGGAGGTTGCGGGAACGATGCTCTTTCCACTCGTCGCGCGCGCTCGTCGCGCGGGCGTAGTCGTCATCGTGACGGCCTTCGTCTTCAGCGGCATCGTCAGCGTCGTCTCCACGACACCGGCAAATGCGGCGGGGACAGCGACGCTCGTGCAGCACCCCACGCGCCAGACGACCGCCGACTTCCCGCCGAACACCGATTTCGCGGTGCCGTGGACGGTTGCGCCGACGCCGGGTGACACCTTTCTCGTCGCGGCCAGCAACTACTGCTCGACATCGTCGACGACGCCGGCAATCACATCTGATCCGGGTGGTTGGACGCTCGCGACGCACGCCTTCGGCACGAACGAAGGTGGATTCATGTGGGGCAAGTTGCTGCTGTGGCAGTGGACCGGCGCCGGTGCGCCCGGGAACGTCGTCGTGCAGATGCAAGGTGGTACGCCGTCGTGCGACATGAGCGTCGCCTCCTTCGAGTATCAGGGGCTGCAACCGAGCCCCGTCGACGTGAACTTGCAGACGAGTTTCAACGGGACCCCGGCCCAGTGGACGCTGCCGACCGTCACGACGGCGCAGGACAACGAATTGCTGTTCGTCGTCGAAGCCAACCGCAAGACGATCACCTCGGTCACGTCCGTCACCCCGGGCTTCACGATCGAGTCGAACAAGGTGAGCAGCGGCGGCACCACCGACATGGGGCTTGCGATCGCCGACCGGGTGGCGACGACGGCCGGCGCGTACACGCCGGTGATCAATTTCTGCGGGGGCTGTGGCGGGCATCCCGGCGCGATCGTGCTCGGATTGAGGATCGCGCCCGCCTCCGGCACCGCGCCCGCGATCTCGAATGTCGCGGTCAGCAACATCACCGGTACGTCGGCCACGGTGACGTGGACGACCGATCAGGTGTCGACGAGCGCGGTCGCGTACGGCTCCTCGACCACATACGGCTCGTCGGCGACCAGCGCCTCCGGAACGTCGCACTCGATCACGCTCAACGGGCTCGCGACCGGATCGACGTATCACTACCAGGTCAGCTCGACCACCACCGGCGGCACCACGACGGCGTCGGATGCGACGTTCACGACGCTCACGCCGCCTCCCGTCATCACCACCGGCCCGACACCTTTGGCCATCAGCGCGACGACTGCGACGATCGCGTGGTCGACCGATCGCGCGTCGACGAGCCAGGTGCAGTACGGCACCGCCCCGAGCTATGGCAGCACGACGACACTCGACGGGAGCAACGTCACCGCGCACTCGCAGACCCTCGTCGGGCTCACGCCGTCGACCACGTACCACTTCGCCGTGACGAGCGCGGGTGCCGGAGGAAGCGTGACATCCGCGGACGCGACGTTCGTCACGACCGCGCCCGGAAAGACGAATCAGACGATCACGTTCGGCGCGCTCTCGGGGGCAACGCTGACGCAGTCACCGTTGACCGTCGCGGCGACGGCGACCTCGGGGCTGCCCGTCTCGTTCTCGTCCTCGACGCCCGCGGTGTGCACGAGCGGCGGTGGGCTCGGTGCGACGATCACGTTGCTCGCGCCGGGCACGTGCACCCTGCAGGCCGACCAACCCGGTGATGCCACGTTCAACCCGGCGCCGCCCGTGCAGCATAGCTTCGGCGTAGCCGATGCAAGCCAGATCGCGTACCCCGATCTGATCGGCGAGATCCCGACCAACGGATTCGGGATCTCCCATCCGACCACCACCACGAAGGAGTTCGACTACACGCACATCATCTACAACGGTGGCGCCGGCCCGCTCGAGGTGCAGCCGACCAACTACAACACCACGACGAATCTCGCGACCGCGGTGCAGCAGCTCTACAGCTACAACGGGTCGACGCCGGTGCTCGCGCAACAGCTCACGGCGCGCGATCAGTTCTTCTACCACCAGGCCCACGGCCACTATCACTTCCCGCTCGCGACCTTCGGGCTCTACGGCGTCAACCCCGACGGCTCGATCGGAAGCGCGGTGGCGGTGAGCCCGAAGAACGGGTTCTGTCTCGGCGACGACGTACGTCTCGACGCATCGCTCCCGCACTCGCCCGCGGTCAAGGGTTACGACGGCAGCACGTGCACGAATCCCAACGCGGTGCGCGGCATCTCGTCGGGCTGGGGCGACCGCTACGACAAGGCCGATCCGGGCCAGGCGATCGACATCACCGGTCTGCCCGACGGCACCTACTGGTTCCACTCCGTCGTCGACCCCGACAACAACTTCGCCGAGTCCGACAAGACGAACAACGTCACCGACATCAAGGTGCAGCTCAGCGGCGACACGGTGACGCCGGTGAGCCCCCTCATGTCGCAAGGATCGTTCGTGTTCGATCAGTCCTTCGTCGTCGACGCGCTCGGTCCGGTCGCGACGCCGGCTTTCAGCACCTCGGCGCCGAACGAGATGCTGGTCGCGTTCGTGAGCGGCTTCAGCCAGGTGACGACGCTCACCTCGACGGTGGGCGGCGGGGGCTTGACGTGGACACTCGCCAAGCGCGCGAACGCGCAACCCGGAGGCGTCGACGTCTGGACCGCGATGGCCCCGACGCCGCTTTCGAACGTGGTTGTCAGCGCGACGACGAACTGGCCCGGCCGCGACACGTCGATGACGTTGTTCGCGATCAAGGGCGCGTCGGGGATCGGCGCGACCGCGAGCCGGAGCGCGGCGTCCGGTGTGCCGTCGATCTCGCTCACGACGACCAAGGCCGGCTCGTGGGTGATGACGAACGGCAACGACCCGAGCACCTACTCACCGCACCAGATCGGCGCGGGCAAGACGATGTTCCACCAGTACCTGGATTCGTCTCAGCGCCAGGGTGCGTGGATGGAGGCGACGACCGCGCCGGTACCCACGGCGGGCACGGTCGTTTCGTTCGCCGATACGACGCCGCCGAACGACCAGTGGAACGAGGTCGCGGTGGAGATCCTCCCGGCCGCGAGCGTCGACGTCACCGCGCCGACGATCAGCGCGGTCGCGGCGAACAACCCGGGCCCGACCAGTGCTTCGGTGACCTGGACCACCGACGAGCCCGCGACCTCGAAGGTCGAGTACGGCCCCGATCCGTCGTTGGGACAGTCGACGAGCATCGATCCGACACTCGTGAACCAGCACGGTCAACCGCTCAACGGCCTGACATCGAACACGACCTACTCGTACCGGGTCGTGAGCACCGACGGGTCCGGCAACACCGCGACCGGCCCGACGTCGACGTTCACCACCGCGCCGCCGCGCACGACGCCGCCGGTGTTCACGAACGTGCATGTCGTCGACCTCCAGGCCGACCAGGCCACGATCTCGTGGACCACCGACGAACCCGCCGATACCCGGGTCGACTACGGCATCACACCCGGGTACGGGACGGCGTCGGCTTCGGATCCGACGATGGTGTCGACGCACTTCGCGCTCATCACGAATCTCGCGCCGACGACCGTGTACCACTACCGGGTCGACAGCACCGACGCGTTCGCGAACGCGGGGTCGTCTGCCGACTTCAGCTTCCAGACGCTCGCGGTCGCTCCGCCGATCGTCGTGGAGCAGTCGGTCTTCCGGGACGGGACCGGCAATGTGACGACGGCCGCGTTCAACACCGCGAGCCCGGGCGATCTCCTCGTCGCGTTCGTCGGCGCCTCCGGGAACGCAGGCACACCCCAATCGGCGACCGTGACCGGTGCGGGCCTGACCTGGACTCTCGACCAACGCGCCAACGCGCAGAACGGCACCGCCGAGGTGTGGCACGCGTTCGCGACGGGTCCACTCGTCAATGCGACCGTGACGTCGACCCTCGGAACCACCGCCGACCAGTCGCTGTCGGTCGTCGCATTCAGCGGCGCGCGAGGCATCGGTGCGACGGTAGGGAGCGGTGGGGCTATCGGCGCGCCGAGCGCGGACCTCAGCATGACGGGCGCGAATTCGCTCGTGTACGCGGTGGGCAACGACTGGGATCATGCGACCGCGCGTACCTTGCCCGCAGGTCAGTCCATCGTGCATCAGTTCGTCGACGCCGTGTCGGCCGACACGTTCTGGACCCAGGCGCTCAACGGCACGGGCGGTCCGGTCGAGTCCGACATCACGATGGCCGACACCGCGCCGACCGTCGATCGCTGGAACTTCACGGCGGTCGAGATCCAACGCCCGATCGGTGTGACGCCACCGCCTCCGACCGCGCCGCTCATCAGCGCCGTGACCGCGACGAACATCACCACAACCTCGGCGACGATCTCGTGGGCCACGGACCAGATCGCGACGTCGCAGGTGCAGTACGGGACGTCCGCGAGCTACGACAACTCCACGACCGTGGCTCTCGCGCCGGTGACCGGCCACACGCAGAACCTCGGTGGACTCTCGCCCGGGACCGTGTACCACTACGCGGTCACCAGTACGAACGGAGTCGGCTCGACGACGTCCGGCGACTTCACATTCACGACCGCGCCGACGCCGAAGACCCCGCAGACGATCACCTTCGGCGCGCTCGCCGACGTGCCGTTGACGCAGTCGACGATCGCCGTGAGCGCAACCGCGTCGTCCGGGCTGACCGTGTCGTTCTCGTCGACCACGCCCACGGTGTGCACGGTCACCGGTAGCACCGTGACGCTGCTGACCGGCGGCCTGTGCACCGTGCGCGCCGACCAGCCCGGCGACGCGACCTTCGCGGCGGCCGCGCCGGTTTCGCAGAGCTTCACGGTCGGGGCCGCGAAGATCGACCAGACGATCACGTTCGCCGCGCTCGCCGACCGGACCCTGCTGCAAACTCCCCTCACCGTGACTGCGGTCGCCTCCTCGGGACTGGCGGTTGCGTTCTCGTCGACCACACCAACGGTGTGCGCGGTCACCGGCGCGGCGGTCACGCTGTTGGGCGGAGGAACGTGCACGATTCAGGCCGGCCAAGCGGGCAACAGCGTCTACAACGCCGCGCCGGCGGTGCAGCAGAGCTTCACGGTGACCAAGGCCGCGCAGACGATCACGTTTGCCGCGGTCGCGAACACGACATTGGCGCAAAGTCCGGTCGCCGTGACCGCGACCGCCTCCTCGGGACTGGCGGTCGCGTTCTCGTCTACCACACCAACGGTGTGCGCGGTCACCGGCGCTTCGGTGTCGCTGCTGGCCGTCGGGACGTGCACCATCCAGGCCGCGCAGGCGGGCAACGCGATCTACACCGCCGCCCCGCCCGTCCAGCAGAGCTTCACGGTCTCGCCGATCACCGGGATCTCGGTCGACAAGACCGTCTTCAAGGACGGCAAGGGCGCGCAGACGACCGCCGCGTTCAGCACGGCCGCCGCGGGCGAGGTGTTGGTCGCGTTCGTCGGCGCCGACGGTACGGCTACCGGCCAGACCGCGACCGTTACCGGCGCGGGACTGACGTGGACGCTCGTACGGCGGACGAATGTTCGGCCCGGCACAGCGGAGATATGGCGCGCGGTCGCCCCGTCGGTGCTGACCAATGTCACGGTGACGTCGACCCTCGGTCTGGCGACTGCCTTCGACCAGTCCTTGACGGTTGTGGCGTTCAGGGGCGCGACCGGAGTAGGTGCGAGTGCGAGTGCCAACGCGGCCACGGGTGCGCCGACAGTCGCGTTGACGACGACGAAGGCGGGCTCGTGGGTCTACGCGGTCGGCAACGACTGGGACCGCGCGGTCGCGCGCACGGTCGGCGCGGGCCAGGCGATCGTCCACCAGTTCGTCGACGCGTCGATCGGCGACACGTACTGGACGCAGTCGGCCACCGGACCTACCGCGGCCCTCGTGACGGTGGTGTCGATGTCGGACACCGCCCCGACGAACGATCGCTGGAACTTCACCGCCGTCGAGGTGCTCGCGGGCTAGCGCGCGCGTGCCACATGGCACACCCGACAGCGCTCGTCGTGGCAATCGTCAGGATCGGCGAGGAGCTCGGCCTCGACGCCGACAGCCGGAACAAGCTCCACTGGGCGGCGCTCCTGCACGACGTCGGCAAGCTCGACGTGGCGGCCGCGATCCTGAACAAGACCGAGAAGCTCACCGCTGACGAATGGCAGCTAGCGGGATGACCGCGGATGACAGCGGGTACTAGCACCATTGGCCACTAGGAGTTGTGACCGGCGGACGCAGATGCTGGGGACGTCAAACCCCCCAACGTCCAGGAGTTCCCATGCGCAAGCCTTCCGCCCGGCTCGTCGTCGCGGCTCTCGCGATCCCCGTATTCGGCGGATTTGCGACCTACGCCGCGGCCCAGGTGAGCAGCACGCCGTCGCCGCAGGTCGTGATCCCCGCCGTCCGTACCTCTTCGACGAAGACCCCGTCGTCCGCGAACACCGCTTCCCGCGTGCCCGGTCACGACGTCAACGACGACAAAGGCGGACTTCGCAACGACAGCCTTCGCACTGCGACCGGCTCGACTCCGGCGTCGACGCCCAACACCGTCGACGACCACGGCAACGACGCGCTCAAAGGAACCGGCGTTGCCAACCCGGCCGGCACGACTCCGGCATCGACCCCCAACACGATCGACGACCACGGCAACGACGCGGTCACCGGGAGCAGCGTGCCGACGACCGGCGGCTCGACACCGGCGTCGACGCCCAACACCGTCGACGACCACGGCGGTCGCAACCGCGGCCAGGGCGGCAGCGGTCACGGCTCCTGAGTCGTCGCCGCAGCTACTCGGCTATCCCGGATCGGGCGCGGGCAGATGCTCCTTCGCCCACAGCGCCGCCTGCGTCCGATCCGTGACCCCGAGCTGTTGGAACACCGCGGTCAGGTGTGCCTTGACCGTGCGTTCGCTGATGCCGAGTCGGCGCGCGATCTGTTTGTTCGCCAGTCCGGTCGCCACCAGACCGAGCACCTCGGCCTCCCGCCGGCTCAGGTTGCGCGACGGCTGTCGCGCTCGTTGCGAATCGAGCAGGACCCGGGCCGCGGTCGGGTCGAGTGGCGCTCCGCCGGCGTGCGCGGCACGGATCGCGCCGATCACCTCGTCGGGTGTCGCGTCCTTCAACAGGTAGCCACTCGCTCCGGCCTGCAGCGCGTCGAGGACGCGCCGTTGCTCGGTAAACGAGGTGAGGATGACGACGCGCAGGTGGCGTTCGTCGGTCGCGGCGGCGGCGAGCACCCGGCGGGTCGCTTCGATCCCGTCGACGACCGGCATCGACAGATCCATCAACACGATGTCGGGCCGCGCGGTCGCCGCGAGCGCGACTGCTTCTTCGCCGTTGTTCGCGGTACCGACGACTTCGATGTCGTCGGCGGTCGCGAGCACCTGCCGGAGCCCGCTGCGAACGACGGCGTGGTCGTCGACGATGGCCACTCGAATCACGTCTGTCATGTGAACGGCACCTCCACCCGCACCGTGGTGCCCGCGCCCGGCGCGGATTCCACGGAGAGCCGGCCCCCCGCGTCGCCGACGAGATCAGTCAGTCCGTGCAGCCCGAAGTGACCTTCGCGAGCGCGGCTCGGGAGCTGCGCCGGGTCGAACCCGACGCCGTCGTCGATCACCTCGAGCGTCGCGATCCGATCGTCGTCCGACACGCGCATGGTAACCGTCGTCGCGTCCGCGTGCGCCAACACGTTTCGCAACGCTTCCTGAGCGGCCCGGTAGAGCAGACCCGACACCGCGGCGGGCGGAGAACCGGTCAATCCTTCGTCGTCGAGCGTGGTCACAATTCCCCTCCCACTGGCACGCGCGAGGAGGTCGGTGAGCGCGGGCACCAGGCCCTCGTCGAACAGATTGGGCGGATAGATCTCCACGAGGAGGGAGCGCAGGGCTTTCACGCTCACCCGCACCTCGTTCGCGGACTCGCCGAGGAGTTGCGCGGTTTCGGGTTGGACGTCGTCGCGACGGGCCGCGCCGCCCAAGGTGAATGCGACGCCGACCAGATTCTGGACCACGCCGTCGTGGATGTCGGCCGCGATGTGCCGCCGTTCGGTGTCCGACGCATCGATGGCGCGTTGCAGCAGACCCTCACGTTCGCGCTGGCGTTGGCGTAGCCGCCGCGCGAGAGACCACGCGAGTGGGAGCTGCACGAGCTCCAGCGCGACGAGCGCACCCAGGGAGATGGGTGCGAAGCTCCGCCAGATGCGTGCACCCGACGACGACACCGCCGAGTAACGGAAGTAGCCCTCGAACAGGAGCCGTTGACCGTTGGGCGCGCGGATCGGGAGATACACCTCGAGCAACTTGCCGTACGTGCGCTCGAATCGATTCTCGGGTTTCGACAGGTCGCTGACGTCGGCCTTGATCACGCCGCCGTCGAGCGCGGCGAGATCGTCCGGGGCGAGCGTGTACCGCGATCCGATGAGCCGGGGCTCGTCCGAATACACGATCGTGCCGTCGCGGTTCCAGATCTTCACGCGGATGAGTTGGTCGTCGAGCACGTCGCGCTGTACGACGGCTCCGACCTTCCGTGCGGCGGCCGGATTCCCGGTGAGCAGCCCGTCCCTCACGACCGGTTCGACGAGTCCCTGGGCCTTGGCGAGCGTCTTCGTGCGCGCGTCCACGACGGCCTCGCGCTCACCCACATGTCGGCTCGCGACCGCGGTGGCCAACCCGACGATCACGACCGCCACGATGCCCGCCAACGTGAACTGGCTGACCTGACGCGCCACCGTCCACCTGCCCGCCGAGTCGGGGGCATTGCTGCTGCGCGGCATCCGCTCCTTCACACGCCCCGACTCACGATCGCGTTTGGTCCGATCGCCGGTTCTGCGGAGATTCCCGAGAGACGTACCCACGACGACACGCGATCGACGAGGATCGCACAGGCTTCCTGCGCTGAGGTGAATTCTCCCGTTTGATGGCTTCCTGACCGGAACCGGCGGGCGGGCGCGGGCGGGCGCGGAGGCCGGTCGACCGCCCAGCGCCCGCTCGCGTGAGGGAGTCGCATTCGCGGAGGGCGGTTGCGCGCGGAGAGTAGTGTGCGAGGCCCCCGGCTTGATGGCGTAGTTCCTTTCGTCCAGAATTCCGGGCTGGGTAGGGCTGTTGGGGCACGCGGAACCGCCGAGCGCGGATTTTCGTGCAGGGATGCAGAGGCGGAAATCGAATGGCGTCACGCCGGACACTCGCGCTCCGGGTGGGAGTCGCGTCGCTCGCGGCATTTGTGGGCGTGTTCGGACTCGTCACGCGCAGTGTCGGCGCGGCGGCGACCGTGCTCGTCGGCGACACCACCGTCGAGCCGGCCGTCGATTACAACCCGGCCGGCGTCGCCGAGGCGTTCCCCTTCACCGCGACCGCGGGCGGGACCGTCAGCCAGATCAACGTGTACGTCGACGCCGGAGCCACCGCGACCCGCGTCGCAGTCGGCATGTACGCCGACACCGCCGGGCACCCCGGCCCGATGTTGACCCAGGGGATCATCGGGTCGGTCACCAACGCGGGCTGGAACACCGCAACCGTGCCCTCTGTATCGGTGGCTTCCGGCACGAAGTACTGGCTCGCGTTGCTCGCGCCGCTCGGCGCCGGGGTCTTGAAGTACCGCGACAAGTGTTGTGCGAGCCCGATCGTCTCCGAAAGTGCGAACCAGGCCTCCGACGGCTCGCTGCCCACGACCTGGACGCGCACGTCGAGTTGGAGTGACGGGCCCGCGTCGATCTACGCCGCGACCGCGGCCGCGCCCGGTCCTGTTCTCACGCAGGTTGCCGCCGCGCCGACGAACAACGGCGCGACGATCACGTGGACGACCGATGTGCCCGCCACGTCGCAGGTGGCGTACGGACCCACCGCGCAACTGGGCACGTCGAGTCCGCTCGACGCGGCGTTGACGACGGGCCACTCGGTCACGATCGGCGGGCTGCTCGCGGGCACGCAGTACTTCTTCCAGGTCTCGAGCGCCGACGCGTCGCAACAGGTGAGCACGTCGTCGGTGGCCTCGTTCACGACCACGTCACCATCGCAGCCGCCGCCGGATCAGGTCGGGCAGTGGGGTTCACTCATCAACTGGCCGCTCGTCGCGGTGCACTCGTCGCTCATGCCCAACGGCAACGTCTTGTTGTGGGACGGTTGGGAGACACCGTCCAAGGCGGTCGTCTGGAACCCGTCGTCGCAGGCGTTCACCGACGTGACCACCGCGTCGGGCCTGTTCTGTTCGGGCCACGCCCAACTCGCCGATGGTCGCATCTTCGTCGCGGGCGGACACGATCAGGGGACCGGATTCACCGAGACCGGCATCGTCGACTCGAACATCTTCAACCCGGCAAACAACCAGTGGACGCGCGTTGCCGACATGCACTTCCCGCGTTGGTACCCGAGCGCGACGACGTTGCCCGACGGGCGCGTGCTCGTCATCTCCGGCATGACGACCTCGGGTCGTTGGGCCGACACCCCCGAGGTGTACAACCCCGCGACCAACACGTGGACCTTGCTCACCGGGATCTCGACGCCCGAGGTGCACGAAGCGGAATACCCTCTGACGTCGGTCATGCCCGACGGTCGCGTGCTCGTCGTCGCCGGGAGCACCGGCGCCGCGTTCATCATGGACGTCAACGCGCAGACGTGGACACCGGTTCCCGGTTCCGCCGGCCACGTCAACGGCTCGGCCGCGTTCTACGCGCCGGGCAAGGTTCTGTACACCGGCGGCGGCAACACTGCGAGCGAGAGCAACCCGGCGTTCACCGGTGCGTCGGTGCTCGACGCCACGGTCGCCAACCCGGCGTGGCGTTCCGTCTCGCCGATGGCCAAGACGCGCTACATGCACTCGACGACGGTGCTGCCCGACGGCCAGGCGTTCATCGTGGGCGGCGCGAACGTCGCCAGCCAACAGACGACGAACCAGCAACTCGTCGACGAGCTGTGGAACCCGTCGACCGAAGCGTTCACGCCAGTGCCGCCGATGATCGACGGTCGGATCTACCACTCCACGACGTTGTTGATGCCCGACGGTCGGGTGCTGGTCGCCGGTGGCGGACGGTTCAACGCCAACCCCGACCACTTCACCGCGCAGTACTACTCCCCGCCCTATCTCTTCAAGGGCGCGCGGCCCACGATCAGCGCGGCGCCCGCGAGCCTGAGCTACGGCCAGCCGTTCACGGTGCAGACGCCCGATGCGGCGTCGATCTCCTCGGCGGTGCTGGTCGACCTCGGCAGTGACACGCACACCCAAGACTTCAACCAGCGCCGCCTCCCGCTCACGGTGACTCCCGGTAGCGGCTCGATCTCGGTGCAGGGGCCGGCCAACAGCGCGCTCGCGCCGCCCGGCCACTACATGTTGTTCGTTCTCAACGCGCAGGGCGTGCCCTCGGTCGCGTCGATGCTCTCGGTCGGCGGGAGCGGGTCGGTCACCCCGCCGTCGGTGTCGATCGTGTCCCCCGCCGCCAACGCGACGGTCGGAGGCTCGGTGAACGTGACCGCGTCGGCCTCGTCGTCGAACAGCATCACCGGCGTGCAGTTCCTGCTCGACAATCAGCCCCTCGGCGGAACCGTCACCACGCCGCCCTTCCAGACGACGTGGAACACCGCGACCGCGACGAACGGTGCGCACACGCTGACGGCGAAGGTCACCGACTCGACCGGTGCCATGGCAACCTCGCAATCCGTCACTGTCACGGTTTCGAACGGAGCGGTCGCGACGCTCTCCGCCGAGGCCCAGGTGTTCGCCGACGGCAAGACGACGGTGACCACGCCCGGACTCACGACCGCCAACGCGGGCGACCTCCTCGTCGCGTTCGTCGGCGCCGACGGTCCGTCGACGCTCGGCCAGACCGCCACCGTGTCGGGTGGGGGTCTCACCTGGACGCGGGCGCGCAACCAGGCCGCGCAACCCGGTGATGCCGAAATCTGGTCGGCGCGCGTGAGCAGCACCGTGACCAACGCCACGTTCAGTGCGACGTTGGGCAAGACCGGCTACGACCTCTCGTTGAGCGTCGTCGCGTTCGCGAACGCGGCGGGAGTGGGTGCGTCCGCGGGCGCGTCGGCATTGCATGCCGCGCCGAGCGTGCCGTTGACGACGACCGCACCGGGGTCGCTGGTCTACGGAGTCGGAATCGACTGGGACAATGCCGTCGCGCACGTTCCGGTGGCCGGACAGGCCATCGCGCATCAATGGATCGACAGCACCACCGGCGACACGATGTGGTCGCAGGGAACACAGGCGCCGGTCGCCACGACCGGCGCAACCGTCGCGCTCGCGGATTCGTCGCCGACGACTGACCGCTTCAACCTGGCGGCGGTCGAGGTCACCGCATCGGTGACGCCGCCGCCCACGACGACCACGACCACGACGGCTCCGACGACGACCACCACGGTCGCGCCGACGACCACGACTACGACGGTTCCGGCGACGACCACCACCACGACGACCGTGCCGCCGACGACCACCACGACTGCGACGACGACCAGCACGACGACGACCACCACGGTGCCGCCGACGACGACGACCACGACGGCTCCCACAACGACCACCGCCGCACCGACGACCACCACGACCACGACGGTGCCGGCGAACAATCCGCCGGTCATCAGCGGGCTCGCGGTCTCCAACATCACGACCACGGGCGCGACCATCACCTGGAACACCGACACCGCGGCGATCGGCCAGGTCGAGTACGGCACGTCGGTCTCGTACGGCACGACGACCGCGCCCGACGCGGTGGCGTCGACCGCGCACTCGCAGACCCTCACCGGCCTGACACCGATGACTAGCTATCACTTCCGCGCGCGCAGCTCCAACGCCGGTGGCCTGACCGTCACGACTGATCAGACCTTCACCACGCAGGCGGCGCCGGTCGGCGCTCACGTCGACGGCCAGGTCGGTGTCAACGGCAAGACCACGGTTGCGGCACCTGCGTTGACGACGGGTACGCGCGACGACCTTGTCGTCGGGTTCGTGTCGACCGACGGCCCGAGCGCCGGCGGCCAGACGGCGACCGTTTCCGGCGGTGGGCTCACGTGGACACGCGTACGCGCGCAAGCGGCACAGCCCGGCGACGTCGAGATCTGGCAGGCGCGCGCCACCGGCTTCCTCACCAACGCCGTGATTTCGGCCACGTTGTCGAAGACCGGATACGACCTGTCCTTGACCGTGGTGGCGTTCTCCAACGCGGCGGGTGTCGGTTCCTCGGCGGGTGCGTCCGCCAAATCGGGACCGCCGGCGGTGGGGCTCGCGACCACCGCCGCGGGTTCACTCGTCTACGCGACCGGCAACGACTGGGACCGGTCCGTGGCCCGCACGCCGGTCGGCGGCCAGGCCCTCGTGCAGCAGTGGCTCGACACCGCCTCCGGCGACACGATGTGGACGCAGGCGTCGACGAGCCCGTTCCCCAACTCGGGCCAGTCGGTGATCATGGCCGACTCCGCGCCGACGAGCGATCGCTTCAACTTCGTGGCGGCCGAGATCACATCGGGGAACGGGGCTACCACGTTGCAGGCCGTCGCGGTCGAGCAGGCGGTGTCGCCTCCGAGCTTCGGTCACATCGTGCACTACGCCTTCCCGGCCGAGCCATCGACGTCGACCGCCCCGCTCGACAAGCGCGCGCTCGGCCTGATCGCGTAAACGGGCCCGGGCGCGGCCACACTGGGTCACCATGAGTGCTCCCGTGTGGTCGCAGTTGGACGCCGGCGTCGCGTTGGCGCTGGGCGCGATCCTCGTTACGGCGTCGGTGCGCAAGCTGCAGAACCCGCGCGTGTTCGCGCTCACGTTGGAGCGGCTCGATCCCGCCGTGAACGGCCGCCGCACACTGACCCTGCGCTCGGCGTGCTTCATCGCGGTCTACGAGGCGGTGGCCGGTATCGGAGTCGTCGCGTTTCGCGGGGGCCTGGGTTTTCCGTTCGCGTGCGCGGTGCTCATCGCCTGCACTGCGTTCCTCGTCGCGTTGGGCCGGGCGGTGCAACAGAGCCTGCCGTGTGCGTGCTTCGGACGCCTCGGCCGCACCGCCGCCGGTGGACGCGAGATCGGGCGCGCGATCGTGCTCGTACTCGGCGCGTCCTTCCTGGTTGTACACCGGGCGATCGAGTCCGGTCGCGGATACGGCATCGGGCCCCTCGCGGTCGTCGCCCTGGTCGTGACCGTGGCGGCGATCGTCGCCGCCCAACGCATCGGTGCCAAGGTCCGGCCCGGCGTGGAGTTGACGCCGGCCGTCGGCGACGACGGGGTTCCGCCGGGTCGCGCGTCCTCGGGTCGTTCGTCGTTGGGGCGGTGGGTGCGCACCATCACCGGCTACGACAGCGACCTCTACTCGACCAGCGCCTGACGCGTCCGCGGGTTGTGAGGCGGCGGGTTGCATTTTGATGCGCCGGATGCGGCGGCGTGTGCCGGGGTTCAGTTCATCGAGTCGCCCGCAGGGGGTGAGCGACGGGTGGCCGAGTGGTCGGCGAACGTCTTGTCTATTTGGCGGGCAGGCGCGGGATCGCGAAGTTCGGCCGCCTGACGCGCTCAGGCGCGCAGCGAGAGCGGGAACTGCGCGGTCGCGCCGCCGTCGACGACCAGTGTCTGGCCGGTGATGTACGCGGCGAGGTCGGAGGCGAGGAAGAGCACCGCGTTGGCAATGTCGTCGGGCGTGGCAAAGCGGCCCAGTGGGATGTTCTCGGCGGACGCGGCGCGGCGATCGGCACTCATCATCGCTTCGACGCGCGGGGTGAGGACCGCGCCGGGTGCGACCGAGTTCACCCGAACTCCCTTCCCGCCGAGCTCCATGGCGAGCGTGCGCACCAGTGACATGAGGCCCGCCTTCGCCGCGCCGTACGCGCCGTGCAACGGTGCCGACCGCAGACCGCTGAGCGACGCGATCGCGATGAGCGAGCCGCGGCCTTGGTCGGCGAGATCGCGTCCCGCGACGCGGGCCAGGTTGAAGAAGTGGCGGAGGACGAGATCGAAGCTCTCGTCCCAGGTCTCGTCGTCGAGCTCGAGGGTCCGACCCCAACGTGTCTCGCCGATGACGTCGACGGCCACTTCGAGCGCACCGAACTCGACGGTGGCCGCATCGAGTGCATCGCGCAGGTCACCGAGGCGGCGCGCGTCACCCGTGAAGGCCCGCCCCTGCTCGCCGATCGCGCCGGCCGCCGCCGACGCGGCATTCGAATCGATGTCGAAGCACGAGACGCGCGCGCCGGCGGCCGCGAACGCTCGGACGCACGCCCCGCCGATGCCGCTGCCCACTCCCGCGACGAACACGTGCTTTTCCACCAGGCCAAGTTCGAGACGCGCGCTGTCGACCACGGGGTCAGGGTACGGGACCCGCGTTATTGCAGTGCGAAGTAGCCCGGAACCGCTTCGTGCGGCGTGTCGAGATACACCTTGGCTTCGGGGCGCCCCGCGAATCGACCGTGACTCCAGCGGATCTCGACGTGCCCGGCGACGACGCGTTCGGCCCGCGTGTCGCGCTCGCGGACGATTGCGCGCCACGTCACCATCGGCTGACCTCCGGCGCGGGGTTCGATGTCGAACGCGCGCAGCTCGAAATGTCGGCGCCAGTCCCAGGGAGTTGCGATCCGCAGACGCAGGAACCCGTTCGACGCCGCGCCGAGCACGAAGTACGGAGCGCTCCCGATGCGAAGGAGTCGCCACAGCATCGATTCACCGTCGGTGCCGATCGCCTCGCGCCAGCGGCGCGCCGACGCGTCGGCGACGCGCTCGACCATCGCGTCGTAGTGACGGCCGGCATCACCCGGCCAACCCGTCGCGAGCCGGTGTCCGAGATCCTGGCGCTGGCGGGCATCGAGGCCGTCGAGCAACTCCGGAAGCTCGAAGTCGCCCAGTGTCAGTAGCTCGTCGCGCAGTGCGGAGTGCACCGCCGCGTACAGCGCGGTGTGCTCGTCGGGCGCGACCTCGCCGAACCAGTCGGCGCCGCGTCGGCCGTGACCGCCCGCGAGGAGCCGGTCGAAGAGGTGGTGGGGAGATGCGTTCACCACGATGCGCGACAGGTACTTGCAACTGACGAGGTAGACGTGGTCGATTCGGAGATCGGCGGGGACGACCTCGTCGCCCGGCGCGCGGTGTGCGCCCTTCCACTCGACGACCATGGGAGGGCGCCCGCGCAGGCCGGCGCGCGCCGCGAGGAACGCGGCCCCGTTCATCAGCGCGGCGGTGAAGACGTCGGGATGCCGGCGTTCCTTCCACGCGCGCAGCAACGTCTCGTAGTCGGAAGGTTCGACGTTGAGCAGGGCGGCGGGCGCGGCGACGAGCGCGGCTTCGACGTCGTCGTAACCCAGCATCCCGAGTCCGGTGACGACCTCGGTGATCGTCGTCCGGAGATCGGCCACTACGTGTGCCCGCCCGCCGCGTACTTGCGCAGCGATTCGTAGCCGGCCGAGGTGCGCATCTCGATGACGTCGAACACGATGTCTTCGGCTTTGCGCAGCGCGACATCGCCCTCGCTGCCCGGGCGCGGGACGTGCGAGGTCAGGAACACGATGGGACCCTTGACGTTCTGGGCGAGGACGTGCGCGCGGCCGAGCGATTTCCACACGGTGTCGGTACGCAAGAGCCCGCCGCGCGTGCTCGTGAACGCGCCCGACACGTCGAAGTACCACTCGACGTCGTCGGCGTCGGTGGCGATGAAGTTGATCACGACGCCGGTGCCGCGCACGCGTTGGTTCTTGGCGACGATCGTGAAGCCGGTCTCCTTCAGGAGCTCCTCGGCGAGTGCCTGCGCGGCCTTGCCCTCGCGCGACGCGCGCGCCTGGAAGTCGGCACCGTCGCCGTCGGGTTCGGGCTGCGGAGGATCGAGGACAACGGCCGTCGGCGCCGGAGCGGCGCCCTCGTCGCGCACGCGTAGGCGCGCGATGTCGACGTAGGTGGGATCGAGGTCGTAACCGACGTAACGCCGATCGAGGCGGGCCGCCGCCACCAGCGTCGATCCCGACCCCATGAACGGGTCGAGCACGAGATCGCCGGAGTACGTGTAGAGGCGGATCAGCCGCTCGGGCAGCTCGACCGGAAACGGTGCGGGGTGTGACACCCGGCGCGCGCTCTCGGGCGGGATGTCCCAGACGTCGAGCGTGGCGGCCATGAATTCATCGGCGTCGATGGTGCTCTCGGAGGGCAGCCCCGAACGCTCGCGTTCCGGACGGCTCTTCGCCCGATCGAATCGACCCTTGCTCGCGATGATCACGCGCTCGGTGATGTCGCGCACGACGGGGTTTGCCGCCTTGCGGAAGGAGCCCCACGCGCAGTTGCCCGCCGCGCCCTCGCCCTTGCGCCAGATCACCTCGCCGCGTAACAAGAGCTTCAGGTCGTCCTGGAGGATGTGGATGACGTCGGCGGAGAGGCTGCGGTACGGCTTGCGACCGAGGTTCGCGACGTTCACGGCGATGCGGCCGCCCGGCTCGAGCTTGCGCGCGCACTCCGCGAACACACCGCGCAGCATGTCGAGGTATTCGAGGTACGACGCGGGGACGCCTTCGCGTTCCAGCTCCTCTTCGTATTGCTTGCCGGCGAAGTACGGCGGCGACGTGACCACGAGGGCGACCGAATTGTCGAGCACCGCGTCCATGTGGCGGGCGTCGCCTTCGACGAACGGTTCGACGATCTCGTACGGCGCGGGCACGTCGTCGTCGCCGGAGACCGAAGGCGCTTCGAAGCGTTCGTAGAACGCCGATGCGTCGTGACTCTCACGCTTGCCGACACCGAAATTCGAGGTTGAAGTGCCGCCCTTGGGGGCGCGCTTCTTCGGGGTCGGCATCGGGCGTAGCCTACGCGGCCCCTGCGCCAGTCACCGGCGACCGCCTGGTCAGGTGCGACCGGTGGCCCTCAACGGCGATACGTCCCGACGAGAACGCCCCGCGCGATCGCGGTGTCACGGATCTGCGGCAACGCCTGGACCGAGCTCGGCGCGGAACAGCCGGGGCCGTTCGACGCGTCGCCGTTGTCGGCACAGACGTAGTCACGCAGCGCGTAGACGGTGAATCGGTAGTGGTGGGTCGCGCCCGTGGGCGGGCACGGCGGGGTCCACCCCCGGGTACCGCCGGTGTTGTCGAGCTCGCTCACGCCCGCGGCCGTGCTCGGCACACTGCCCGGTCGAGGTGGCAGCCCGATCACGAGCCAGTGCAGGAAGGTGCCGCGCGGCGCGTCGGGATCGTCGACCACGACGGCGACCGTCTTTGCCGCGCTCGGAATCGAGATCCAGCGGATCGTCGGCGGGCCGCCCGTCCCGTCGCACGTGTTCGCGCGCGGTAGAGCGGCGCCGTCGACGAAGGCCGGGCTCGTCACTTTGATCGTCGCGGGCGCGTCGATCGTCTGCAGCGCGCCCGTGTCCTTCGACGTGCTGCCGCCGCACGAGGCAAGCGCGAGCGCGCCGAGCACGCCGAGCACGACCGCGAATTTGATCGAGCTCATTCGAGCGGTTCGGCGTTCGCGAGTCGTCCGCCCACGACGTCGAACCAGAAGCCGCCGACGTTGGGGATGACCGCGTGTACGTCGACGCCCGCGCGCGTCGCGACCAGGCGCAGGATCCCGTGGTGCGTGACGATGCACCCCACCCCGGTGCCGACGTGTGCGAGTACACCGGTGAGCGCACTGTCGAAGCGGGCGAGCGCGTCGGTGTCCTGCTCGCCGCCGGGTGGTGCACTCATCTCGCCGCGGCGCCACCTGGCGCGCAGCCCCGGCCAGCGCTCGTCGATCTCGGTGCCGGTGCAGCCCTGCCAGTCGCCGCCGAAGCGCTCGCGAAAGCCGGCGTCGGTCATGACCGGTGACTCGACGTGCGCGGCGATGATCTCCGCGGTGCGGACCGCGCGCTGCAGGTCGGACGTGTAGATCGCGCGCGGGGCGAAGCTGTCCTGGGCCAGTACCCGGGCGCGCGCCGCCGCCTGTTCTTCGCCCGCGGGCGTCAGCGGCGGGTCCAGCCAGCCCTGCCAGCGGTGCTCGACGTTCCACGTCGACTCGCCGTGGCGCAACAGCAGCAGACGTTGAACAGGCTTGGGCACCTGCTTCGGAGTGGGCGGGGCCATGGGAATCACAGTGAAGCAGAGAGGGTTTGACCTGGACGTTCGCCGCGGCGAAACTTGACCCATCGGTCAAGTTGTGACCGGGCCCCCTTTTCGGACCCCTCCTGGAGGATCCCATGCCCACCGCCGTCATCGTCGATGCCATCCGCACGCCGCTCGGGCGCCGCAACGGCAAGTTGAAGGACGTCCACCCCGTCGACCTCGTCGCCCACGTGCTGCAGACGATCGTCGAGCGCAACGGCGTCGACCCCGCGCTCGTCGAAGACGTGATCATGGGCTGCGTCATGCAGGTCGGCGAGCAGGGCATCAACGTGGGCCGCAACGCCGCCCTCGCGGCCGGTTTCCCCGAGACCACCGTCGGCACGACGATCGACCGCCAGTGCGGTTCGTCGCAGCAGGCGGCGCACTTCGCGGCGCAGGGAGTGATGGCCGGCGCGTACGACGTCGTCATCGCGGCCGGTGTCGAGAGCATGACGCGCGTGCCCATGGGTGCGTCGGTCGCCGACGGCAAGTACGGGTTCCCGTTCGGCCCGATGATGACGGGCCGCTACCCGAACCTCGTCCCGCAGGGCATCTCCGCGGAATTGATCGCCGAGAAGTGGGGCATCTCCCGCGAGGACAACGACCGGTTCTCGGTCGAGTCGCACCGCCGCGCCGCTCGCGCCAGGGAAGAAGGCCGGTTCGATCGCGAGATCCTCCCGATCACGGTTCCGTCCGAGTCCGGTGACGAGGTCGTCAACCAGGACGAGGGCATCCGGCCCGACTCCTCGATGGAGACGCTTGCCAAGCTCAAGCCCGCGTTCAAGCCCGACGGCGTCGTCACGGCCGCCAACTCGTCGCAGATCACCGACGGTGCGGCCGCGGTGCTGATCATGAGCGAGGAGAAGGCGAACCAGCTCGGGTTGAAGCCGCGTGCCCGCTTCCACACGTTCGCGCTCGCGGGTGTCGACCCGGTCCTGATGTTGACCGGGCCGATCCCGGCCACGACCAAGGTGCTCGAGAAGGCGAAGATGACGCTCGACCAGATGGATCTCGTCGAGATCAACGAGGCGTTCGCCCCGGTCGTGCTCTCGTGGGAGAAGGAGCACCACCCCGACATGTCGAAGGTGAACGTGAACGGCGGCGCGATCGCCCTCGGTCACCCGCTCGGCGCGTCCGGCACCAGGCTCATGACCACGCTGCTCAACGAGCTGGAACGCTCTGGAGGAACGTACGGCCTGCAGACGATGTGCGAAGGCGGCGGCATGGCCAACGCCACGATCATCGAACGCCTTTCGTAGGGGCGTACGCTCGACGGCGGTCATGGTCGACGTCGTCTGGTTCGGACTCAAGGTGCTCGCCGCGATCTTCGCGGCGATCGTGCTTTACCTGATCGGCGCGCGCAGCATCCGCAACTTCGCCAAGGGCGATCCGCCGCCCGACCCGTCCGAGGTCGAGCTCGAGGACGTCGACTACCGCTACCGCTGCATCGTCTGCGGCGCGCAACTGGTGCTGTACTCCGCGCCCGAGGGCGACGTCCCGGAAGCGCCCCGCCACTGCCGCGAACCGATGGTGCTCGTCACGCCCGTCGAGTAGCTCCCGGCGACTCGCACCGAGAGCCGAGTACCGCCGTAACCCACAGCCTGTGGATAACTCTGTGGGGAATCACACGTTTGCGATTCGGTCACCTACCGGCAACCCGGCCGTCAGCGGTAGTTCGTCGCCATGAGGAACCCGCCGCTGATGAGGGCGATGCCGAGGAGCAGGTAGCGGTTCTCGGTGTCCGGCCCGGGCAGCAGGTTCAGGTAGTTGGTGACGACGACGATGAGCCCGACGGCCAGCAACGTCGTGAGCCCGACCGGCACCCAGAGCTTCGAGGGGGGCGCCTTCTTCGGCGGCGGCGGCGTGTAGCGCGACCGCTTGCTCTTACTCTCGGGCATGGCGGAAAGAGTACGCGACAATGCCTGCGTGCCGCGCGTGCTGGTGATCGACAACTACGACTCGTTCGTCTACAACCTCGTCCAGTACCTGGGTGAGTTGGGCGCCGAGCCGGTGGTGCATCGCCATGACGCCGTGTCGCTCGACGAGATGCGCGCCCTCGAGCCCGACGCGGTGTTGATCTCGCCCGGCCCGGGCCGTCCGTCCGACGCCGGGCTCTCGAACGACGCGATCCGCGCCTTCGGCGAATCCGGTACCCCGGTGTTCGGCGTGTGTCTCGGACTGCAGTGCATCGGCGAGCTCTACGGTGGCTCCGTCGTGCGCGCACCGCACGTCATGCACGGCAAGACGTCGGAGATCAGTCACTCGGGCGCGGGAGTGTTCGCGGGGTTGCCCGTGCCGTTCACGGCCACGCGTTACCACTCGCTCGTCGTCGCGCGCGAGACGGTGCCCGCGGTGCTCGAGATCACCGCCGAGTCGGAGGACGGGCTCGTCATGGGGCTCCGCCACCGCGAATTCCCGATCGAGGGTGTGCAGTTCCACCCCGAATCGATCCTCACGAACGGCGGCCACCAGCTGCTGGCGAACTTCCTCGCCGGGGCGGGCGCGGAAGGTGTGCGCGCCCCCGCGTGACCTCGGCGAGACCGTCGTCGAGCAACGACGCGAGCACCTCGCCGTCGAGCTCGCCCGCGGCGACCGGTCCGACCCGGAGCCGGGCCATGACGATGCCGCGCTGCTGACGAAACGATCCCTCGAAGCGCGATTGCCGGTGCTTCGTCTCGTCGACGTGTGTGCCGCGCGTCGCGCACATGGCGACGATCGGACAACGATCACATTGCGGTGAACGGGCGACGCACACGGTCGCGCCGAGATCCATCACCGCGAGCAGCCGGTCACGCGGGTCGAGCCCCGCACCCAGCTCGCGCGCGCACTCCTCGGCCTCGGGATCCGTGAGTCGCGTTCCCCGCACGCGCTCGCATACGCGG
>JAODBI010000334.1 GCA_025463875.1 Actinomycetes bacterium
ATCGAAGGTCTCGCCGCGACGCTCATGCGGACGCTGGGCACGGGTGCGAACGGCAACCACCGTGGGAACGGCACTCGAGACCCGGAGACCGCGGTCGGCGACGAGCCCGGCGCGGACGCCGCGCCGATCGAGCTGCAACCGTTCGAGAAGCCTCCGACGAGTTAGGCCCTCGTTCGGCCTCGCATCAACGGGATAAGCGGAACTGCGCGAGCGGATCGGGCTCGCGCAGTTCTCGCCTCCACGACGATGCAGCGGCCGCATCGCGAAGGCCGTCGAGAAGCTGCGCGCGGGGAGGACCTAGCTGGAGTTCCTGACGGCGCTCAGCGCGGCACTTCGCGCCAGGCGACGCCCTTGTCGGGCCGCGGCTCGCCCGGAAGGCCGAGTACGCGCTCGCCGATGATGTTCTTCATCACCTCGTCGGAGCCACCGGCGATGTGTCCGGCCGGTGCGGCCAACATCGTCTGCGCGAGACGCGTGTTCCCCGCGACCGCGTCGGCGCCCGCGAGCGAGACCGTGAGATCACCGAGCTGGGTCATGATCCGGCCGCCGAGGAGCTTGCCGATGGATCCTTCCGGTCCCGGCACTTTGCCCTTCGTCGCGGCCGTGAGCGTGCGCATCGACAGGAACTTCTGGATGCGGGTCTTCGTGTAGAGGTCGGCGAGCTGCTGGCGGACGCGCGCATCGCCGTTGACGCCCCGTTGCTGCGCGAGCGCGATGACCTGCTGCACGGTACCGCGGCCACCTCCGCCCCCACCGGAACCGATCGCCACACGCTCGTTCATCAACGTGGTGATCGCGACGGTCCAACCTTCGTTGACGTCGCCGAGCACGTTCTCGTGCGGCACGCGGACGTTGTCGAAGAACACCTCGTTGAAGCCCGCGCCGCCGTTCATCTGTTTGAGCGGCTTGATCGTGACGCCGGGGGCCTTCATGTCGACGATGAACGCGGTGATGCCCTTGTGCTTCTCGGCTTCGGGGTTCGTACGGCACACGATCTCGCCGTAGTCGGAGAACTGCGCGCCCGAGGTCCAGACCTTCTGGCCGTTGTTGATCCACTCGTCGCCGTCACGCGTCGCGGTGGTCGCGAGCGACGCGACGTCGGAGCCGGCGCCCGGCTCGCTGAACAGTTGTGACCAGATCTCCTCGCCGCGGAGCAGCTTGGTCAGGTAGCGATCCTTCTGGGCGTCGTTCCCGACCGCGCGCAGCGTCGGGGCGATCATGCCGAGCCCGATGATGAACGCCTCGTTCGGAACCGGGAACCGCGACTCCTCTTGCCCGAAGATGATCTGTTCGACGGTCGTGCCGTTGCGGCCGCCGAACTCCGGCTCCCACGTGATGCGGGCGAACCCCGCGTCGAACTTTGTCGCCTGCCAGCGCTTGGCGCGCGCGAGGTAGTCGCCGCCGCCGATCTCCATGTCGTGCTCGGGCGGCTGACCCGTGAACTTGGGCGCGTTCTCCTCGAGCCACGCACGGAATTCCTCGCGCCACGCAGCTTCTTCGGGAGTGTCGTTGAAATCCATGTGGTGCAGTCTCGGCCCCGGCCTGTTCCGGCCGCAAACCTCCGGCTGCAGCGAGCGCTCACGTGGAGGTCGTAGTCGTCGTAGTGACTGTCGTTGTGGCGCTGGAAGCCGCGTCGTAGCATCTGCCGGCACCATGACGCGTGCACCCTACGACCGCAGGCCAGTCGCCGATCCCACCGATCTGGGTATCGACCCGAGCGCCCTCGAGGCATTGTTCGGTCGGGTGCAACAGGACGTCGACGCCGGTCGACTCCCATCGTGCCAACTCGCGCTCGCGCGCGACGGTCAGGTTGCGGTGTGGCGCGCGTTCGGCAACGGTCCGGTCGAGTCGCGCTACGTCATCTTCTCCGCGACGAAGGCGGTCGTCGCCGGCGCGGTGTGGGTCCTGATCGGCGAGGGTTCACTCGACGTGTCCCGCACGGTCGCGTCGCTGATTCCCGAGTTCGCAGCCAACGACAAGGACGCGATCACGGTCGAGCAGGTGATGCTGCACACGTCCGGCTTCCCGCGCGCGCCCTTCGGTGCACTCGACTGGGACGATCGGGAACGGCGGCTCGCGCGATTCTCGAAGTGGCGTTGCAACTGGGAGCCGGGCACGCGTTACGAGTACCACCCGACTTCGGCGCACTGGGTGCTCGCCGAGATCATCGAACGCCTGACGGGCGGCGACTTCCGCGCTTTCATCCGAGAACGCATCCTCGACCCGCTCGGGCTCGCGGGTCTCCAGGTCGGCGTACCGATAGCCGAGCAAGGCGACATCAACGATCTCGTCCTCACCGGCGAAGCGACTCCGCCGGACGTGCTGGAGGCCGCGATCGGCATCCGCGAGGTGCCGCTGACCGACGTCACGCCCGACGCGCTCATGTCGTTCAACCAACCGGAGGTGCGGGCCGTCGGAGTACCCGGTGGCGGTGGGGTCTCGACCGCGGTCGACCTCGCGCTCTACTACCAGGCGCTCCTCGCCGACCCGATCGGTATCTGGAAGCCCGAGGTGCTCGCCGACGCGACCGCGAACGTGCGCAATCACCTTCCCGACTGGATGGGTACTCCTGCGAACCGCTCGCTCGGTCTCATCATCGCCGGTGACGACGGGAAGGCCGGGGCGCGCGGAATGGGACACACGGTCTCGGCGCGCGCGTTCGGTCACAACGGCGCGGGTGGTCAGATCGCCTGGGCCGACCCCGCGACGGGTCTGTCGTTCTGTTACCTCACCAACGGACTCGACCAGGACGAGCTCCGCCAGTGGCGCCGGACGACCGGCATCGGGAGCCGCGCCGCGAACTGCGTCATTGCCTGACTCCGATGGAGCGGTGACTCCGATGCCCCGGCGATCGGCCGATGAGATGCCGGACTCGGAGGGGAACCATGAAAACGCGATTCGTGTTCGCGACCTTGTTGTGGATGTCGATCGTCGTCGGGGCGCTCCGGCTGTTCGGCGAGCTGAACGATCCGATCGGGGTCGCGGCGCCGCTCGTCGTCGGCGGCGTCGTCGGCACGGGCCTACTCCTCCTGGTGCTCAGGATCGCGTCCCGAGTCCGCCGACGTCGGTTCCGATCGCGGCTGCAGTTCGAGTCCGAGCTGCCGGTCGGGCCGAGGCGGGTCCTGCTCATCGAAGCCGGGATGGCCGGACCGGGGCACTGAAGAGGTCCTCCCCCTCGCATTGTCCGGCGATCGTCGTACGATGGGCGCAGGCCACGTTCCGGGGGGAAGCTCAATGACGTCTCGTGTCGGCACATGGAAGATCGTCGCTGGGGTGGGGATGCTCGCACTGATCGGCGCCGGCTGCGGCTCGAGCGGGACGTCGTCCTCATCTGCGGGTGCACCGACGACCGGGGCACCCACGACGGTCGCAAAGGCGAACACGACGAAGCCTCCGACACAGGCCGTCGTGTCGGGTACCGGCGTGCGCGTCATCCCCGGCAGCGCCGACGGCACGTCACCGTGCGAGGAGGCCGCGCCGACGGCTGCGTCGCCGGGCGAGGTCGGAGCGGGACAGGGCGGTAGCGCCGCCGTCAAGACCGCCGCGCAGGCCGAAGCCGAAGCGCACGGCGCCCGCGGCAAGGTGCAGCCGGTTCCGCTGACCCCGGCCGAGCAGAAGGCGCTCGAGGTGCAGATCGCGGTCGCCAAGCAGGTGGCACGCGCCTATCCCACGGTGAAGGATGCCGAGGCGGCCGGTTACTCGAAGTCGACCGTCTACGTGCCGTGCATCGGCGCGCACTACACGAACGTCGGGTTGGCCGCGAAGTTCGACCCCTCCCACCCGTCCGAGTTGTTGTACGCGGGTACCGACCCCGACTCGAAGATCGTCGGCTTGAGCTACCTGGTGTGGCACAGCGGAGGACCGCCGCCCGGCTTCGCCGGCGCGAACGACCGTTGGCACCAGCACAACGCGAACGGCGGCTTGTGTCTCAAAGGCACCTTGGTGGTCGCAGGCGAGTCGTCGACGCGTCAGGAATGCGCGGCGATGGGTGGTCGTAAGACGCTGCTCACCGACGTCTGGATGGTGCACGCGTGGATCGTCCCCGGCATCACGTGCAAGTGGGGCACCTTCAGCGGCGAGTGCCCGGAGTTGGGCGGCCGGCTGGGCGGTACTGCGACCGACGGTCCGTACCCGAGCAAGTTCTCCTGAGACCGATCAACCGAGCGGCGACCAGGCCGCGCTGCGCAACAGCCGGCTCTCCCAGTCGTCGCGGACTTCGAGCGCGTCGTGCATCCACGTACCGGGTCCCTTCACGTGACCCGGTAGCTCGCGGGTGAAGAGTCCCGGCAACCGCTCGGGGAAATCGACACGCTGCCAGAGGATGACCTCGCGCCGGCGGGGCGCGCCGAGCGCGGCCTGGAAGACGGCCAGCAGGGTAAGCAGCGATCGCTCCGACCGCTGCTCCAGACTCGGCGCGTAGTGCGTGCGCGCCTTCTCGAGATACGTGTCGAGCTTCGCTTCGTAGGGCCATGCGCTGTCTTCCATGTAGAGCACGGCCTCGTGCTCGCGGCCGTCGGTCGGCACCGCGTCCAGATCGATCTCCTGCATGGGTGACCAGTCGACGGGAAGCAGCAGCTTGCCCTTGACCTCGTGGCGCATGCCGTCGATGTCGGCGGCCCAGCTGCGCAGGTCGCCGGCCTGGATCCGCCGCGCGAGCCGCTCGTACGCGGCGCCGTCGCGCAGAGCCGTGATCGTGGTGTGGTGATACGCGCGTCCGGTTCCGTGCGCGAGCTTCAGGTAGTAGAGCAAGCGGGCGTCGCCGTCGTTCGCGAGCCCGGTCAACCATCCCTTGCGGTATGCGTCTTCGAATTCGTCTTCGTGACGCCCGGCAACCGTGTGGACCTCGTGCAGAAGGAGCATCCGGTCAGACTGCCATGCGCTCCAGGAGGAAGTCGATTGCCCGGGTCAGGATCGCGACGTCGTCGGGGTCGATCGCGGGGAAGAGGGCGATACGGAGCTGGTTGCGCCCGAGCTTGCGGTACGGCTCGACGTCGACGATCCCGTTCGCCCGCAGCGCGGCCGCGAGCGCGGCGGCGTCGACCCGTTCGTCGAAGTCGATCGTCGCGGTGACGGGGCTGCGGTGCGCGGGATCCTTCACGAACGGCGTCGCGAACTTGTGACCCTCGGCCCAGCCGTACACGGTGGCCGCGGACCGTTCGGAGCGCCCGGCCGCGAAGTCGAGCCCGCCGTGCTCGAGCATCCACTTCAGCTGCTGGTCGAGGAGATAGATCGTCGCAAGCGCGGGCGTGTTGTACGTCTGTTCGAGCCGGGAGTTCTCGATCGCGATCGAGAGGTCGAGCGTCGCCGGTACCCAGCGGGTGGGTGTGACGCGCTCGATGCGTTCGATCGCACGGGGTGAGCAGAGCGCGAGCCAGAGCCCGCCGTCGCTCGCAAAGCACTTCTGCGGCGCGAAGTAGTAGACGTCGGACGCGCTCGCGTCGAACCGCATGCCGCCCGCGGCCGATGTTCCGTCGACGACGACCAACGCGTCGCCCGCGGGCCGGTGTACCTCGACGGTCACTCCGGTCGACGTCTCGTTGTGGGGATACGCGTAGACGTCGCCCTCGACGGTTTCAGGTCGCGCCGGAGTCTCGCCGGGCGCGGTCTCGCAGACCTGCGGCTCGTCGAGGTGGGGCGCGGCGCGTGCGACCTGTGCGAACTTCGAGGAGAACTCGCCGATCACGATGTGCGTGCTCCGGCGCTCGATGAGCCCGAACGACGCCGCGTCCCAGAAGAGGGTGGAGCCGCCTACCCCGAGCAGTACCTCGTAGCCGTCGGGGAGCGAGAAGAGGTCACGCAGCCCGCTCCGCACGTCTCGCACGACGGATCGCACACCCTCCCGCCGGTGGCTGGTGCCGAGATACCCGTGCGCGACCTCGGTGAGGGAGGCCACGGCCTGGTCGCGGACCTTCGACGGCCCCGAGCCGAAGCGACCGTCGGCGGGCAGCAGCTCGGGCGGAAGTCGCAGATCGTCGGCGGTCGGGTGCGCTCCGGTCATCTCCCAACTCTAGGGGTCAGCCCAGCGCCAAAACCTCGTCGAATCCGCCGCGCAGACAGTCGAGCAGCACGTCCGGGTCGGGGATCGCGGTGGTGTCGATCACCATGCCCACACAGCAGATGTCGCAATGGGAGATCAGCGCGACGTTGAACGCGGCACCGGCGGGCGGGGCGAATGCGTAGAGCCGATCGACGCGCGCACCGCCCGCGTAGACGGGCACCGGGGCGCCGGGGACGTTCGTCGTCACGAAGTCGCAGCACTTGAGCATGCCGCCGAAGAGCGCGGTCGTCGTGCTCGTCGGGAGCCGGTTGAGGACGCCCGCGAGAGTGCTCGTCATCTGGAGCGCGGGTTCCGCGCGCCACTCGCGCACGAGGGCGCGGATCGCGGCGATGCGTTCGCGCGGGTCGTCGATCGCGGTCGGAACCGGGAAGCGCGCGGGCGCGAAGCGGTTGCCGCCCGCGTCGTCGCTTCCTTGGCGCAGGTTGATCGGAAGTGTCATGCGCAACTCGATCGGCGCCGCGCCGTGACGTTCGTGATAGCGCCGCACGCCGCCGACGACGGCCGCGACGAACACGTCGTTGAGGCTCGCCTCGCATGCCTTGGCGGCACGCCGCATGTCGTCGAGCGCGATGTCGAACACTTCGAGCCGTCGGCTCAGGCCGCGGCCGAGCATGATCGACGACATCGGGCCGGTCGCCGGTGCCAGCGTGCGGGCGACGGATCGCGTCGTGCGAATCGTCTCCGTCAACGTGCCGAGTGGGTTGCGTACCGCGCCCGCGGCTGCGCGCGCAATGCTGCCGGGTACGCGTTGCGCGATCCCGAACACGCGGCGGCGATTGTGCGCGAGGGAGTGGCCGACGATGCTGCGCATTCCGGTGTCCTCGGGCGCGATCGCGGCCGGGATGTCGGCGGCGTCGGGTTCGGGGGCGTCGGGGACGAGGTCGATGAACCGGGCCAGCAATTCCATGCCGCCGACTCCGTCGGTCACGGAGTGATGCACCTTCATCGCGAGCGCGGCGCGCTCACCGTCGGGGCCCTCGAGACCTTCGAAGAGCGTGAACTCCCAGAGGGGGCGGGCGCGATCGAAGCTCGTCGTCGCGATGGGCTGCAGCGCGTCGAACAACTCGCGCATCGTTCCGGGCCCGGCCAGGCGCGACCGGCGTAGGTGGAAGTCGATGTCGAAGGTGGGTTCCGCGGTCCAGCGGGGCGGCGCGATCCGGAAGGGTGGTGACACGACGCGCTGGCGGAGCCTCGGGATGAAGCACGTCGTGCGGTCGATCCGGCGCCGCAACCGCTCCCAGTCCGGGACCGAGCCGAAGATCGCGACGGCGAGAATCGTCGACCGCAGGACCGGGTCCTTCTCGATGTTCCACATGAGCGCGTCCTCGTCGCTCATGTGCTGACCGAACCGAGCCGCTTCTGGCACGTGGCCCCCCGGGTTGCGCGTGAAAGCCCGACGGTACTCCCGGAATCGATGCCTGTCGCCGGCCCCGACGGTGGGTTGCGGGTCAGGTCGACAGGTCGAAGACCACCGTCACGTCGACGCTGAGTTGCTGGGTTCCCGGCGAGATCGGCACGTCCGCCGAATGCCCGGTCGACCCGTTCAAGAACCGGGGCTGGGGCAGTTGGGTGCCCGTGTCGTCGATGGTGCGAATGGCGCCGAGCTTGACGCCCGCCGCCTGGGCGAGCTGTCCGCCTTGGGCGAGTGCGTCCCTGACCGCGTCGGCCCGCGCCTTCGCGACGAGCGCGCTGGTGTTGTCGATCGAGAACGACACTCCTTGGAGACGGATGTCGTCACCGACCGTCAGCGCAGCGGCGTCGATGACCTCGCCCGCCTTCGAGAGATCGCGCAGCTTCGCGGAGACGGTGTTCGACGCGGAGTAGCCCGTCACCTTGAAGCTCTTGTCGAAGTTCGGCGAGACGTTGAGGTCGATCGTCTGGATGTCCTTGGCCGCGACGCCCTGCGCCTTCAACGCCGAGACGAGTTGGTTGGCGCGGTCGTTGTCGTGTTGCAGTGCGGCCTGCGCGGACGGATCGATCGTCTGCACGCCCATGGTGACGGTCATCACGTCCGGGGTGCCCGAGACCTCGCCGTGACCGGCGACATTGATGCTCGGACCCGAGGTGGCGGACGAGGACGTTGCCGCCGTCAGCTGTACCGGCGTCGCGGTCGGCTTCGAGCTGCCGCTGCTGCAGCCGGCGACTCCGATCGCGATCGCGGTTGCCACCGCGGCGACGGCGGCCTTGGTGAGCGCGCGCATGGACGTCCCTTTCGTCGGAGGATCTCGCAATCGGACGACGGGAAGGGCGGCTGTGGTTCCCGTTAGGGTCCGATCCGTGCGCAGCTGCTACGTGAACACCAACGGGATCCGTCTCTTCTGCCTCGAGTCCGGGCCCGCCGACGGGCCGGTCGTGCTGTTGCTGCACGGTTTTCCCGAGCTCGCGTACTCGTGGCGCCACCAGGTCGCGACACTGGGCGACGCGGGCTTCCGCGTGATCGCGCCGGACATGCCCGGCTACGGCCGTAGCGACAAACCCGACGTGACCTACGACTGCGAATGGATCAACGCGTGCCTCATCGGCGTGCTCGACGAGATCGGGTGCGCGCGTGCGGTCGTCGCGGGTCACGACTGGGGCGGCCTCCTCGTCTGGATCATGGCGCGCCAATATCCCGGTCGCCTGGCCGGCGTCATCGGTGTCAACACGCCCGACCTTCCGCGTTCGGCGATTCCTCCGGTGCAACTGCTGCGGCAGATCTTCGTCGACACGCCGATCTACATCATCCAGTTCCAAGAACCCGGTGTCGCGGAATGGATGCTTGGTACCTGGGGACGCGGCGCCGACGACTTCGTCGAGATGATCTTCGGTGCGACCACCCAGAACCCCGACGCGTTCCCGCCCGCGGTGCTCGACGTCTACAAGGACGCATTCCGACCGATCGGCGCACTCACGCCGCCCATCGAGTACTACCGGAACATGGATCGCAACTGGGAGCTGACCACCGCGATCGCGGATCGCACGGTCGACGTCCCGTGCCTGATGATCTCGGCCGAGAACGATCCGGTGCTGACTCCCGCGATGACCGCGGGCATGGAAGAGCGCGTGCCCGATCTCGAGCGCGTGATCATCGAGAACTGCGGTCACTGGACCCAACAGGAACGTCCCGAGGAGACGTCCCGAGCAATGCTCGCCTACCTCCACCGCCTCCCACCCTGGCACTAACCGCGCCCAAACCCACCAAACTGTTTGCAACAATTCCGACCACCGGCGGTCGATTTTGTTGCAATCAGTTTGCAACGAATGTGACGCGTACGAGTGGATTTCGTTGCGAACTGTTTGCAACCTGGGCACGTACGATCGGGGGGTGGTGGACGATCCGATATCTACGTACGGCGCGCTCTTCGAACGGAACGGGGCGCGCTACGTGCCGACGCTGCTCGCGCGGGGGCCATGGAGTCCGAAGGCATTGCACGGCGGTGCGCCGAGCGCGCTGTTCGCGACCGTCTGCGAGTTGCACGATCCCGGCCCGGCGGCGTTCGTGGCGCGCCTCACCGTCGAGCTCATGCGGCCGGTTCCGCTCACGCCGCTCGAGATGAAGGTGCGCACGATCCGACCCGGGCGCAAGGTGCAGTGGATCGAGGCGATGTTGCTCGCCGAAGGCGATCACGAGGTGGCGCGCGCGACCGTCCTGCGCATCCGCTCGGACGACGTCGACACCAGTGGCTCCGTGCATCCCGAAGTCGCCGCGCCGCCGCCGTTCGACTCCGCCGACAGCCAGAAGTTCCCGTTCGGCGAGGGCGCGATCGGGTTCTGGAACGTGCACGACGTGCGACTCGTGAAAGGCACCTGGACCGAACCCGGACCCGGCATCGCCTGGTTCCGCTTGCAGTGCCCGGTCATCGCGGGTGAGCCGATATCCCCGATCGCGCGCGTGGCCGCGGCCGCCGACTTCGGCAGCGGTGTGTCGAACCCGGTGCGGCTGACCAACGCCAACGCGATCAACCCCGAGCTGACCGTCCACGTGCACCGCCACCCGAAGGGGGAGTGGGTCTGCCTCGACTCGGGGGCGTGGGCCCAACCCCATGGGGTGGGGATGGCAGACACGCGCCTGCACGACGAACACGGCGTGATCGGCCGGGGTGTGCAGTCATTGCTCGTCGAGCCCGCGGCCAAGCTGACAATGGAGATGTGATCCGGGGAGATGTGATCCGGGGAGATGTGATCCGGGGAGCTCGGACCGGGGTCAGTCGTCCTCGGACTTGCGCTCGACGTCGGTCGCCCAGAGCTCGAACTCGCCGTTGCGGTAGACGAGCGCGGCCGGCCGGCCCGCGAGCGGCGGGCGCAGGTCGCCCCGGCCGCGGTCGACACGGACCGAGATCGTCCGCCGGCCCGATGCGGTCAGCATGGTCACCCGGTCGGAGCCGCCCCATTTGAACGCGGAGGCGGGCAGCGCGAGCCCTTGGTACTGGGAGAACTTCTGCTGCTTTCCCGCCCGGCGGCGCAGCGACTCCTCGACTCGATCGGACACGGGACGCACGAGCAGATCCGGCAGCTTGGCCTTCTCGACCTCGGCCTTGACGATGTCGCGCAGCGGGGCCCCGTCGAAGACGTTGCTCTGCAGCGCGGCGGCCCGCGCCGCGTTGCTGGTGCGGTTGACGCGCTCCAACGTGGCGATCAACAGCTTGTGTTGATCGGCATCGGGGAGCAGCTCGACTTCGTCGACGGTCGCCATGACGCCGAGCATGGTACCGACGGCGCTCGTCTGCGCAGTTCGCATAACGGCGTCGCTGCCGGCGTCGGGCGGTCCGGGATTCTCGGATAGCTAATATCCGTGTTATGCGGATGTCCGACGGCGTCGAGTGGGGTGTGCACGTCTGCGTATTGCTCGCGGGCGTGCCCGACGATGCCGCGCTCCCGGCTGCGAAGCTCGCCGAGTATCACGGCGTCCCGGCCGCGTACCTCGCCAAGCACCTCCAGGCTCTCGCCGGTGCCGGCGTACTGCAGACGGTGAAAGGCGCACGGGGTGGCTACCGGCTCGCGCGCCCGCCCGCGGAGATCACGGTCCTCGACGTGGTCGAGGCGATCGACGGCGACGAGTCGGCGTTCCGCTGCAGCGAGATCCGCCGGCGCGGCCCGATGGCGATGCCGGCGCGTGAGTACACGAAGCCCTGCGGCATCCACGGGGCGTTCACGCGGGCCGACGAGGCCTGGCGCGCCGAGCTGGCCTCGTCGACGATTGCCGACCTCTTCGTCGGAGTGCTCTCCGACGTGCCACGGCCCACGCTCGAAAAAGGGGCCCGCTGGCTACAGGAGAGCGCGCGCTGAGTCGCGGAGTCGCTCAGTAGGGCGATTGCTAGCGGCCGGCGCGCGGGCGCTTGCCGTGGTTCGCCTTGTTACGGCGGGCCTTGAGGCGGCGTTTCTTCGTCTTCTTGCTCATAAGGGGTTGGAGGCTACCCGATCGGTAGCCTGCCGCTCGATGGAGAACCTCGGTCTCGTTGGTTTCACGGGCGCCGGCGCGAACCGTCTGTTCAGCGCCCTGACCGGCCTCCCGGTGCCGAGCGAGTACGAGGCCGCGGTCGGCGTTGCAAGCCTTCCGGACGAGCGTCTGCGCCTGCTCACCGAGATGTCGAAATCGAAGAAGACCGTCGCCGCGGGCTTCGAGCTCGCGCACGTCGCGCTGCCGCCGGGCTCGAAACCGGGCGAGGGCCTGGGCGCGAAGGTCTTGGGCACCCTGCGCAACTGCGACGCGATCCTGATCGTCCTGCGCGCGTTCGCCGACGGTGGCGTCGTCCCCGATCCCGACGGCGATCTCGCCGCGCTCGAGCTCGAGCTGGTCATCGCCGACATCGCGAGCGTGGAGCAGCGCCTCAACAAGCAGAGGCGCGCCGCCAAGAGTGGCGACAAGGACATCATCGCCGAGGTCGAGACCCTCGAGAAGGCGAACGCGTTGCTGTCGGAGGGCACGCCGGTCCGCCGCGGATCGCTCACCCCCGAAGAGCTCGCCCGCCTCGCACCGGTCTTCCTGCTCACCACCAAGCCGCTGTTGATCGTCGCCAACACGGGCGAGGAAAGTGAGACCGCGGTTTCGCTGGCGACGGGAGACGAGGTGTTGTCGGTCCCGATCGACATCGAAGCGGAGATCGCGGCCTGCGCGCCCGAGGACCGGGCCGAGATGCGCGACTCGTACGGCCTCGGTGAGTCGGCGCTGGATTCCGTCGCGCAGGCGGCGTACCTGTTGCTCGGACGGCGGACCTTCTTCACGACCGGCGACGACGAATCGCGCGCCTGGACCTTCCGTGCCGGCGCCAAGGCTCCGGAGTGCGCGGGCGTGATCCACAGCGATCTGCAGCGCGGCTTCATCCGGGCCGAGGTGATCGACTGGCGCGAGCTGCTCGAGATCGGTTCCTGGGCGAAGGCCCGCGAGCAGAAGCAGTTGCGCATCGAGGGCAAGGACTACGAGGTACGAGACGGTGACGTCCTCGAGATCCGGTTCAACGTGTAGGAATCGGGCATGACCTGGCTGGTTCGGGGTGAAGACGTGCTCGCGGTGGCCGAGGTGGCCGCCTCCCGGCGTGCGCGCACACGTGGGCTCGCCGGTCGTGACGATGTCGAAGGCGCGATCGTCATCCGGCCGTGCCGGCAGGTGCACACGTTCGGGATGCGCTTCCCGATCGACGTGGCGTTCTGCGACCGCGAAGGCTTCGTGCTGCACATGACCTGCATGACGCGCCGGCGCGTCTCGCGTCTCGTCTGGCGCTCCGCGTTCGTCGTCGAGGCGCGCGCGGGGAGCTTCGAGCGCTGGAAGCTGGCGCCGGGCGACGTCATCGAGATCAAGGGCTGACCGACCTTCATTCATCATCGGCGTAGCCCCGATCGGAGCAGGCGCCCGGGCCCGGAGTGACGTGGGGCCCGATGGCCGTGACGGCGTCAGGCAGAATGAAGGCCTCCATGGCTCGCTTCTACGTCACGACACCCATCTATTACGTGAACGACGTGCCGCATATCGGGCACGCGTACACGACGGTTGCCGGCGACGTGCTGACCCGCTGGCGACGGCTCTCCGGCGACGAGGTCTTCTTTCTCACCGGTACCGACGAGCACGGCCTCAAGGTGCAACGCGCCGCGGAGGCGCGCGGTGTGTCGCCCAAGGAGCTCGTCGACGAGACCGCCGCGCAGTTCCGCGCGACGTGGGACGCCCTCGACATTGCGTACGACGACTTCATTCGCACGACCGAGGCGCGTCACTACGCGGCGGTGCAGAAATTCCTGCAGACGATCTACGACAACGGTGACATCGAGCTCGGAACCTACGAAGGTCTCTACTGCGTCTCGTGCGAGGCGTACTACACCGAGGACGAGCTGGTCGACGGCAACTGTCCGATCCACCTGCGCCCGGTCGAGCTCGTGGTCGAGGAGAACTATTTCTTCCGCTTGTCGCGCTTCGCCGACCGGCTCCTCGAGTACTACGCCGAGCATCGCGACGCGGTGCAGCCCGAGTCGCGCATGAACGAGGTGCTCGGATTCATCCGCGGCGGCCTGCAGGACTTCTCGATGAGTCGAACGTCGATCGACTGGGGTGTTCCGCTGCCCTGGGACCCGAAGCACGTGGCATACGTGTGGGCGGACGCGCTCTTCAACTACTGCACCGCGGTCGGGTACGCGACCGACGACGAACGGTTCGCCAAGTGGTGGCCTGCCGACTACCACCTCGTCGGCAAGGACATCCTGCGGTTCCACGCGGTGTACTGGCCCGCGATGCTCATGGCCGCGGGGCTCGAGCCGCCGAAGCATGTGTTCGCGCACGGCTGGTTGCTCGTCGGGGGCGAGAAGATGAGCAAGACCGGCCTCAACCAGATCGCGCCCGCCGATCTGGTCGCCGACTTCGGAGTCGACGGGTTCCGCTACCACTTCATGGTCGACCAGCGTTTCGGGCCCGACGGCGACTTCTCCTACGAGGCGATGGTGCAGCGGTACAACGCCGACCTCGCGAACAACTTCGGCAACCTCGCGAACCGCGTGCTGAACATGGCGATGAACTACTGCGGCGGAGTCGTACCCGAGGTGCGCGCCGACGGACCGTTGCGCGAGGTCGCGGCCAACGCGTACTCCGGACTGTCGGAAGCAATGGACCGGCTCGACTTCGCGAGCGGTTTCGGCGCGGTCTGGGATCTGATCCGTGCCACCAACGCCTATATCGAGGACTCGAAGCCCTGGGCGCTCAACAAGCAGGGCGACTCCGAAGGCGTCGCGCGGATTCTGGGCGACTGCCTCGAGTCGCTGCGGATCGTCGCGTTGCTCGCGTCGCCGGTCATTCCGAACGCGGGCGGCGAACTGTGGCGCCGCCTCGGGCTGCCCGGTCGCCCCGAAGACCAGCGCGTGCCCGAGGCCGCGGCGTGGGGATTGCTGCCTGCCGGTGCAACGCTCGAAAAGGGCGAGCCGTTGTTTCCGCGCAAGGAAGCCTGATGCCCGACGGTGTCCGGGATACCGGCGGCGCGCCGCGTTGGGTCGACTCGCATTGCCATCTTCAGCTCGCAGGCGGTGACGAGCACATCGTCCGGGCGCGCGCCGCAGGCGTCGAATGGATGGTCTGCGTCGGCACCGACCTCGAGTCGTCGGAGTCGGCGGCCGCACTCGCCGATCGTCATCCCGACGTGTACGCCGCGGTCGGACTCCATCCGCACGACGCGTCGAAGTTCGCCGCCGAGTGGCCGATGCTCGAACCGCTTGCCGTCTCCGACGCGTGCATCGCCATCGGCGAATGCGGGTTCGACCTCTTCTACGAGCACTCGCCGCGCGACGAGCAGGAGACGGCGTTCCGGTTCCAGATCCGGCTCGCGAAGCACACGCACAAGCCGCTCGTGATCCACTCGCGCGACGCCTGGGACGACACGTTCCGCGTGCTCGACGACGAAGGTGTGCCCGAGCGCACGATCTTCCACTGCTTCACGGGCGGACCGGAGGAAGCCGCCGCCGCGATCGAGCGGGGTTGTTATCTCTCGTTCAGCGGCATCGTCTCGTTCAAGAACGCCGACGCGCTGCGCGAAGCGGCTCGGCTCACGCCCGACGACCGCGTGCTCGTCGAGACCGACTCGCCCTTCCTCACGCCCGAGCCGTACCGCGGCAAGCCGAACGAGCCCGCGCTCGTAGTCGCGGTCGGAGCCGCGCTTGCACGCGCCCGGGGCGAGCAACCGGACGAGATCGCCGACCTGACGCGCGCGAACGCGGTGCGGGTCTTCGGCGTCGATCGGTGAACCCGACCCAGATCCGTGAGCTCTTGTCGCGGCACGGCGTGCGCCCGTCAAAGGCGCTCGGTCAGAACTTTCTCACCGACGCGAACACGGCGCGCCGGATCGTCCGGCTCGCGGAGCTGCAGCCCGGCGACCGCGTCGTCGAGGTCGGGCCGGGCCTCGGTTCGCTCACCGTCGAGCTCGCCGACACAGGTGTGCACGTGCTGGCCATCGAGCTCGACCGCCATCTCGTTCCCATACTCGAAGACATCGTCGAAGGGCGCGACGTGGAGGTGGTGCAGGCCGACGCGGTGCGGGTCGACTGGGACGCGCAGCTCGGGTCGGACCAGTGGGTCATGGTCGCCAACCTTCCCTACAACGTGGCGGCGACCGTCGTGATCCGCGCGCTCGAGACCGCGCCGATGATCAAGCGATTCCTGGTCATGGTGCAGCGCGAAGTTGGCGAGCGGTTGGCGGCGGGGGCGGGCGACGACGCGTACGGAGCCGCGTCGGTGAAGGTCGCGTACTACGCCTCGGCCAAGGTCGTCGGCACGGTCTCGCCGAACGTGTTCGTGCCGCGGCCGAACGTCGAGAGCGCGCTCGTGCTCATGGTGCGCCACGAGCAACCGCCCGTCGACGTGCCCGACGTCGATCGTCTCTTCGAGCTGGTGCGCGCGGGATTCGCGACGAGACGAAAGACGCTGCGGAACACGCTCGCGGGTCGGATCGACGCCGACCAGTTCGCGCGCGCCGAGGTCGACCCGCAGGCGCGCGCCGAGACGCTGTCCCTCGACGACTGGGCCCGGCTCGCGCATGCGTGAAAAGGGTTTCGCGCATGCGTGAGGACAGCTCGCCGATGCCTGAGCTCGACACGGTGCGCGTCGACGCGTTTGCGAAGCTCACGCTGTCGCTGCACATCACGGGAACCCGCGCCGACGGCTACCACGAGCTCGACGCGACGATGGTGTCGATCAGCGAACCCCACGACACGCTCATCATCAACCGCGCCGAACGCACGTCGTTGACCGTCACCGGACCTTTCGCGGAAGACGTCCCCGGCGACCGGTCGAACCTCGCCTGGCGCGCGGCCGATGCGTGCGACGTGGCCGTCGACATCCATCTGTTCAAGGGCATTCCGTCGGGCGCGGGTCTGGGTGGCGGATCCGCGGACGCGGCCGCGGTGCTGACGGCGCTCGGCGCCAACCCGGCGATCGCGGCCACACTGGGCGCCGACGTGCCGTTCTGCATGCGGGGCGGGTTCGCGTTGGTGCGAGGGATCGGCGACGAGCTCCAACGGGGAGAGAGCCTGGCGCTCGCGACCGTCGTGGCAACCCCGCCGTTCTCGTGCTCGACCGCGCAGGTATATCGCAAGTGGGACGAGCTCGGCGGCCCGCGGGACGACGACAACGATCTCCGGCTCGCGGCCGAAGACGTAGAGCCGCGGCTCGTCGAGTTCCGGCGCGCGGTCGAGGCGGCGGCCGGCGCGCCCGCGCGGTTGGCCGGGAGCGGCTCGTCGTATGCGCTCGTCTTCGAGCACGCCGACGAGGCCGAACGGGCCCGGGACCGCATCGCGGCCTCGGTGCCCGGTTGGGTCTGGCTCGGATCGACGACGGGGCACGGTGTCGTCGTGCATTCCTGAGCCCGCTACCGAGCGACCGAACGCACAGACGCGAAACGGCCGCCCCGATGGGGCGGCCGCTGCCTACTTACCCTGCTGACGACGCTGCCAGCGAGTCTTCTTCAGCAGCTTCTTGTGCTTCTTCTTGCGCATGCGCTTGCGGCGCTTTTTGATCAGTGAGCCCATGACGAGGGGCGACGCTACCAGACGCCGTCGCACGGCCCCCCAGTGGGCTGCGCAGTCGGTCGATCACGTGCACATGTTTTGTGCTTGCGCCGGCTCGCCTTTGCAACGGCCTCGTGTACCTCTCACGACTACCGTGGTCACGTTTCGGGGGTGGTGTAATGGCAGCACAAGGTCCTTTGGAGTCCTGAGTCGAGGTTCGAACCCTCGCCCCCGAGCCCGTGAGCAGGCCGTGAGCAGCCGGTGAACAGGGAGCCCGCATGAAGCAGTACCGACCCCTGAGCGCAGTCGTTCTCGCCGCCGGGGAAGGGACGCGGATGCGTTCCGAGACGCCGAAGGTGCTGCATCCGCTCTGTGGCCGGCCGATGGTGCTGCACGTCGTCGACGCGCTCGCCGAGCTCCCCCTCGAACGGATCGTCGTCGTCGTGGGCCACGCCGCCGAATGGGTGACGAAAACCCTTCACGACCAACTTGTCACCGAGGTCCCGGTCGAGTTCGTCGAACAGCGCGTGCAGCGCGGCACCGGCGACGCGGTGAGCGTGGCGCTCACCGTCTTCGACGATCTCGACGCCGAGGACGACATCCTCGTGCTCCCGGGCGACGCGCCGCTCGTGCGCGCGGAGACGATCGCCCGGCTCGCGACCGAGCACCGTGTGCAAGATGCTGCGGCCGCGATCCTCACCGCGACCGTTGCGGAGCCGGACGGTCTCGGGCGTGTCGTGCGCGGCAAGGACGGGCGCGTCGCCCGGGTGGTCGAGCACGCCGACGCGACCCCCGAGGAGCGCGAGATCCACGAGGTCAACACGTCGATCTATTGCTTCCGGCGCGGCCTGCTCGCACCCGCGCTGCGCCGTCTGAGCCCGGAGAACGCGCAGGGCGAGTACTACCTGACCGACGCGATCGCGGTGTTGCGCGACGCGGGACACAACGTGATCGCGCTCGAGACCGAGGACCCGGCCGAGGCGATCATGGTGAACGACCGGGTGCAGCTCGCCGATGCCGAGACCGAGCTGCGCCGTCGGATCAACCGCGTCTGGATGCGCGCGGGCGTGACGATGGTCGACCCGTCACGCACGTACATCGACGCGACGGTCGAGATCGAGTCGGACGTGCGCATCCTCCCGGGGACGATCCTCGAGGGCCGGACCGTCATCGGCGCGGGATCGGTGGTCGGACCTGACTGCCACCTGACCGACGTGGTGCTCGGCGACGGCGTCCGCATGTCGAACACCGTGGCGCGGGAGTGCGAGATCGGCGACGACTGCGAGGTCGGCCCGTACGCGTTCGTGCGGCCCGGAACCCGTCTCGCCGCGGGCGTCAAGGTCGGCACGTACGTGGAGATCAAGAACTCCGAGATCGGTGCGGGCACCAAGGTCCCGCACCTGTCCTACATCGGAGACGCCGACATCGGCTCGGCAGTGAACCTCGGCGCGAGCACGATCACAGCCAACTACGACGGCCGGAACAAGCACCGGACGAAGGTGGGCGACGGTGCGCACACCGGTGTGCACACCTCGCTGGTCGCGCCGGTCGAGCTCGGTGACGATGCCGACACGGGTGCGGGGTCGGTCGTGACCAATGATGTTGCTCCCGGCCGTCACGTGCGCGGTATACCGGCGCGGGACACACGCCCGACGCGCGAGGATGGGTCCTGATGGAGCTGCTCACCAAGAAGCGCCTGGTGCTCGTCGCCGGTAGGGGTCACCCGGA
>JAODBI010000337.1 GCA_025463875.1 Actinomycetes bacterium
GTGAAGTCGCAACCGTCGCATTCGTAACCGACGGTGGTCGCGCCGGCACCGAGCACATCGCCGTAGCCGAGGCCGGTGCCGTCGAAAATCCAGTGACCGGCGCGGTGCACGGTGTAGCCGCCGAGGCCGCCGGTCACGTTGCGACCGATGCGGTGATAGCCCCCGCGGGTGAACGAGACGCCGGTCATATGGTTCTCGGGGCGACCGACCACGAGGTCGGACCAGAACGTCGTCACCTCCGACTCGCGGTCGGTTCCCATCAGCGGGTCGTTCTTGAGGAAGCCCTTGTACCCGACCATCACCTCGTGATCGTCGCCCTCGATGCGCACCTGCCACAACGACGTGTTGCCCGAGAAGAACGCCGCATTGCCGCCGCGCGCGATGAAGGATTCGACCGTGTCGCGCATCCCGCGAGACCAGTACTCGTCGTGGCCGACCGATAGATACAAGCTCGCGCCGTCCAACACTTCGGGATGTTCCTCGAGATCGGCGTTCGTGCACACACCGATCTCGAACCCTTCCCGTTCGGCCCACTCGATGAACGGCAGCTCCCAGTCGGGCCAACCCGCCGATCCGGCATAGCCCGACAGATGGTTGAGCTGGACGTAGCCGACGTGCGCGGCGTTCTGCGGATCGGGCGCGCCCGTCCCCGTCACGCGCCGGCCCTTGCCCGGCGGCTTGTACAGGTAGCCCGCCGACATCGGCCGCTGCATCGCGACGTGGGTCCCGCCCGTGTACAGGTTCGGTCCGCCGAAGTCGTTGTAGGCGTGCCACGTATTGGTCGCCAGCGCGACCACGATCCGCGCGCCGGAAGACGGCCGCACGACGAAGAACGCGTAGTCGCGCCGCACCTTCTCGCCGACGTCGATCTCCATGACGACTTCGTAGTAGCCCGACCGCCACGTCGGCTCGACGTCCAGCGTGAGCGCGACCGGCCAGCCGCACCCCTTCGAGGCCGCGTCCTTCGGCGTCTCGTGCTCGTCGGCCGCGACGGCCTCGGACGCCGAACTGAACACGACCTCCCGGCGCGCGCCGACCCGCGCCACCTCGACCCGTACCGGCCGCCCCGCCGACGACGACATGTGCAGCCCGACCTGTTCGCCGGTACACACTGATTGCGGCCAGCAGTACCCCGTCACCACCTCACGTCCCATGACCCGACCCTAACTGGGCGAGATGCTCGCTTCATCCGAGAAGGTGTCGCTCCGCGTGCCTGATGAGTGATCATGCTCGCCGCGCGAGCGGCCGATGGATCCAAAACTCAGTCCGAAGCTCACGACGAAGATGAACCCTGCGCCGGGCACTTCGCCTCGGCATTCGAGTGGTCGGCAAGCAAAAACGCGCGGCCTACCGCGGAACGCGTCGCTCCCACTGACGTTCGATCTGGCGCATGAGCGCCGGGTAGACGATCCAGTGCCGGAACGGCTTGATGAACGCCATGTATGCCCTGCCGAGCGCGCCGCGCGGTTTGACGTACACCGCCATCTGTCCCTGGTAGCGGCCGTTGCCTTGATCGACCCAAGCCAGATGCATCACACCGTGCATCGTCTGATTCGACAGCTCCGCGGCGAACTCCACGTCGGTGCGATAGAGCGGCACGAAAGGCAGGGAGACGAAATGCAGATTCACGGCCGTGTCGCGCAGATCGTCGGGCAGACGATGACGCAGTGAAGTTTCGTTCGTACCCGGGATCGGCGGCTTGCCCGCGGCATCCGAAGCGCGCTCGGCCGTGGCCGAGATCCGGCCGAGGTCGAACCAGGCGCCGAGGCGATCGCGCACGCGCCACAGGGCACGGGCCGGGAGCGACTTCGCATTGCCGGGATCGGACGAAAGCGTGTTCTCGATCAGGGTCTGGAACTCGTCGGCTCCGCCGTGTGCGGGGAGCGCCCAGACATCCTCGAGGGTGAAGTCGGAAACGATCGCACGGATGCGCCAGGGGCGAGATTCGTGCGCTGCGTTCGGAAGCCTCACGGCGGCCCTCGATCCCGACGACGTCGTGCGGATCGTAGGCGGGTTGCTCGTTGTCCCGGGATCTGCAACTTTGCTGGGCATGACATCGATCTACTACGAGAGTGACGCCGACAGCGGCACGTTGGACGGGCAGCGGATCGCGGTGGTCGGGTACGGCAACCAGGGTCGGTCGTGGGCGCTCAACCTGCGCGACAGCGGGTATGCCCCCGTCGTGTGCGTGCGCCGCGACGAGACCCGCGAGCAAGCGGTGGCCGATGGCTTCGAGGCGCACGAGGTGGAGGCCGCCAACGAAGCCGACGTGATCTGCATCCTCGTACCGGACGACGTGATCACGCTGTTGGGGCTCGCGCCGAGCGCGGACTCGTGTGTGATCGTCGCGAGCGGATACACGCTCGGATTCGGCCGGCTGGATCCACCCGGCGACAGCGGAATGGTCGCGCCGCGGATGCTCGGCCCCGAGGTACGCCGCTGCTACGAGGAAGGAGTCGGGTTCATCACCGCGGTCGGCGTGCACCACGACGCCACCGGGAGCGCGCTCGCCCGCGTACTCGCGATCGCCAAGGCCATCGGCGGGTTGCGCCAGGGCGCGCTCGCGCTCACACCGATGCAGGAGGCGGTGCTCGATCTCGGTGTCGAGCAGGTGCTCTCACCCGCATTGACCGCCGTGAACAACGCGTTCGTGCAGACGATGATCGAACACGACATCCCCATCGAGGCGATCGTCGTCGAGCTCGTACTCTCGGGTGAGGTCGAGCGCACGTACCGGTTGTTGCGCGAGATCGGTTACGCGGCGCAGTCCGAGTTCCACTCGCCGACAAGTCAGTACGGCCAGCTCTCGCGCCGCGGCCGCTTCGACCACCTCGATATCGTCGCGACGATGCGCGGACTCGCCGACGACATCGAGTCGGGCCGGTTCGCCGACGAGTGGGACGCCGAGCGAGACGCCGGATATCCGACGCTCGCGCGACTGAAGGAACAGCACGCAGGACCCGCCATCCGCGAGTACGAAGCCGAGTTGCGACGCCGGCTCGGACCCGGCGTTGCCGGCCGCTGAACGACTGCCGACCGGCGCCGCGCGACCTCGAGCTGAGCCGTCATGTGGAGTCATGAAGCCGCTGTCACCTGCGACCGCGAAAAACGCGGACCGCGATGTTTCGCGAATCATCTGCCGACGTCCAAGCGGTCGCGTGGTTCGCGGCGGCGAATGAGGGCGACTGCCATCAGCGCGATGAGCGGGCCGCTGTTGGGGTCGGTCGCCTGGCCGCTGTAGAGCTGGCCGAGGTCTTGTCCGAGCACCCAGATAGCGAGCGCGAGCACGAACCCGGCGGCCGCGGCAAGCGTGCGGCTCGAGCGTCGGAGCGCGGTGAGGCCGATCATCACTTCGGCGACGATCAGCGCGACAACGAGCGGCGCGCCTCGGTGACTCGTCCAGCCGCCGATGGACGCTTGGAGCCGGTTGAGCCAATGCGGCGCGCCGGAACCGGAGCCGGTGAGCGCGCCCGCGATCGCGGCGCCGGTGTTCTGGCCGGGGAGCGCTTGGAAGACGGCGCCGCCGACCCAGAGCACGGCCCACGCGAGCGGCAACCACCGTGCCGGTGCAACGTCTGGACGATCGCGCCGCGGCCACGCCGCGAGCGCGAGCACGCCGTAGAGCAGCACCGCGCCCGGCGCGCCGTTCAGCAGACTCGCATGTCCGCTGGCGAGACCGGCCAAGCCTTCGCCGAAGAACCACACGCCGAGCACCCACGGGAGCGACACTGCCAGCGCGAGCCGCGCGGTGCGCGGGACCAGCAAACCGAGCCCGATTACCAGCTGGGTCACTGCGAACGGCAGGTCCCAGACGAGCGGGTGCGCCGCGACGATGCTCGCCGCCCAGCGGACCGGGCCCGCGACGACGATGGGCTGCCCCACGGCAAGCGGCGCGATCACCTGTCGGGCGAAGCCGGTGCCGAGCATGAAGGGCTGAAGTTGCAGCGCGCCGTCCAGGAACCAGAGCAGGCCGAGTACGACCTGTATTTGGCGACGCGTGATGAGCGCGCGATGCGAGACGAAGGTTGCGTTCAGGCCGAAGCGCCCAGGCCGGGTCGCACGCGGCGACCCGGCCCGGACAGTGGTAGCTGCCATTCTTGGTCTGCCTACTGGGAGGAGTCCGTGTAACGACCACCGGTGTTCTGGTTCCAGAGCCGCCGGTTACCCATCTCGGAGTCGTAGTCGACGCGGGCCTGCTGTCCCCACGCGATCTGGTTCCAGCTGCCGATCACGTATGTCATGTTGTACGGCCCGTCCGCGGGCGTCGTCAGGTAGGTCGGTGCGACCGACTTGTAGTAGCCCTCGAGCTGAGGCGGCAACGCGCCGGAGCTATTTGTGAATAACAGCGGTGCGTGGAAGCCCAGATGCGACAGGGGAGCCGATGCGACCGCACCCTGCCAGTCGTTGATGTTGACGAGCGTGAAGCCGTGGCCGGGGCCGGTGATCTTCCAGCCGACCATGCCGGCCGGGTCCCACATCTTCGCGAAGGCGATCGCCGTGTCGACAGGAGTGTCTACGGGATCGGCGTTGAAGGCGACGATGTCGTCATTGGTGACCCGGATAATGGTCCCGTATGCAGCGAGCTGCTTTGCGACTGCGGCCGAGATCTGGTTGGGGCCGCCGAAGAGGTAGATGCGCGCCTGCCCGTTGCGGCGCTTGAGCGCGTCGATCGTGGGCTGCGGGACTGCGTTCCTGTTCACCCAGAGCAGGCCGGACGCCATGTGCGCGACCCAGTGCGTCGCCGGGAGCAGGTACTGGTAGTCGGTCCCGTCCATCGAGCCGACCATCACGTTTTCCATTCCATTGCTCATGTTCGCGACGCCGGTGTCGGGGTTCTCGATCGAGCCGTAGAGCTGGTCGACCTGGTTGGCGAGCTGGGGCACGCTGGACGCGGTCACCGTGACGTACTTGACCCCGATCGACTTCAGTTGGTTCTCGACGCCCGAGTTTGCCGCGCCGCCGACAAGGAAAGCGTCGACGTTGTTGTAGCGCGAGATACCCGTGTCACCGAGCCGCTTGATCTCGTTCAATGTCACCTTCGGGATCCCGGTCTTGGTGACGTAGAGGATCGGCGCGTCATTGGGGAAATGGAGTAGCGGCACCGCGGTGATCGCGGCGAGCGGGTCGTCGGGTGTGAGCAGCGTCAGCCCCCACGGCCGGTCGGGATCGTTGTCGTTCTCCGTCGGCGCATTCAACGGCACCACCGCGGGCCAGACGTGCTGAGTCACCGAGACCGCCTCTTGGTAGGGATCCGCTCCGTAGAGGCGCTGAGTGGTCTTGGTGCCGATCGTCGGCACGAGCGTCGGTTCTGACGGTGGCGGCGGGACCTTGAAGTCGCCGTTCCCGGTGGGAGCACCGAACGGGTACAGATTCGGATCGGTCGCCGTCTTGGTCGCGGTGCTCGGTGGTGCCGTGGTGGGCGAGGTCGCTTGAGCTCGGGCCACCGCGGCCCGCGTGCTCGAGGCCCCGGCGCTGCCGGGCCCGAGCGCGAGTACAAGGGCTGCCGCGGCGGCGAGAGCAGTACCGCCGCCGAACAGAATCGGTCGAAGCTTCAATGACGCGAAGGACATCAGTACTTACCTCCGTTGGCCGAATGGTTGAGCATCGAGATTCGCGAACGAGGACGGCGTTCGCATCGGTGAGTCCCCGGTGGTGCTGCCTGGTCCCGTCAACGTCGGCCATCGGCGCGGCGGTCTCGGGAGCGACTGGGGAATCGACTAGGTCCTCGCGGATGCGATCACGCGTTCGGGAGAACGACGCTGTCGTCGAGACACCCACTCGGGAGGTGAAATGGACAAGGTCACGTTGGGGCGCAGCGGACTGAAGGTGTCACCCATCTGCTTCGGGACCTGGGCGTTCGACGGCGAGTGGGGTCCCGTCGACGTCAAGTCCGCGACCGCGACGAAGGGCGGCCTGCGCCGAGAGGGCGACCGTCTCGTCCGCGACGCAAGCCGCGAGTGGTTACGTCAGGGTGTCGACGCGAGTCTGCGCGCCCTCCGGGTCGACGTCATCGACCTCTACCAGCTGCACTGGCCCGACCCGAGCACACATTCGAAGAGACGGCAGCGACGCTCGCGGAGCCGTGCGCGGTCTCTCGCTGCCAACCTTGGCCGCGGCGTGGACGCTCGCGCATCCGGCGGTGGACGTCGCTGTCGTCGGCGCCACGAATCCCGATCATCTCGGCCACCTGGTCCTCGCCGCTCAAGCTCGACTGTCGAGCGAAGAGCTGCGCTACGTGCCTTCCGGTGAGGGTCCTCGCAGCGGGACCGCACGGTCGAGGATCTCGTTGATCTCCGCACGCACCTCACGCACCATGAAGACCCACGCCGACTCCCTGGTTGTGCAGTGTTGCGGGCGGCAGAACGTGCACGAGTTCGCTCCGCGAGCGAATCTCGAGCTTGGTGAAGACCTTGCGCAGGTGGTACTCGACGGTGCGGGCACTGATGAACAGCTGTGCGCCGATCTCCGGATTCGAGCGGCCGTCGCGCGCGAGCTCGGCGATCTGCGCCTCTCGCGCGGTGAAGTCGGCCGCCGTGTCGACGGTCCGTTTGCGCGCCCGCTCGCCAGTCGCGCGCAACTCGCGAGCAGCGCGCGCGGCGAATGCCTCGGCACCCATCGTCGAAAACATGTGCTGCGCGGTGCGCAACTGTTCGCGGGCATCGATTCGTCGACGCTGCCGTCGGAGCCATTCACCGTAGAGAAGGCGAGCGCGCGCAACGTGTGCAGACGCGTGGAAACATCGGCCAAGTCGCTCGATTGACTCCCGGTACAACTGCTCAGCAACCGAGTCGTCACTCACGAGCGCGCGCGACCGCGCCTCGATACCGAGTCCCCAGTCCGTTCCGCTCAGCTGTGTCCGTTCGGAGAGCCGCTGGACTGCACTCGTCGCAACCTCGTACTCGCCACTACGTGCGGCCGCTTCGACGAGCTCGGGCAAAACCCAGCAGCAGAAACCCTGTCCACCCTCACGCGTGTGATGCAGCGACGCGAGCGCGTCTCGGTACCGGCCGAGACCGTTGTACAGCACGGCAGGCGCGTACTGGGGCCGGGTGAGGTGTGGCCCGTCTCCGCGGTGGCTCGCGTCTCGAATGCTCGTCTCGAAGAGCTCGACCATCTGTGCCTCGTCCCCGCGCCAGGCCGCGAACAGCAACGACGTGGGCACGACGCGTCCGTGACCAATCGCGCGTGCAATCGCGCCGGCTTCGTCGATCAATGCCGAAGCGCTCGAGAAGTCGCCGGCGTGCACCTGCAATGCCGCGAGGTAATTGAGCGCCATCGTGAGCTCGATCAACTTGCCCGCGTCGCGCGCGATCCGGACGTGACGACTCGCGAGCGCGTGCGTTGCCTGGTCGTCCCAGAGCTCCGCCGCCGCGCGGCACGCGACTGCGAACCAGCGCGTGTCGTCCTCCTGCTGAACGGCGTCGACGGCGCGGCGCAGCGCCGGCATGGCGGCCACATACCCGTTGGTGAGCAACGCCGCGAACCCGTCGAGCAGAAAGTCGACCGGGCGCGGGGTCTCGGTCGTCGGTGGTGCGGCGCGCGCCGCTTGCGCGGTGTCGACCAAACTCAGACTCGTCCTGCGTCGACCGGCGAACAGCGCGGCTTCGATCGCTCGCATGTACGTCTCGCGGGCCATCGGAACGTCGAGGTGCTCAAGCGCCTCTGCGGCGCGCAGGAACCGAAACGGTAGGTCGATTTCTCGTCGCAGCGTCAACGCGACCTCAGCTCGCAGCGTCTCGAGCCGCGCCTGCTCGAGTTCGGAGAGCGGCCCCACGCTCGCGGCCGCCAGCAGATCGTCGGTGGCGTGCGGCGCTCCGGCAATGAGCTTGGCGTGCGCGGCGGTGAGCGCCCGTGCGGCGCGGCGACCCGGTTCGGGCGTGAAGAGAGCCGATCGCTCGAGGAACGCGGCCGCGGCCGCCGCGCCACCACGCTCGCGCGCCAGCCCGGCAGAGCGTTCGAGGTCATCGGCGATGTCGGCGTTCGGAGCGACCGTCGCGTGCGCGCGGTGCCACACCCATCGATCCCGATGACTACTCGGGTCGATCGCCTCGGCGAGCGCACTGTGGACGCGCCGACGATGGTCGGGGGACGCCGCGCGGTATACGGCAGATCGCAGGTGAGGATGCACAAACGTGACGCGCTCGCCGAATCGGAGCAACCCGTTGGACTCGGCGCCGGACGCCTCGCCGACGTCAAGTCCCAACAACGTGGCCGCGCGCCGTAGCAGGGCCGGATCGCCCTCGGGCTCCGCAGCCGCGACGAGCAGCAGCTGCCGCGTCTCGGGCGAAAGACCATCCAGCCGCGAGGCGGACCGAGCTACGGCCGGCTTGGTGGGCGGTCGCGTCGGGGGCACGCCGAAACCTCCCGCGAGCTCGGTCGGCGCCAACGCGTGCGGCAACTCGAGGAGCGCGCGTGGATTGCCCTGCGACTCGGCGATGATGCGCTCGCGAACGCGGGCATCGAGCGGGCCGGGAACCACCGACGACAGGAGGGCGTGCGACTCCGCGTTCGAGAGTCCCTCGACGATGAGTTCGGGCAGCCCGGCAAACTCGTCGCTCGGTTCGCGCATCGCGAACACCAGCGCGACCCTCTCGGTACGCAATCGGCGCGCCACGAACGCGAGCACTTGGGAGGAAGGCCGGTCGAGCAGCTGCGCGTCATCGACGACACAAATCAACGGCGCGTCTGCGGCCACCTCGCAAAACAGACCCAGCACGGCCAGCCCGACGAAGAAGAGATCCGGCGCGCTCCCAGCACCGACACCGAATACGGCGGCGAACGCCTCACGCTGCGGAGCCGGCAGCCGGTCGGCTCGATCGGACATTTGCGCGAACAGACGATGTAGTCCGGCGAACCCGAGCTCCTGCTCCGCTTCGATTCCGTCGATTCGCGCAACCTGAAATCCCGACGCGGATTCCACCGCGAACTCGAGCAACGTCGTCTTGCCGATCCCGACCTCGCCTCGCACCACGGTCGCCTGGCCGCGCCCGGCCCGGGTGGCCTCGAGGAGCCTTCCGATCGTCTCCCGCTCTCGCGCTCGAATGCGGTCCCGACCGGGCCGCGAACCGTGCGACTCGTCGACGTCGTCGAGGACATGAGGTATCGATGCCACCTCTGACACCTCCCACTCGGGAGCGTCAACTGTAAAGGGACTCACTTGCTGTGTCAAGCAAGTATTAGGCCACCGGCTACCCCCTCCGCGAATCTCCGATTCGCTCGAAGGCCTTGGCCAGAGCGTCGAGATCGAAACCATCCAGGTGGTCGAGCACGAGGCGGCGCACGCTGCCCAGGTGCACGGGGTACGCACGTTTCAGTCGACGAAGTCCGGCGTCCGTCAGGACAGCGATCACCATCCGAGTGTCCTCGTCGTCCCGGACTCGCTCCACCAGACCGTCCTTGGCGAGGCGATCGACGATCCGGGTCATGCCGCTAATCGACAGAGAGCTGATGGACGCGAGCTGACTCATTCGCAATCGCCGGCCCGGAGCTTCGGAGAGGACGACCAGGACGCTGTACTCGCTCCCGTCGAGATGCTCTGCCTCTTCGAGTTCGGCAAACAGCACCCGCGGGACCACGATCATCGCCTTGAGGAACGCCCGCCAGAACGCCTCCTCGTCACGAGTCAGCGGAGCCACACGCGGGTTTCGGGGAGTCATACCCAGTGAGCTTACTTGCTTGCGCTAACAAGCACCTTCCTCTGTCGGCGAGACTCAGTTCCGGTACGAACGTCGGCGTTGTGCTCAGCGCCGTTCGAGGATCGCGGCCGGAGCGTGCCGCATGGACGTTGTCCGGGCACGAGGTTCCGGCTGCCGCGTGAGTCGCGAACGTGAGCGCAGGGTCGCCCAGACCCCGAGGCCGGCTGCCGCGGGGAGGAGAAGGGACACTGCGCGCCACAGCAGGACCGCGGCGAGGCCGGTGGCAATGGGCACCTGGAAATGGTGAAGCAGTGCGGGCACTGCAATTTCGGTCAAGCCGATACCGCTCGGGAGAAGCGGTACCCAGGCGGCTACTTCGGCGACGACCAACGCCATGATCGCGATCTCGAAGGAGACGCCTGCATGGACCGCGGTGAGCATGCACCAAAGGGCGGTCGCATCGGCGAGCAAGGACAGCGCCGCAAGTGCCGTGACCACGACGCGGTTACGGCGCGTCCCGAGGTTCTGACGGAAGTCTCGCTGCAGTGCCACGGCGGTGTCGGCGCGTTGCGCAGCGGTCTTCTCGTGTTGACTTGGCAACCACGATGTGAGCACCGAGAGCCGACGAGCGGTGGCAGGAGATCGCATCAGGCGAGAGGCGATCGCGGTGATTGCGAATGCCAGCGCGGACCCGATGACGACGAGCCACGCATGGTGCCGATGGAGTTCTCCGTTCGCGGCCACGACGACGCGATCGGCGGCGAACACCATGATCAGCGCCCAGAACTGCACCCATTGCGAAGTTCCGAGCATGAGCCAGATCTGACGGGGCGTCATCCCCCGCCGTCGAAGCGCCGCGCTCGACAGCGCGAACCCTTCGGCGGGTGATGCCGGCATCAAGTCGCCGAGGCCGAAGGCGACGAGCGCGATGCCGATGCCGAGGCGCCTATCGGGCACCTCGGCCGTGCCGCGCAGGCGGCGGAGTTGCGCTCCCAGAAACACAAACCGGAAGCTGACGACAACGATGGCGAGTCCGAGCCAGCTGACGCTGATGTGCGTCAGGAGGTCGTATGCGTCGGAGAAATCTCCGGCGGCCGTCGCGGCGGCGCTGAGTCCGGCGATGACGAGAACGGCGTACATCAGCAGGCGCCATCGCGCGCGGCGGTGCACGCCCTTCGATGTCGCGGGGCTCTCATGCTGGGGACCCATCATGGGTCATGTTTGGCCGCGTTCCCTGGCTTTCCGTTGTGATCCGGACAAGACCACGAACAGAAGCGGCACCAGCCCGACTCGCCGGGGACTGGAGCAGACGGCAGTGCTCTTGTCAGCGACATCGGTGGGTTGTTCGGACGTCATGAGTTGGCGGTGGGATCGGCTTGCTCACACGAACCCGTGCTCATTGCTCCAAACCGAGCAGCGCGAGGGATATCTCCGACAGCCGGTTCGCGTTGGCGGGGTCGAGGGCGTAGACGGCGACGCCGGAGATGGTGGTATTCGGGACGTCGGGGTCGAGGACCCGCCCCCGATTGCAGTCCTCGAAGTAGCGACCGACGATGGCGAAAAGGTCGATGCCGTCGATCACCTCGGCGGTGGTCGAGTCAAAGCCGAACGGGCTTTGGATGAGATGAGGGTTGGTGCTGGTTGCCATGTGCCGACTCTCGGCCACGACGCGCAGCTACAACAGAGACCTGGTGTTCCTGGTATTGGCAGGGCCAGGATCGAAGGGGCGCCCGGCGTGTCGTCGGGCATGCCGTGTGAGCCCCTGACCGGCGAGTGCTGTGGCGCCGCCGATGCGAGAGTCGGCCACCCCCGAGTCGAGACGCCACGCTCGACGGTCGCCGGGTCGTGCGGACCACCGCGTGTGACGAAATCGGCGACGAAATACTGAACAGCGAATACGGCACCAGTTTCGGCACCATTCCGACGCCGAATCCACGAGAATGCCGAAGGCCGGTGCATACGCACCGGCTGATAACCCGAGGGTCGCAAGTGCAAATCCTGCCCCGCCACCGGCGCGGCATACGCGCTCACCGGATCTGAGGCGATCACCATCATGACGACGACGATCACCGACCTCGACGACTTCAAGGCGCTCGACCCGTTCTTTCGCATCATCGAGAAGGGCCTCGATGGCATTGCCGATGGTGGACACTTCTTCGACCTGCTGGCCGAGAAGGTCATCTTCGAGTACATCATCACGACTCCCGGCTACCCAAGGCGCGTCGAGGGCCGCAACGCCGTCGCCGAGCTCTACCGGCCGTACGGCACCATGATCGTCCTCGACCGATGTCACGACCTGGCGGTCCATCACGACACCAAGACCGGCGTTGTGGTGCTCGAGTACGCCTCCGAAGGCCGAGTCGTTTCGACCGGGGCCCCGTATACCAACCGGTACATCTCGGTAATCACGATCACCGATCGCAAGGTCACTCACTGGCGCGACTACCTCGACCCCGTGGCGGTCTTCGACGCGCTCGGATGGCCGTCGCGTTGATGGAACGCGCAATGCGTTATTCCCCAGGCCTACTTCGCTCGCCTGGGCCTTGACTTTCCTCCGGACGTATTGAGCTCGACCGCGGCACGGATGAGCGCCTTGAACGCGCCCGCGTCGATCTTTTCCCCCTCCCGGATGTCGATCGCGCGCCGGGTGTTTCCCTCGAGGCTCGAGTTGAAAAGCTTGGCCGGGTCCTTCAACGAAGCCCCTTTGGCGAACGTGAGCTTCACGACCGACTTGTACGGCTCGCCCGTGCAGATGATTCCGTCGTGCGACCACGTGGGCGTGCCCGGGCTCGTCGCTTTCACCCACTTCACTTCCTCGACGACGTCCGGGTCTGCCTCCTTGATGAGCTTGCGCATCCTGCTCAAGGTCTCCCCGCGCCAGTCCCCGAGCTCGGCGACCCTCTTGTCAATCCGCTCAGATGCCGACTGGCCCTCGTTCGAATCCGACGCTTTCATGTTCCCCTCCCGAAAATTCCAGTCCTCACCGCGACCATTTTGGCTCCAGTAGTACCGCGACCCGGTTCAATCGAGTGGTTGGTGCGCGATCGAGACCGGCTCGCGTCCGGCAAAGAGCCCGCCCCCGGTGATCGCGAGCAGGGGCAGGCCCACGATGATGATCACGAGGTCGAGGTACGGCACCTGCGTCAACGGATGCAGATCGCTTCGATGCCAGGCGATCAGCGCGACATAAGCGCCACCGGTCCCGAGTAGCGCGCCGAGCAGCGCGAGCGCGCCCGCGGTCGCGCCCGTGAGTACGCGGCGGGTCGCGCTCGTCGCCCCCGCGGCCGAAAGCGTCCGCAAGTCGTTTGCAGTCTCGCTCCGGATCAGCCCCACCGTCATGGCGAGCACACCGAGCGCGACGAGGAGACCCACGGCGGTGGCACCGTCGCGCAGCTGCGTGTTCGACGTTTGCGACTGCCGAGTTTCGAGCGTGATTCCGGCGGCCGCGGCCGCATGCCGGGCCGAGTTGATCTGGGCCGTCGTGAGCGGCGACCGGGTCTGGATGAACCAACCCGCCGCCACCGACTTCAGTCCGAATTCCTTGAGCGCGTGCGGGGTGAGGAGCGTGCCGGGGGCCGAGGTGTACGTAGGGAGCTTGAGGGTCTGGATGGTGGGATGCCACTGGTCCGGGCCGGAACGGGCGGCCGGCCCGGGCTTCGGCCGGGCTCCGATCACGCGGCACCGGGATTGAGCGGAATCACACGTTGGACCGCCCCGAGGCGCAATGACCACAGAGCCGGCGAGGTCGCTTCGTCCCGTGATGATGTCGGTATTCGAGTTGATGTCTCTCGGATTGATTCCGTAGTGCGTGAGCAGCGCGGGAGTGGCAACGTGGAGTGGGATCTCGCTGGTGATTTCGATGCCCTTCCGTCCCCCGTGGGTCACGGCCGTTACCTTGCCCAACGTGGCGGGCACCTCGGAAACGGTGCCACCCGCCGATCCGGTGGGACTGCCGGGCGAGACCGTGGGTGACGCGGGATCGACAGCCTCGGCGACCGGGATCACGGCCTGCGCCTCGAGCGACGTGGCGAGCGCGTCGACGCGGGGTTGCAGCGAGCGGACCTCAGCCTCGGTCCGTTCGGATATCGCGGCAGAACCGTCGCCGGGCGCGGAGCCGTCGCCGGAGCTGAGAGAGACGACGGCTTGGTTGTTCGCAAGATTCGCCTCGGCGACGGGAACCGCGGCCGCGGCGGCGCTGATGGCGACGGTCGCCGCGATTGCGAGCGCAAGGCTGATAGCTCCGAGGGCTGCTGCCGATCGCGCTTGGTAACGCGCGAGGTCACGCATCGCGAGCCGCAATGCGATCGGCGCACGCCCGCCGACCGCGGCGAGTCCACGGAGGAACAGCGGTCCGAGGAACAACATCCCGAAGGTGGTCGTGATCGTCCCGACGACGATGAGGAACGCGTTCGGCGCGTTTTGATTGCGATGCGCGAACGCAAGGCAGCCAACCCCGCCTGCCAACAAGAGGCCGCCGGCACCGGCGAATCGGTGCGCGGGTTTGGGTGGCGACGGCCGCCCCGACAGCGCCGCGACGATCGACGACCGGGCCGCCGAGCGCGCCGGCCACCAAGCGGCGACGACAGCGGTCACGACCGCGAGGACCATCGAGGCGGCGAGCGCCCACCACGGCAGGTGGGATCGGTCGATGCGGTGTGTGACGAGCCTTTCGAAACCGGGAGCGAGCGCAACCCACGTAACCAAGCCCACGACCGCTCCGGTCACGGACCCGACGACACCGACGACCATTCCGTTCGCCACCGTCGCCAACCGAACCTGCCGATCGGTTGCGCCCAGCGCACCCAGCATGCCCAACGCCCGGAGCCGGCGCTGCGCCATGACGGCAAAACCCGCAGCCGCGACGAGACCCACGAACAAGAGACCGATGGTCTCGAGCGCGAGCACGATCACGGCGGCGGCGGTCTTGTTCAACGTCGAGCGGGTTCCGATACTCGTCGGGTCGCCCGTCGGCCGAAATGCGCCGAGCTGCTTGCCGGAGGCATCGAACAGGAGCGTCACCTGGCCTGGCGGGTCGGCCTGGCCCGGCGCGACGAGCGCGAACTCGTCGCTCAGGCTCAAGGGATTCTCGACCAGTCCGACAACGTGGCGGGTCACACCGTTCGCGACGAACGGGTCCCCGACGCGCACGTTGAACGTCCGGGCCGCACTGCCGGTCATCGCGATGTCGCCGGCGCCGCTCGGGTATCGCCCCGAGACGAGGCGCAGCGTCGGATGCCCGTACCTCCCGGCGGGATCCTGGGCGCGGAGATCGAGGGTGTCGAAAGTCCCGGGGATCGCAACGCGCTGATGGTCGATCTCCTCGATCGCGCCGAACGCACTCTGCGCCGCGACGACGTCGGCGCGGTCGGAACCAGAGAGAGTCATCTCGCTCGTCGCGGTTCCCATCGCCGGGTCGAGGCGTTGCCCCCCGTTGTACGCGAGCGCGACTCCGACGATCGTCGCCGCGACGGAAAACACAACGAGCGCCAACACCAAGATCTGCTGGCGCCACTCGCGACGGAACAGCCGCCACGACCAACGGAAGATCGCGCGCCGCGCCGCTCCGCCATCGGAGCCGGCCACCTCCACCGTGCGCGGTCGCTGCTCCAACGCCAGGCTCACGACTTCGCTTTCGGCGCGAGCAGCGACTCCGGTCCGTCCGGCGGCCTCGTCTGATCCACGACGCGCCCGTCCCGGAGGAACACGACACGGTCGGCCCACGATGCCAGTTGCGCGTCGTGCGTGACCACGACGCCGGCCACACCTCGCTGACACGCGGCCCGGATGAGCCGGATCACTGCCTCGGCATTCGCCGAATCGAGTGCCCCCGACGGCTCGTCCGCCAGCAAGAGGTGTCGATCCCCCACTACCGCGCGCGCGATCGCGACGCGTTGTCGTTCCCCACCCGAAAGCTCCTCGGGAAAACTCGAAGCACGATCCGTGAGCCCGAGCTCCTCGAGTGCTTCCATGCCGGCGACGCGCGCCTTGCGCGCGCCAATGCCGTCAAGCTCCATCGGCAGAGAGACGTTCTCCACCGCGGTCAGGCCGGCCAACAGGTTGAAGTCCTGAAACACGTAGCCGATCGCCCGGCGCCGCAATCGAGCCCGCTCGTTGCGGGACATCGCCGACACCGCGACGCCGTCGATCAGGACCTCGCCGCCCGACGGAACCTCGAGACTTCCCGCGATCGTCAACAGCGTGCTCTTTCCCGAACCGCTGGGTCCCATCACCGCCACCAGCGCGCCCGACTCGACCGAGAGATCCACGCCGCGCAACGCCCGCACCTCGTTCGCGCCTTCCCCGTACACCTTGGACACGTCGCGCAGCTCGAGCGCGCTCATCGCCGCACCCCCTGCCGGCGACGCAACCGCGGCGCCAACGCAGGCCCGGGCGGCGCCGGGGGGTCCGCAGCGAGCCGCGCCAGGCGGCCATCGGCGGCGTCCAGCCATCGAATCACCGAGTCGAGTCGGAACAGCTCGGCATCGACGACCAGCAAGAACCCGACCTCGTCGTCGGCCGCGTCGTCCTTCAGGCGCGTCCATTGCTGCATGAGCTCGACGACGTACCGCCGGTGCACCTGCACCACGTCGCGCACGTCGACACCGGGCAGCCGCAGCGCGACCAGGACTTTGATGACCAACTCGTCCCGCGGAGGCGACGTCATGTCCGGAGGTGTCCGCAGCCACGTCGCCAGCTCCGCCGCACCCTCGGTCGTGATCCGAAACCCTCGCTGCGGGCCCTCGTCGCCGTCGCCTTCCGACTCGACGAGTCCGTCACGCTCGAGCCGTTGCAGCGTCGTGTACACCTGGCCCACGTTCAGCGGCCACACCTCGCCGGTTCGGTCCTCGAACTCTTGCCGGAGTTGCAGTCCGTATTTCGGCCCGTCGCTCAACAAGGCAAGCAGGGCGTGCCGAACGCTCATCGTGTGTGTACGCGGAGTAGCATACTGAGTATGCTATCCAGTCAATCCCCGCTCTCGCAAGGCTGCAAGGCCGCGACACGCATGGTCGCCGAGCGGATTACAACGCGGGCCGCGCAGTACGCGTCGGAGCAGTTCGCCGGGGCGCTCGCCCGCTTCGAGGAGCTGAGGCGGTTGGGCCGACTGCCGTCAGCGAGTGCAGAACTCCAGGCCCTCGAAGTCGCCGGAGTTCCGCCAGTTGTCGATGTACTCGAAGTACGCGACCGGGCCGAGCGGGTAGCCGGCCATGCCGAAGCGGGCGCGGGCGTTCAGCGGCTGGCCCTCGTTGTTGTAGTAGCCGGGCGTGCAGTCGGCGTTGCCGAAGAATGACGCGGGACTGCTGTCCAGCAGGTCCATCCACGACCGTTCGGCCTCGGCCGTGACTTCCACTTCGTCGGCACCGGTCTCGAGCGCGTGCCGTACGACGGCTGCGATGGTCGTGCCGGAGTCGGCGAGGTTCGACGTGACGTTCGAGATCAGGTTGGCACCTTGTGCGAAGCCGATGATGAAGAGGTTCGGGAAGCCGTGCGCGTGGATGCCGTGCATCGAGCGCATGCCGTCTTGCCAGCATTCGGAGAGCCGGTGGCCGTCGCGCCCGATGGTGTCGTAGCCCGAGCGGCGGTCGTAGCTGGTGCCGACCTCGAAGCCCGAGGCGAAGATCAGGCAGTCGAGCTCGTAGTGCAGGCCGGCGGCGCGCACTCCGGTCTCGTCGATGCGTTCGGCGCCTTTGCCGTCGGTGTCGATGAGGTGGCAGTTCGGTTGGTTGTAGGCCGGCAGGTACTCGTCGTGGAAGCACGGCCGCTTGCAGAGTTGGCGGTACCAGGCCTTCAGATCCTGGGCGGTCTCATGGTCCTCGACGACGGCGTCACAGCGGGCACGGATCTCTTCCATCTTCTCGTCGTCGCTCTCGAGGAACGCGAGGTCGGCGAGAGCGGGCGTGAGCTCGTTGCCGGCGGCAACCTTCTCGACGATCCGGTCTCGGATCCGTTGCGAGATGTCGGTCCAGCCGTCCTGCACGAGGTCTTCGTCGGCGAAGCCGCCGGTCTGGAGGGTCGCGAAGTTCAGTAGCCACTTCTTCTGCCAGCCGGGCTCGAGCGTCGCGAACCACTCGGGGTCGATCGGGTGGTTGTTGCGGACGTCGACCGACGACGGCGTGCGTTGCAACACGTACAGCTCGTGCGCGTCACGGGCGAGTGGTGGGATGCACTGCACGGCGGTCGCGCCGGTGCCGATGATGCCGACGCGCTTGTCGGCCAGGTTCGTCATCGGCGCGCCGGCCCAGTCGCCGCCGGTGTACGCGTAGTCCCAGCGGCTCGTGTGGAAGGAGTGGCCGGCGAAGGTCTCGATTCCGGGGATGCCGGGCAGCTTGGGCCGGTTGAGCGGACCCGTGCCCATGGCCACGAACTGGGCGCGGATTGCGTCGCCGCGGTCCGTGCGAATGATCCAGTGTGCCGCGGCCGCATCCCATTCGAGCTCGGTGACCTCGGTGGAGAACAGCGCGTTGCTGTAGAGGTCGAACGTCTTGGCGATGCGCTGGCAGTGCTCGAAGATCTCGGGTGCCATGACGTACTTCGCGGACGGCATGTGGCCGGTCTCCTCCAGGAGCGGCAGGTAGATCATGGCCGCGGTGTCGCACATCGCGCCCGGGTAGCGGTTCCAGTACCACGCGCCGCCGAAGTCGCCGCCGGCCTCGATGATCCGCACGTCGTCGATGCCCGCCTGCTTCAGCCGCGCGCCCACGCACAACCCCGAGAAGCCGCCGCCGATCAGCGCGACGGTCACGTCGTCGAACCGCGGCTCGCGCTCGATCCGCTCGGTGTAGGGATCGTCGAGCATCGAGGCGAACCGACCCGTGGGCTCGAGGTACTGGTCGTTGCCGTCGGGCCGAAGCCGCTTGTCGCGCTCCACGCGGTACTTGATCCGCAGCGCGCCGTGATCGATCGTCATCCCGCGTCCGTGACGGCGGCGATCGGTGCACCCCACCACGTGGTCGGCGCGCCCAGGACGTCACGGCGAGGCAGTCCGTCGGCCGCTCCGAACGCGTCCACTTCCGCAACCCGCACCGCGTCGGCGTAGCGCGGTGCGAGCTCGGTGAACACTGCACCGAGGCCGTGCGCGCGGAGTGCCTCGGGTGACGCGTAGGCCTCGTACAGCGTGCCGAAACCAGCCGCTTCGTCGACGTACCAGTCGTACACGACGGTCCCGGGCTCGTAGCGACTGACCCCCACCATCGCGCGGGCCATCTCGCGAAAGCTATCCACGTCGAGGATCTCGAAGCGGATCACGAACCGAACCCACTCGCCATCACGCACGAGAAAGAACGTAGCCGCAGCCTCGCCGCCGACGCTTCGTTGCGGCGCCGCCGACTCGACCGGGCCGACCATGGGCCGGCGAGCCGGAGATCGAGCCGCGGACGACATCGAAGTGCACCGCGGGGCCACTAGCCGGAGCCACTGCCCGCGGGAGTCGCGCGCGCCGGGATGAAGTGGTCGACGAACAAGAACACGACGCCGACGAGAGCGAGCACAACGAGGCTCGTCACAATTCCCGCACCGACGGCGTGCGCGACCGCGGCAACGAGATGCGCCCACGGGTTGGTCGTCACCACGGGAAGGATCACGACGGGAACGATCCACAGCACGATCAGATGCGCGACCGTGATCCCGATCAGCCACTTGCCGATGAGCTTCACGCTCGCGCGGCGATCGTCGGTGGTGATGAGCCCCACCGTGAGTAAAACGACCGCGCCGAGGAAGTAGAGCCAGAAGCGGTGCGCCAAGGCTTGGCGACTCTTGAACAGCGCCTGGCTCTGCGGCACGTCGAACCTGACCGCGTGCACCTTGGCGAGGTCGGCCGCACGAACCGCCGGGAATGCCGCGGCGACGATCGTGCGCGCGGACGCCTGGTCGAGGACTGCGGGCTGCGACCGCTCTCCAAGCAGCCGCTCATGGGCGTCGACGACGAACTGCTCGAGCTTCAACTGGATGTCGCGCCGGCCGAGCACCGCGTCGAGGTGGTTCGTGTACGCGCCGTTGGCCGTCGCTGCGCTCGCGGTCACGCCGACCGCAGGCGCCGTGACCGACGCGATGTGATCGGCGACGAAGTGCCGGACATCCGCGCTCTTCAGCACGGCCTCGGTGATCCGGCGGGTGCGCGTCGTGTCGAGAATGGTGTGCGAGGTCCACCACGATGCGAACGCGAGCGCCGCGCACAGCATGCCGAAGTGAACGAACAGCTTGCTCACCGAGCCGCGTCGCGTCACGCACCCTTCCTAGCGGTGGCGCCCGCCGCCTGCAATGCCCGCGGACGGGCCCCCGCGGCCGAAGTCACCGCACCACGCGCGATGCAAACGCCTCGGCGCGAACGATTTCAGTTCCGGCGCAGGCCGCGAGATTCCACAAGCCGATGCGGATCGTCTACGAGGACTTGTTCGAGTGCGGTCCGGTCGGTGACGGCGACGGGGACACGCACCTGTTCGACCAAAAGGCGCTCAACCAGCGAATCGAGCGACTGCTCACGCTGAACACGAGCGGCGGGCGGTAGCTCGATGTCGGCACGATCGGCGAAGATCGGCGGACGCCGTTACGCGACGACGTCGCTTCGTCGGGGCAACACCCATCCCGGGCGCGGGAAGTGGCAGGTGTAGCCGTTGGGATAGTGCTCCAGGTAGTCCTGGTGCTCGGGTTCGGCCTCCCAGAAGGGCCCGGCCAGGCTGACCTCGGTGACCACCTTGCCCGGCCAGAGCCCCGATGCTTCGACGTCGGCGATGGTGTCCTCGGCGACACGACGCTGAGTGTCGTCGAGGTAGAAGATGGCCGAGCGGTAGCTCGCGCCCACGTCATTGCCCTGACGATTCGCCGTCGTGGGGTCATGGATCTGGAAGAAGAACTCGAGCAGGTCGCGATACGACGTCTTCTCGGGGTCGAAGGTGATCTCGATCGCCTCCGCGTGTGTCCCGTGGTTGCGATAGGTGGCGTTGGGCACGTCGCCGCCGGTGTAACCGACTCGCGTGGACAGCACTCCGGGGCGCTTGCGGATCAGGTCCTGCATGCCCCAGAAGCATCCCCCGGCCAGGATCGCCTTTTCGGTTGCGTCGTTCATCGGACTGGCGTTCATTGGACTACCTCCTCTGCGTCATCGGGTCACTCGAACAGCTTCTTGTACCGTCCGTAGCCCTCGGCCTCGAGATCTTCGTAGGGCACGAAGCGCAGAGCGGCCGAGTTGATGCAATACCGTAAGCCTCCCTCCTCGGCCGGCCCGTCATCGAAGACATGGCCGAGATGGCTGTCGCCGTGGCTCGAACGGACTTCGGTGCGGATCATGCCGAGGCTCGCGTCCGTCTTCTCCACCACATTGGCGGACTCGAGAGGAACGGTGAAGCTGGGCCACCCGCACCCGCTGTCGAATTTCTTGGTGGACGCGAACAGAGGCTCCCCCGAGACGATGTCGACGTAGATGCCCGCCTCTTTCTTGTCCCAGAACTCGTTGTCGAAGGCCGGTTCGGTGGCACCTTCCTGGGTCACTGCGTATTGGCAGTCGTCGAGATTGGAGATCGCCTCAGGGTCCTTGCGGTAGTCGCCTGTCATCGCGGACCGTGCTTCCTCACGTGGTGGTGTTCGCACCCATGATCGCTTTGGTCTCGAGGTATTCCTCGAAGCCGAGCGGACCCCATTCGCGGCCGTTGCCGGATTGGCGGTAGCCACCGAAGGGCGCGTTGAAATCCGGGCCGGCACCGTTGACGTGCACGTTGCCGCTGCGGATGCGGCGGGCCATCGCATTGGCGCGATCGCTGGAGCCGGAGATGTAGCCCGAGAGGCCGTAGAGCGTGTCGTTCGCGATGCGAACTGCATCGTCGTCATCGTCGTAGCCGATCATCACCAACACCGGACCGAAGATCTCCTCGCGGGCAATGGTCATGTCGTTCGACACGTGCGAGAACACCGTCGGCTGTACGAAGTAGCCGGTCTCGAGGCCTTCAGGCTTGCCGGGACCGCCGATCTCGAGCTTGGCGCCTTCGCCGATGCCCTTGTCGATGAGCTGCTGAATGCGGCTGTACTGCGTGGCCGAAACGACCGGCCCGATGTTGCTGGTCGCCTCGCGGGGATCGCCGACGACCACGTTCTTGGCCGCCGCGGCTGCGATCGCCGCGGCCTCGTCCATCCGCGCGGCGGGAACGAGCATGCGCGTGGGCGCATTGCAGGACTGGCCCGAGTTCGTGCACATCCCGGACATGTCGCGCGAGATCACGGCCTCGAAGTCGGCGTCGTCGAGGATGATGTTGGCCGACTTGCCACCGAGCTCCTGGGCGACACGCTTCACCGTCGGTGCCGCGGCGCGGGCGACTTCGATGCCGGCGCGGGTGGAACCCGTGAACGAGACCATGTCGACGTCGGGATGTGCGGCGAGTGGAGCGCCGACGTTGATGCCGTCGCCGTTGACGAGGTTGAACACGCCCGGCGGCACGCCCGCATCGTTCATGATCTCCGCGAACAGGATCGCGTTCAACGGCGCCACCTCGGAGGGCTTCAGCACCATCGTGCAGCCCGTCGCGATCGCGGGGGCCACCTTGCAAGCGATCTGGTTCAGCGGCCAGTTCCAAGGCGTGATCATTCCGCACACACCGACGGGCTCACGAACAAGCAGCGTGGTCCCCGTCGGGCGCTCGAATTCGAAGTCGGCCAGCACGGCCCGCGCCGTCGCGAGGTGACCGAGACCGGCCGCGGCCTGCGCGGCTTGCGCCAACCACAACGGTGCCCCGACTTCCTGGCTGATGATGTCGGCGAGCTCCTCCATGCGACCGGCGTACACCCCGATGATGCTGTCGAGCAGCGCCAGACGCTCCTCCCGACTCGTCAGCGAGTACGTCTCGAACGCGGCTTTGGCCGCGGCGACCGCGGCATCGACGTCGTCGGCGCCGCCCATCGCGATCGTCGCGATCGGCTGCTCCGTGGCCGGATTGATCACGTCGAGCGTCTCACTCGTCAGCGGCGCGACCCAACGACCATCGATATAGAACTGCATCGTGTGATCCATGGTCTCTCCCTTGTACGCAGACGGGTCCCGGACAGCTTCTTCATGCCGGCGATCGGACGATAGACGAGCACCGGGAGATGTGAAACCGCGCGCCCGTCGATACCGTTGCAGGCATGCACGGTGAGCACGGCGACATACGTCCGTCGGTACCGTGACGACGCCGACGTTCGACCAGCGCTTCTGGGAAGAGCGGTGGTCGGAAGTCCTGCGCGAGCATGGAGATGAGGTCGCGCATCGCCCCCCCCGAACGCACACCTGATCGCCGGCGCCGCGAAGCTGCGAGCCGGTTTCGCTCTCGACGCCGGCTGCGGTCACGGATCAGAGACGCTCTGGCTTGCGGCGCGCGGATGGCACGTGACTGCGGTCGACTTCTCGAGAGCAACGGCTGGCGACAGGGGTTCCGACCCGTTGGTCACGACGCGCACCGCCAGCCCACCCACGCATGCGACTGGATCATTGGCTCGGCCGGACGTGTTCGACACTGATCGGCAGCGGCAAGGGCGCGCCATCGGAACGTCGGCGGACCCGAACATGATGATCATCGTCGAGGGCGATGACCTCGAAGCCCCGCGTCCAGCTGAACAGGTACCGCGTACGCACTTCAACCTGAGTGCCGGGGAGGAGCCGAGGCCAGTCGCCTGATCGCATGGAGGTCATCTCAGTCCCGCGTCGTTCTGTGCGAGCACGTCGTCGGCGACGTCTTGTCCGAGGGAGAGCCCGGCATTGTGGTCGAGTCGGGTGTGGACGCCGGCGAAGATCCGGCTCTGGCCCGCTTCGAGGGCGGCGTCTTGGTAGCTGTCGAAGTGGCGGACCACGCCCGGCAGGACCTCGGAGGTCACGGCGATGTCGTGATGATTGCCGAAGAACGCGGACAATACCGTCGCGCCCGCCTCGCTGATCACGCTGTGCGCCCCGGGATATGACGGGTCGGCCGGGGTCGCGGCAAGCGGGGTCCAGTTGGGATCCGCGATCGTCGCGGGATTGCCGTCAGTTGCTGCCTCACGAATCGCGGTGATGGGCCGCCAGAGGTCGTAGTGGTACTTGGCGTCGTAAAAGGTGATCGCGCCGTCGGCGAATGAGAGATCCAGGTCCGCGAACAGGCGGGCGGACTCCAGGAGGTCGCTGTGACGCGCGAGGACGGCGTCGTCGGCGATCTGGTTCCAGTAGTTCCAGATCGGAGCGGACCAGAACTTTGCTTGGGTCGTCTCGTCGGCGGTACGAGTGGTGCTCGAGTCCTTTCCGACGGTCTTGACCTCGTTGAGCGCCGCCGCGTACGCACCGCTCGACAGCGGCGGAGGTGGGACCGGCCGGAACTGCTCATCGTTGTTCAACACGAAAGGAGTGACACTGTCCCAGTGCGTGAAGACCGCGGGGGCGAAGTTGGGTGGCGTCGGACGGAATTGTCCGGGCTGGGTGGCAGCGGGAAGCGGCGGTGGCGTCGCGTCCGACCCGTCGTGCGCGCGAATCGCGAGCATGAGTTCCGATGTGAGCGCCCCCACCTGCACGCCCCCCTGCTTCCCGGCCCCATCGGGGATGGCCGCCAGCTCCGTGGTGAGAAGCTGGTCGAGTTCCGGTTTCAGGGCCGGGTAGAGCCCGATGAGCGAGTCGTGGCCGGCCTGCGCGGCCGCGGCGTCCGGACGCGCGTCGTCTGCAGCGCGCACCGTGAACAGGTAGGGCGGCGCGGCGCGCGTGATCGAAACCACCGCGTCGTAGATGGCAGCCTGCAAGATCGCGAAGTTGCGCGTCGCGTGCACGGTCGCAGGCTGGACACCGGGCATCCGCACGATGCGCAGCAGCTCCTCGTTCCAATCGACAACGATCGCGCCCGACACACGAGAGCCGCGCGACAACCGCTCGTGTGCGCGATCGGTTGCGGCGGCGGTCCCCGCCGACGTGGCGGTCGTCGCGCCGAGCGCGATCGCGAGCGCGGTAACCAGAGTCAGTGCTTTTCGCATGAAGAGTTCTCCTTGGATCACGTGCAGGCGTGCGTCAACCTCCTGGAGAGATAGGGCCGCGGGTTACACGGCTTGTTCCCCGGCGAACGGCGCTGCGGGCGGCGGCCCGAGCGTCACTGTTGCTGTGACGAGTTCGCCTCATCCCACTGGTGCGATTTGTCGACCGCAGCGGCGATGACCGCGCCTGGGGGAGGGTTATTGCGAGAGCCGCGTGGATACAGAACGACACGAGATCGGTACCGAGACCTGGAGTGTCAGAGCGCGAGTGGCAAACTCTACGGAACGACACCAGCTCCTTGATCGCCTCGCACAACTCACCCCTCAGGTCGCAGGCGTCGTTGCGTACACGCAACCCGAGATCCCAGTCGTCGTCCTCGACAGCACCGAGAACCCCACATGAACAGTGCGCCCTGGTCGCCGTTGCCGTACGAGGCGTGGATCGCCACCTGCGACACATTGCACGCGCACACACAGGTCCTCGGCAAGCTCGCGGTGGCAATGGCGCCGCCCGAGCCGCAGCTCCAACACGCTGCCCTGCGGCTCACTTCACGCGGCTGGGAAACACGACCGCTCCCTGCGCCCGACAACTCGGGCGCCCTCGTTGTGACGCTCGATCTCCACGACCACCACGCCGTGGCCGAGCACTCAGACGGTCGGGCGCGGCGCGTGGAACTGACGCCCGACCGACCCGTCGCCGAGGTGACGCGTGAGCTCTTGGCTGCCGTCACGGATCTCGCCGGCCCTGTGCACGTCAACACCACACCGCAGGAAACGCCCTGGACAACGCCGCTCGACGAGGACTACGACCACACCACATACGACCCCACGCAGGTCGAGGCATACTTCGCCGCAGCAACTCAAGCCGCCTTGGTGCTCGCCGAGCTACGCGCCCCCTACCGGGGACGATCCACCCCGGTCAACGCCTGGTGGGGCACCTTCGACCTCGCCGTAAGCCTCTTCTCGGGCCGGACCGTGGACCCGCCATCGAACGACTTCATCATGCGCAACTCGGCGAACGCGGAGCAGATCGAGATTGGCTGGTGGCCAGGCGACGCTCGGTACCCACACGCAGCCTTCTTCGGATTCGCGTTCCCGACACCGGCCGAGTTCGAGACCGGGATCGTGTCACCCGCCGCCGCCCGTTGGGAAACGGACCTGCGCGAGTACATCTTCGACTGGGACGACGCCCGCGTGGCGTCCGACCCGCACTCGGCCGCCATCGACTTCGGACTCTCGGTGATCCGACATGCGTGTGCGGCGTGCAACTGGGACCCAGATCTGGCATCGAGCGCCGAAGGATTCCCCCGACCGATCAGCTGAACTCTTCGTCGAGTTCGCGATCGATCCGCCGTCCTCGATCTCGACGGCGAAGACGCACAGGCCGGTCGGCACGGCGGAGCGACGACACGCGGCTCGGCATACGCTGGCCGCGACATGAGGCGCCACGAGCTCGGGCCGTCCGTACCCCCGGCACGCGGACGCGCGGGCGGCGCGCCATCGCGAGTCAACGCAACTCGGAGTACAGGCAACGGCGCAGATGGACTCCGTGGACCGTAACCGTCGCCGGAGGTAGTAGTCGGCGGCTCGGGCGTCGTCGACCCGCGCGCGCTTCGAGGGATTCGAGAAGACGGTCTCGGCGATGAACGGTCGATGCTGCTCGATGAGCAGCCGCGGCGTCTCAGCCGCGCGCAGCGCCTGGCGGCGAGCCGTATCGCCGAAGCCCACGACACGCCGATCACCGACAACGAAACCGGCAAAATCGTGCAACTCGCCTCGAAGTCGGTCGAGTTCGAGGTCTGCAGAGTGGCATAGGTCGGTAGAACGAGGTTGTGGTCAAGGCCACGCGGCGAATGGTCGATTCCGCGGCAAACGATCACTGCGATCGGCGGGGCTCGTCGAGCCCGACTGATCTGCGATGCTGGAGATGACCGGATGTCCGCGTCCGAACCACAAGTCGCGCCGCAAGTCGCGCTCGGCCACGCGTTGCACGCCCAGGTCGACGAGATCGCGCACCGGGTGTTGATGACGTGGGAAGAGCAATGCGCAGTCACTGCTGCGGGCGCCGGAGACCGGGTGAAGGAGGACATCATCCGGTCGACCCGGCAGGCGACCATGGCGATCACCTCCTACTTGATCCACGGCGAACGCCAGACGCCGGAGCAAAAGCGCGCCGAAGCTGCGTCCGGTAAAGCACCCCTGCGGGACACGATCTCGCTCACGGATCTCACGAAGCTCTACCTCTACTGGCGAGACACGACGATCGACGTGCTACGAGCCGAGGCACTTCGTCTGGGTTCGCCGCGCTCGACGGCCGATGCGGCGATCGACATCGTGCGCGGGGGCTCCGACGGCAGCGTCGTGCGAATGGTCAAGCAGTTCGACGCCGAACGTCAGCGGCTTCACGCAGAACTCGAGCGCGAGCAGGCGCGGCTCTCGCACGAGGCAGTGCACGACGCGTTGACCGGTCTTCCCAATCGCAGGCTGTTCTTCGATCGCCTCTCCCGCGCGCTCGCACGGTCCACTCGACAGGCCTTCGGCACTGCTGTCCTGTTCATCGATGTCGATCGCTTCAAAGCTGTGAACGACAGCTACGGTCATCTCGCCGGCGATCAGCTTCTCACGGCGATCGCGAAGCGACTGACGGACTGCGTCCGAGCGACGGACACCGTCGCGCGGCTCGGTGGGGACGAATTTGTCGTGCTGTACGAAGACCTCGTCTCGCCGCGCGAAGACACAAGAGTCCTCGTTGAACGGGTCGAATCAGCGTTTCACGGCCCGTTCATACTTCAGGACCGATCGATCGAGGCGACCGCGAGCATCGGGCTTGCGATCGCGACGTCGAACTGCGACGCCGACGTACTACTGACCCGCGCCGATCACGCGATGTATCGCGCCAAACAAGATCGGCACCGCCGGCATGCCGCGACCGCGCACCTCGCAGCGTCACAATCACAAGGGCCCGCGTCGACGTAAGAACGGCAGAATTCGCGGCACACGCCGCGCGTGAGCACGCAAACCGGGCGCCGACCGGCGGGCGGACCCAGATCGGCCCACACGCTGTCACCGCGGGCTACCAATCGGGCGCGGTGTGCGCGGCAAGCCGGGTCGCGGCGCCGACGACAGCAGGATCTTGCGGGATCCGCCGGTAGGACTCCTGGAGGTCGCGGTCTGCCGCCGCCAACTCGGAAGCCTCGAGCACCGCGGCCGCGCCGCGCCGTAGGAGGTCCGAACGGCTCGTTCCCCTGCTGGTCGGCCAGCCGATCCGGGCGCTCGACTGCGCCTGACTTGCCCGGCGCGGCGACTGGCACGACACTTCTTCGCCTGATCGAGGGCGAGAGTGGCGAGGCGATGGGCGAGGTCAACGCGACGTCATCGGCGGTGGTACTCACCGCTGCACTCCGGTCAGGTTCCCTTTCCGCGCGCGAGCTGCTCGAGACCTATCTGGAGCGCATCGAGCGGCTGGATCGCGACGCCGTGAACGCGGTCGTCACCGTCGACGCCGACCGTGCCCGGCATGCCGCGGCGGCGGCCGATGACGCTCGGGCTCGGGGCGAGTTGCTCGGCCCGTTGCACGGCCTCCCGATGACGGTCAAGGACGCGATCGCGACCGAGGGCATGCGAACGACGGGCGGCGCAGTGGAGCTTGCGGAGCACGTGCCTACCGAAGACGCGCCGGCGGTTTCCCGGTTGAAGACCGCGGGGGCGATCGTCTTCGGCAAGACCAACCTGCCGCGTTGGTGTGGTGACAGCCAGGCGTTCAACGACCTGTTCGGCACGACGAACAACCCGTGGTCGGCCGCGCATGTTCCAGGTGGGTCGTCGGGTGGCTCGGCCGCGGCGCTCGCAGCGGGCCTCACCGGCGCGGAGCTCGGCACCGATATCGGTGGCTCCGTGCGCGCGCCCACTGCTGCGGTGTGTATGCGTTGAAGCCCAGCTACGGACTCGTCCCCAACCTCGGCTATGTCGACCATGTCGGCGGGGGGACGACCCGCACCGACATCAACGTGTTCGGTCCGATGGCCCGGGCTGCGGGTGATCTCGACCTCCTCCTCTCGGTGCTCGCCGGTCCGAGCCCCGAAGATGCAATCGCGTGGCGGGTCGAGCTGCCCGAGCCGCGCGTCGCGTCATTGGCCGGGCTTCGGGTCGCGACGTGGTTCCACGACGATGCGTGCCCGGTAGACGCGGAGTACCACCGCTTGCTCCGCGGCGCGGCGGACACGCTCGCCGACGCCGGCGCCAGGGTCGTGGACGCGCATCCCCCCGTCGACTTCGAGAGGATGATCAACCTGTACGTGCGGCTGATCGCCGCCGCGGTGTCGCCGAGCATGCCCGACGACGTCGGGGAGCAGATCTCCGGGAGCCATCTCGCGTGGCTCCGCGCCGACGAGCGGCGCGCCGCGGTCCGGCGAACGTGGGCGGAGTGGTTCCGCGCGTACGACGTGATGCTGCTGCCCGCGTGGTCGACGCCACCCTTCGTGCACGACCAGGTCGGAAACATGCTCGACCACGTGGTGATGGTGAATGGTGAGGAGCGCAACCACTTCGAAATCTCGCACTGGTTGATGATCGTCAACCTGACCGACCAGCCGGCCCTCGCCGTCCCGATTGGGCGCACGGCCGCCGGGCTCCCCGTGGGAATGCAGATCGTCGCGCCCTACCTGCAGGACCGCCGCGCGATCCGGGTCGCCGAGCTCGCGGCCGAAGTGCTCGGCGCCTACGAGGTCCCACCCGGCTTCGAGTAGCCGCACGGCACCGCTCAGGCGACTGGAAAGGCGTCCCATACTTCAACTCTTCACGCCCCGTCACCGAGACAGTGCCGCGCTGTGCAGCCCATGCGGAGCCCGCCACGCTCGATCTCGCGCATCGAGTCGACGCGACGAGGTCTCCCGGATCGCGCGGGTACGTAGGACTCGCGATCGGGATGACCGGCGGCGGCGACGCCTCCGACCTTCCAACTACGCGACTCCGGGGTGAATCGCGGCGGCGGCGAGCCCATCGTCGAGGGATGAGTTGTTTGCCGAAGATCCTCGTAGGCGTCGACGGTTCTCCGGCGGCGCAAAGCGGCGTTTCGAGCACGGCGCCGGGGCTGCCACGCCGGCCAACTGTGCGGCGATCGTTGTCGAACAGAAGAGGCCAATGGATCATGGCGGCTGCGTTGATGGGTGGGGTGATCGGACTTGCCGCCTGTGGCACGTCCTCGGCGAAAGCCACAGCCCCCTCGACAACCGCGGCCGGCAGTACCTCGACTACGGCAGCCGGCGGCGGATCCAACGCTCGGTCCGGACCCGCCGCAGGGGGAGCATCCGGCACCGTCGCCAGCGTGTCCACGTCGAGCTTCACGATGTCGACATCAGCAGGTCAGAAGGTAACCGTCAACGAGGCGTCTTCGACGACATACGAGAAGGGCACGAGCTCAACGTCGGCGAGTGCCGTAACAGCAGGCGAAGGCGTCCTCGTACTCGGGACCACTAACGGGACGACCATCACCGCCACTCAGGTCACGCTGCAACCGATTGGCGGCGTCGGATCGGCGGCTTCCTCAGCGGCAGCAGGGGTGGTCCCCTTCACGCGCGGTGCACCCACCACCTCGAAGCAGTCCGGTCAGATCCCGGCGAACTACACCCAGGGGTCGGGAACAATCGTCAGCGGAACGACCGCGGACAAGGCGACAGAAGCTGCGCTGGTCGCCTACCCGGGGGGCGTCGTCGATCGTGTCGTGCAGCTGAGCAACGGCGAGTACGAGGTTCACTACATCGGCGTCAACTGGCCGCACCACATCTTCGTCAACCAGGACTTCAAGGTCGTCGGCGCCAACTAGTTCGCCCGCAACGTCGGTGCTGCAGGCGTTCGCGGTGATGTATCGAGCATCGAGCACTTCGGCGCGTTGCAGAAGCCGCGCGGCGACCGTCGGGTTCTACGGCACCCGGTCGGCGACGCGATTCGCTGCAGAGCAGTAAACGATGTGCCGTGACATCTGGTCCCGTCTACTGCTGTGCAGTCCGGCTGACGAGGCAGTACGCGCCACCATCGTGCCGTCTACTCCCGTCGTGTCCCGCTCGGTCCCGCTCGGTCCCGCGACAAACGGCAGAATTCACGGCACCACTCGCGACGGCGACGCGACGCGCACGGTGGCAGCGCGTCAGTCGGGGCGTTCGCGAAACGCCTGCATGAGGCGATCCCGCACGTCGGCAGGCATCGCATCGACATCATCGTCGTTCAGGGCGTGGGTCATCGCAATCGTACGCCGCATCTGAGTCAGGTACTCCCGGCAGTGCGGGCAGTCAGCGAGGTGGAGATCAACGAGCAGCAGGACCTCTTCCGGCAGCGCGCCGTCGAGATATGCGGTGACATCTTCGACGAACTGTCGACAGACGTAGGACGCCGATGCGCTCATGATGCTCGACCATCATCGTAATGACGTTCGAGCGAGGCTCGAACCTTCGACCTTGCGCGATGAAGCAGTACCCGCTGGTTCGCGTCGGTCACTTCGAGCATGTCGCACACCTCGACTGCCGACCAACCGAGTAGGTCACGCATGGTGATCACCTCGCGATGATCCGGTGGCAATCTCTCGACGACGGAGAAAATGAACTCCAGAGTTTCGGCGTCCAACGCGCGCTGCTCGGGCTCCGACCAAGGATGCGGCGGCCGCTTCCACGCGCCCCGCGCGCGAAGACCGCGCCGGAAGCGATGCGGATCTACCGCGGGTTCCTCTTCGAGCACAGCGGTGGCCGCGAAGGGGATCGAGCGGTTTTCCTTCACGCCGTGCGAGCGTGCGATGTTCACGAGTATCCGGTAGAGCCACGTCTTGAGACTCGAACGTTGCTCGAACCGATCGATGCCATCGATCACCGCGAGCCACGTCTCCTGCAGAACTTCGTCGGCCACCGCTCGGCTCGGCACGTACTGCAGGGCGAGACGCATGAGTGGCGCGTGGTAGCGGTCCAACAGATGGGCGAAGGCATCCGGATCGCGCGCCGCGAGCGCCTTCACCAAGACGCCATCGTCGGAGAAGTCGAGGCCCGCCACGGGCCGGATCGTACGCGCACACAACCACGCGACACAGTCAGGGTGCCACCCCATTCCGTTACAGGTCCTGCGCGACCAGGGTGCTCAGAAAGGTTTGTAACGGATCGAAGATTCGGCGGACTGAAGGCCGACAACGACCGCTTCACCCGGAGGTTCTGCATGAAATCCTTCCGCCGTCTCGCGACCGCCTCGGCGATCGCGATCGCGATCGTCGGGACCTTTGCGACGCCCGCGTTTGCCCACACGACCGATCATTCGTCGGGCCGCGACCACGACCGGTTCGCAAGAAGGGCCGATCACGTCGTGTTCGTCCAAACCGACGACCCGGCAGGGAATGCCGTGGTCGCGTACCACCGCGCCGGCGACGGCACGCTCTCGCAGGCCGGGACGTATTCAACCGGCGGAAAAGGCGGTGTACTCGCCGGCTCCGTCGTCGATCACCTCGCCTCCCAAGGATCGCTGACGTATGACGACGACCACGCGTTGCTCTTCGCGGTCAACGCCGGAAGCAACACCGTTTCGGTGTTCTCCGCCGACGGCGACCGGCTCCGCCTGCGCCAAGTTGTTTCCTCCTTCGGACAATTTCCGGTGAGCGTCGCCGTTCACGACGGCCTCGCGTACGTGCTGAACGCCCGCGCGGGCGGCTCGGTGCAGGGTTACGGCATCTCCGGTGAACACCTCTTCCCGCTGTCGGGTTCACACCGGACGCTCGGCCTCGACCCGACCGCGACTCCCGAGTTCGTGAACACACCCGGGCAGGTTGCGTTTACCCCCGACGGCACGCGCCTCATCGTCACAACCAAGGCAAACGGCAACAACATCGATGTGTTCCGCATCGGATTCTCCGGAACACTGTCGACACCGCGCGTGAACACGGAGCCGGGCACCGTGCCGTTCGCCGTCACATTCGACTCCGCCGGTAACCTCGCCGTCACCGAGGCCGGCACCAACGCGGTGGCGACCTACAGCCTCCACCACAACGGAACCGTCACGCCGCTGCACACCGCCGCCACCGGGCAGGCCGCAACGTGCTGGATCGTCGCAGCCGACGGACAGTTCTACGCGTCGAACGCAGGAAGTGGATCGCTGAGCCGGGTGCAATCCGGTCCCGGCGGCGCACTCACGTTCCTCGACAACACGAGCACCGACCCCGGTTCCGTCGACGCCGCGATCAGCGCGCAGAGTCACTACCTCTACGTGCAGACCGGCGCCAATGGCATCGTCGACGAGTTCCGCATCAGCGACAACGGCTCGCTCAGCCCCATCGGAAGCGTCACCGTTGCCGGCGCAGTCGGCGGTGAAGGAATTGTCGCCATCTAGCGCGACCGTCGACCAGAGGGACGAGCTCGAGGTTGCGGCGCGAAACCCACGCGCGTCGCAGCCTCGGGCGTCGAGCCCAGCGTGGTGAAATAGCACCGATCAGGATGAGTTGATACGAGAAATCTGTCCCGACGAGAGGGCACGTACGGTGACGTTGACAGCGAAGCAGGAAGAGCTGTGTGCACAGTCCCGGTGGCACTTCGGCGATCTCCGAGCCTTGTTCGTCAACTGCACGCTGAAGCCGTCGCCTGAGCCTTCGAACACACAGGGCCTGGCCGACCTCGCGATCGAGATCATGCGTCGACAGGGCGTGACCGTTGAAGTCGTGAGAGCGATCGACCACGACATCGCGACCGGCGTATGGCCCGACATGACCGAGCATGGCTGGGACCGGGACGACTGGCCGGCGATCTACGAGAAGGTCGAGGCCGCGCACATCCTCGTGCTGTGTACGCCGATCTGGCTCGGCGAGAAGTCGTCGGTGTGCACACGGGTGATCGAGCGGCTGTACGGCAACTCGCACCTGCTGAACGAAGCCGGTCAGTATTCGTATTACGGACGTGTGGGCGGCTGCCTCGTCACCGGCAACGAGGACGGTGTGAAGCACTGCGCGATGAATGTGCTGTATTCGTTGCAGCACCTCGGCTACGCGATACCGCCCCAAGCCGACGCCGGCTGGATCGGCGACGCCGGACCCGGGCCGTCGTACCTCGATCCGGGCTCCGGGGGTCCGGAGAACGACTTCACCAACCGCAACACGACGTTCATGACGTGGAACCTGCTGCATCTCGCCCGCATGGTCACCGACGCCGGCGGCATCCCCGCGCACGGTAACCAACGCTCCGAATGGGATGCGGGGTGCCGCTTCGACTTTCCCAATCCCGAACATCGCTGACGGGAACGACTGAGATGGGCAACGCAGCCACCCCTTCTCGATCGAGCCCTCACCGAGCGGCCCACCCTGGTGTGGGCACCGGGCGCCATGTAGAACGCGTCGCCCGCCTCGAGCACGTCTTCATGGTCGTCGTCGCGAACGATCACCCCGACCGCTGAGCACGTAGCCCCAATGGGGCATGAGCAGTTGCGACCAGTGGGACAAGGTCGTGACTCTGCTTGATCGAAACGAAGTTGATCGTCTATCCGTCGACATCGGTTGATCGATCCTCGGCGACCCTCCGGGCGACGCCGACGATGCAGCGGCGAACTGCTCGGCGGCATCGCTGTGGAAGCACTGAGGCTTCGGGACCCCCGACAGTGGTCGAGGCTGGATGGCGTACGAGCCCGAATTGACATCATCAGGCGCCCCGTGTACTTTCCTACTTGGTTAATTAGCTAGTTGAGAAAGTAGGTGGTGCGGTGACGATCACGGTGCGCGAAGACCGGCTCAGCGAGACCTTCGCTGCACTGGCCAACTCGACGCGCCGATCGATCCTGGCCCGCCTCGCGGAAGGCGCGGCGACGGTCAACGAACTCGCCGAGCCGTTCGAGTTGACCCTCCCGGCGATCTCGAAGCACATCAAGGTGCTGGAACGGGCCGGGTTGGTCATACGGGGTCACCGAGCTCAATATCGGCCTTGCGCACTTGACGCCGCCCCGCTTCGTGAGGTCTCGACCTGGGCCGAGCGATACCGGCCCGTCTGGGAAGCCCGCTTCGACCAGATGGACCACTACCTCGCGCAGCTTCAATCGAAAAAGGACGAACGAACACGGTGACTGACAACAATCGTTCGGAGGACGCAGTCGTGATCGAACGGAGCTTCGACGCTCCCGTTGATCTCGTCTGGAAGATGTGGACCGACCCGGAACACTTCAAGGCCTGGTACGGCCCCGATGGCGCCACCATCCACGTCGCCAAGATGGACGTGCGTGTCGGCGGGTCTCGTCTGGTGTGTATGGAGATGCAGTTCCCGAGCGGACCGATGCAGATGTGGTTTGCCGGCGAGTACCGCGAGGTCGTTGAGAACGCGCGCCTCGTTTACACCGAGTTCATGTCCGACGAGCACGGCAACGTGTCCCCGCACGCAGAAACGGGCATGCCCGAGGGGCATCCGACGACAACCGAAGTTCGAGTCGATCTACAGAACGTCGGTGGCGGTACGAAGATGGTGATGACGCATGCGGGTATCCCCAGTGATTCTCCAGGTGCGGCCGGATGGACCATGGCATTCGACAAGCTCGCCCTCCATCTGGAAGCGCAGAGTCTGTAACGCCCGGGCGCCCAGGTCGGCAGCCGCCGATCATCGCTGAGGAGCTGGTTACGCGGCCGAACGACGTTGTGGACTGTTCGCTCCGACACTCGAGACCGCGAACCGTCAGCGCACGCTCGGGGTCGTCGCGGAGTAGTCCACGCGATCGCGGGATGCGCGGGCCGGCCACGGGTCGCAGACTGCGCGTACCCTCGGCTCGCGATGGCCTCAGTGGCAAGGGGAGCAACTATGACGACTGACAATGAGCTTCGGCGCAACGTGGAACGCGAACTCGAATGGGAGCCGAGCGTCGACGAGCGGCGAATCGGGGTCAGCGTCGTCGACGGCATCGTCACGCTCACGGGCGAGGTCAGCTCCTTCGGCGAGAAGTGGCGGGCCGAACGCGCGGTGGAGCGCGTCTCGGGCGTGAAGGGAATCGCGAACGAGCTCGAGGTGAAAGTGGCGAGCGAGCGCAGTGACACCGACATCGCCAAGGCCGCGGTCGACGCCCTGAAATGGAACGTAATGGTGCCTTCCGACAAGGTGACGGTGAAGGTCTCGAAGGGGTGGCTCACGCTCGACGGCGAAGTTCGCTGGGACTACCAGCGGCGGGCGGCGGATCGGGCCGTACGCGACCTTCCGGGTGTGCGCGGCGTCTCGAACCTCATCCAGATCAAGCCGCGGGTCGAGCCGGACCACGTCAAGGAGAAGATCGAGGAGACGTTCAAGCGCGTCGCGACCCTCGACGCGAACCGCATCACCGTGCAGGTGGAAGGCTCGGAGGTGACGTTGCGCGGAACCGTGCGATCCTGGGTCGAGCGCCACGAAGCCGAGAAGGCCGCGTGGGCCGCGCCGGGGGTCACCGCCGTGCACAACTACATCACCATCGCCGCGGCGGCGTAGTCCTCGGGTCGGGCGTCTTCGGTCCACGATGCGCCGCGCACGCGTTGTCGGTCGCCACGCGTTCATGCAGTCTGGCTGTTGACGCGCGATCTACGCGAGTGCGTGATGGCGCGCGATGTCTCGCCGGACACACTTGGCATGCCCTACCGGCCAATGCGTGCCGCTGCGTGCACTGCGTCGAGCATTCCGTGCAGGTGGGCAACGGCGAGCTCGATGTCGTGGTACTTGCGCTGCCCGGCGCGTGACTCCGCCGCCAAGAGCCCGCAACGGTGAACCTTATGGAAATCGCCGCACGGGAACTTGTAGCGCCCCTTGGTGTGTTGGTTCGCTTCATCGTCGACACCGAGATACCAGCTGGCGTATTCGTCGTAGCCGTGCTCACCGATGAAGGCGTTCTCGTCCGCCGCCGAAGGTTGGTGCTCGCTCCAGGCGTCGCGGTCGTCGTAGACGAAGCGTCCCTCGGTTATCAAGGTCTTGGCGTGCTCGAAGGCTCGCTCGTTCAGTTTCACTGCCATGGCCTTGTCCTCCTCGCCGATGCTCGGAAGCTCGATCCGCGTCAGACGGCGGACGGGAAGGTCTCGGGAATTTCGCCTTCGTCCCAGCGCGCGGTGCGCTCGAGCGGTTCAACCGCCCGGGTCTCGTCGATGTGAATTACTGCGTCGAACTGGTCAGCCAGCCGGGCGCGGAAGTAGTGGCTCTGGCGCTCGGTGCGGGGCCGGTAGATCACGCCGATCGCTCGCTCCAACCGCGGCGACCGAAGCAACTCGGTCGCGTTGGGCGTCGCACGCGCAAACGCGATCGAGAACGCCTTCTCGTCGACATCGTGCAGGAGACGCTCGTAGCTGTCGCGCAACGCCCGCCGCACGCGTTTGCGCTCGGCGCCGCCGCCCCAGTCATCGGCCGCGGTCACCGTTCCGGTGAAGGTGCTGAAGCCGATGAGGCGACAGTCGTCGCCGTGTCGCTCGCGCACGAGTTGACCCACGTTGAGCTGACCTTGTGTGGCGACGTCGGTGGCGCGGGCGTCGCCCAGATGTGAATTATGGGCCCATACCACGACCTTGGCCACCTCGCCGCGCTGCCGACTGAGATGGACGACGAGAGCGTCGAGAGTTTCGACCATGTGCTGATCGCGCAGGTTCCACGACGATGCTCGGCCGCCGAACATCGTGCGGTAGTACTCCTCCGCGTCCTTCACGGTCCGGGCGTTCAGCCCGGCGTAGAACGCCTCTTCCTCTCCGACCAGACCGTCATGCCGCGCGTAGTCCGCGGCGTGGGTGTGCAGGTCGACGAGTTGATCGATGACCTGCTGTTCGCAGGAGGCGCCCGCGCCGAACGCCGCGGCGAAGCCGTAGTCCTGGGCCTCGCCGCGATAGTGGTCGAAGCAGGAGTAGCGCTCTCGGGCGCGTGCCGCCGCCTCCGGATCGACGCGCTCGAGATAGGCGATCACCTCCTGGATGGAGCGGTGCAAGCTGTAGAGGTCGAGTCCGTAGAAGCCGGCCTTGGCTCGTTCGTCTTTTCCGACTCGGTCGTTGCGATCACGCAGCCAGCCAACGAAGTCCAACACGACCGCGTTGCGCCACATCCAAGTGGGAAAGCGTTCGAAGCCGCGCAAGGCCTCCTCGGCGGTTGCGTCGTCGCTACGGGCTCGGACATAGCGGTTCACCCGAT
>JAODBI010000348.1 GCA_025463875.1 Actinomycetes bacterium
GACCTCAACGTGCTCTTCGGTTCCGACGTAGCCAACGCCCAACCGGTCTTCAGGAAGTACCTGTTACTCGCGAATCAGCGGGGCGCGCGCATCGCAGACGTGAATCCGCTGCGCGAGCCCGGCCTCGAGCACTACTGGGTGCCGTCGAACATCGAGAGCGCGATGTTCGGCACGAAGGTCGCAGACGAGTTCTTCTCCATCCACACCGGCGGCGACGTCGCGTTCGTGAACGGCGTGTTGAAGGAGCTACTCGCAAGCGGAGGCATCGACCGGAAATTCGTGAAGGCGCACACGGTCGGCTTCGACGCCGTGCTCGCCGAGCTCGAAGAAGAATCGTTCGGTCTGCTCGAGAAGGTGTCAGGCGCGACGAGAGCCGACATGGCGCGTTTCGCGCGGATGTACGAGTCGGCGGGTTCCGCGGTGCTGGTCTGGTCGATGGGCGTGACCCAACACGTGTCCGGTGTCGACAACGTGCGCGCCATCGTGAATCTCGGGCTCGCGCGCGGCAACGTCGGACGGTCCGGCGCCGGGCTCATGCCGATCCGTGGTCATTCCGGTGTCCAGGGCGGCGCAGAGATGGGTTGCTACGCGACAACGTTTCCCGGCGGCGGACCGATCACACGCGAGTCGGCGGCCGAGCTCGGTGCGCAATGGGGTTTCGAGGTCCCGGCCACCCCTGGTCTCACCGCCACCGCGATGGTCGACGCCGCACGCCACGGCAACCTCGACGTGCTCTGGTCGAGCGGCGGCAACTTCCTCGACGTGCTGCCCGCGCCCGAGGTCACGCGCACCGCGTTGGCGCGCGCCGGCCTGCGCATCCACCAGGACATCTTCCTGAGCCATCAGATGCTCGTCGAGCCCGGCGAGATCGTCGTCTTGCTGCCGGCCGCGACGCGTTACGAACAAGTCGGCGGCGGCACGTCGACGACGACCGAGCGCCGGGTCGCGTTCAGCCCGGAGATCCCCGGCCGGCGCGTCGGTGAAGCCCGCAGTGAGTGGCGGATCTTCGCCGACATCGCCCGCCGGGTGCGGCCCGAGCAGGCGGACGCGTTCGGCTGCGAGTCGGCCGAGGCGATCCGGGCCGAGATCGCGCGCGTCGTTCCCGCGTACGCCGGCATCGAGGATCTGCGCACGACCGGCGACGCGATCCAGGTCGGCGGCGAGCGTCTGTGCGAAGGGGGAGTGTTCCCCCTCCCCGACGGTCGCGCCCGGTTCGCCGTCGTCGCCCCAGAGCTGCACGATGTTCCCGAAGGTCGTTTCGTGCTGTCGACGCGGCGCGGCAAACAGTTCAATTCGATGGTGTGGAACGAGGTCGACCCGCTGACGGGCGCGGGCCGAGATGCGCTGTTCCTCGCGCCGACCGATGCCGATGCCTTGAACCTGCGCGAGGGCAACGCCGTGCTCGTGCGGTCGCAGTACGGCGAGATGCGCGCCCGGGTGCACCTCGCGCCGATCCGGCCGGGCAACGTGCAGATGTTCTTCCCGGAAGCGAATCCGTTGCTCGCACCCACGCGAAGGGAACCGATCTCGGGAGTTCCCGACTACAACGCCGTTGTCGAGATCGTCGGGACTCCATGAACACGACGTCGCCCGACGCTCTGCTCGAGCTATTCGTCGACGTGGCCGCCGCCGTGCGCCGCGTCGTGAGTGCTATTCGCGTCTCGGAACTGCGAGCACGGACCGACCGACTGGGCCAGTACGCGCTCGACCTCGTCGCCGACGCCGAGGCGTGCCGGATCTTGGAAGCGGCGGGCGTACGGATCGTCAGCGAGGAGTCGGGAGTGCACGAACACCTCGGCGCCGCGATCACCGTGGTCCTCGATCCGGTCGACGGGTCGACGAATTGCTCGCGCAACATTCCTTACTGGGCAACGTCGATCTGCGCGCTTGACGCCGACGGTGCGCTCGCCGGCCTCGTCGTGAATCAGGCGACCGGCGTGTGCGTGACCGCTCGGCGCGACGGCGGTGCGTTCCGCGACGGAACCCGGTTGCACGCGTCGTCGACGACCCGACTGGAAGAGTCCATGATCTATCTCACCGGCGCCCCGCCTCGGCTGCTTCCGTGGAAGCAGTTCCGCGCGCTCGGATCCGCCGCGCTCGGTCTGTGCGAGATCGCGTCCGGCAGCCTCGACGGCCTGCTCGACGCGGGAGGCTTTCACGCGCCCTGGGACTACCTCGCGGGCTACCTCGCGTGCGTCGAAGCGGGCGCGGTCGTGTGCGACGCGCAGGGACGCGACCTCGTCACCGACGACATCGACGCGCGCCGCCAACTCGTCGCCGCGGGCACACCGGAGCTCGCCGACGCGATCAGGGGCGCTCTCGCATGAGTGCGCTCGACTATCGCGAGTTGCTCACGCTCGCCGACCGCTCCGCGCGCGCGGGCGGAGAGGTGGTGCGCCGGTACTTCGGTCGTCTCGAAGAGGTGCGCGAGAAGTCGCCGGGCGATTGGGTGAGCGAAGCCGATCTCACAAGCGAGCAGTCGATCCGCGAGCTGCTCACGCGCGAATCGGGTCTGCCCGTCTTCGGTGAGGAAGCCGGGGGGGACGAATTCGAGACGGGTTGGCTCGTCGATCCGCTCGACGGCACCTCCAACTTCCTGCACGGCTTCGACCCGGTCGGAGTCTCGGTGGGTCTCATCGAAGACGGCGTGCCGGTCGTGGGCGTCGTGCACGCGCCACTGCTCGATCGCACATTCTGCGCGGCCCGCGGTGTCGGCGCGTTCCGAGACGAACGGACATTGCGCGTCAGCACGCGCCCGCCGGTGCAGGCGATCGTCGCTACCGGTTTTCCGTTCCGCCACAAGGATCTGCTGGCGCGCTACGAGCGGATGCTCGCGGTCGCCTTGCGCGACTTCGAGGATCTGCGGCGCCCGGGTGCGGCGAGCCTCGATCTGTGCTGGACGGCCGAGGGCGTGTTCGACGGCTACTTCGAGCTGAACCTCGGACCGTGGGATGTCGCCGCGGGCGGGGTGATCGTGCGGGAGGCCGGGGGCGTCGTCACCGACTGGGACGGCGACGACCGGAGCTGGCTGCGGTCGGGCAACATCCTGGCCGGGCCGCCCCAGGTCCACGCGGCGCTGCTCGAGCGGGCCGCCTCCACGGCCGATCCGGCGGCGGGAGCGGGCTGATTTCCGCCCGCGACGCGAGCATCCGCGGGCAAAGCACACAGATCGAGAAAAATCATTTGACGCACTTCGCGGATCATGGTCCGATGGTCGCTCGAATGTTGGACGCACGAAAAGGCACGCGCAGCATGAATATCCGCACCTACGCAACCCACGCCGATGACATGGCCGGGAACGCGCGCGTGCGTGCCTTCCAGCCGTGCCCGGTTGCCGTCTTTGCGCCCTGGTCGCCGATCTCGCTCGGTTACACGGCAAAGCATGGCCGGCCCCGACGCCCCGAGGTGTCCCATCCGTAGCACTCGCTACGAGGGATCGTCCGCAAGGCCGTCGGGGCAACCCGGCGGCCTTTTTGTTTGCCCGAAATCAGCCCGCCGACCAACGAAACGCATGCCGCACAGGACAGACCAGCCCACGACCGGCACAACCACGACCGACGTAACCACGACCGACGAACGACAACGACGAACGACGCGAACGACGAAACGACGAGCAAACGGGGAGTGATCGGCGATGTTCGCCATCCAGCCTTTCGAGACCGACGAGACCATAAGAGAACCCGACTGGCAGGAACTCGCGCGCTGCAATGACGGCACGGGCTCGATGACCGAGCTGTTCTTCTCCGAGCAACTCGACGACATCGCGGCCGCCAAGGCCTTCTGTGTCGAGTGCCCGGTGCGGGAGACGTGCCTCGAACAGGCCCGGGAGCGGCGCGAGCCGTGGGGCGTCTGGGGCGGGGAGCTGTTCGTGAACGGCAAGATCGTCGCCCAGAAGCGCAAGCGCGGGCGCCCGCCGAAGATCCGTCCGGAGGTCGAGGTTCCGCAGGCACAGTCGGCGTAAGCCGGGTCTGCGGAACCTCCGGCCCGCGGCGGAGAGGGTGTGTGCCGCGAGACGCAGGCCGGGACAACGACAACGTGAGCGGCTTCCCCCCTCCGTTCACGGGAGCGAGTCCCGGCCTGCGAGCGGCACCTCCGCCGGACGCCGCGCTACGGCACGTTGGCACGCGCACGCGGGTACGGTCATCCGGGTGAGCTCGGATCGCGGCGACCGGCCCGCGCTGCTCGTGTCGGCGTGCCTGCTGGGCACGCGGTGCAATCATGAGGCGGGTCATGCGCTTCGGGCCGCGGTCGTCGCGCTGGCCGAGACGCACCGGCTCGTCCCGATCTGCCCGGAGGTCTGCGGCGGCCTTTCGACTCCGAGGCCGGCCGCCGAACGCGCTGGCGAGCGCGTGGTCACCGTCGACGGCGACGACGTCACTGCCGAGTACGAGCGCGGCGCGCGCGCTGCGGTCGAGCTGGCGAAGGCAGTGGGCGCGCGGCGTGCGCTGCTCAAGGCGCGCAGCCCTTCGTGCGGGAGTGAGCAGGTGTACGACGGCACGTTCACGCGCACGTTGCGCGGCGGCGGGGGCGTCACGGCTACCGCGCTACGCGCCGCCGGTATCGAGGTCGTCTCCGAAGAGGATCTCACGTCGCGATAGTGCGCCCGCAGGGCGTGGGGGCTGGCGGCTCGTGACCGACCGGCTCATTTGGTAAAAATAGCACGAACAGTGCGTCCGGCCGATCCACTTTCGCACGTTTCGTAACCCTGTGAGTTTGCCTTCACTCTTCCCCGGGGACTCCGACGAGGACATACTCTCCGCGCCGGAAGCGCGGGATCCATCTCGGAGGGTGTGATGATGGGGAACAGTCGGGTACGAATCGGTCGTCGTCGGCGCGCGGGAGTGTTGGCCGCGCTACTCGTAGTGACCTCAGTATTGGTCCTGGCGGCGGTCGCGTCCGCGAACAATGTGACCGCCGTCGAAGTCGATTGCTCGACTGCCAAGGTTCACTTCTCGAACTTCCCGGCCAGAGGTGTTCCTGTGCACATCGTCGTGACGGTCGCGTACCTGTGGGTCGTCAAGGACGTGACAGTGGACAAGAACACGTCTGAGGTTTCGGTCGACATCTCGTCGGCAACGGCCCGCCTCACCGGGCAGACCTCGGGTGTATGGATCGATGCAACCTGGACGCTTTCCGGGGACCACCACGTACACGAGGTCACGTCGGTCAAGTGCGGCACTCCGCCGACGACGTCGACCTCCACGTCGACCAGTACATCGACCTCTACCTCCACGAGCACGTCGACGACCTCGACCACGATTGCACCCACGACGGGCACCCAGATCTTCCAGGTCGAGTTCCGGGAATGCCACATCCTGCACGTCGGATACACGCACATACCGGCGGGCACGCCGGTGCACTGGGAGGTCTTCCAGAGCGGGAAGAGCCTGGCGACCGGTCAATGGGTGGCGGCGACGGGTGGTGGTCTGCACTTCTTGAACATGCCGATCGGGAAGTCGTTCAACCCGGCCGGCCACAAGGGCGCGGTGAAGTTCTGGTGGACCGTCGGGGCGACGTCGTACACGTACAGCGCGGTGCGCGCCGTCAACTGCTGAGCGCGCCGGGCCAGAATCCGACCGCCGAATCGAGCGGGGGAAGCGGAAGCGCGTTCACCTAAGGTGAGCGCGGAGCCGCAACCTCGTGCGCGCTCGCATCCCGGGCGTTTAGCTCAGTCGGTAGAGCACCTGCCTTACAAGCAGGGGGTCGGCGGTTCGAGCCCGCCAGCGCCCACGACGAATGCGCAGGTCGAATCGGCGGTCTCAGGGGATCAACGCATCAGCATCTTCGATCGGGTTGGATCGATCGGGAGGTGTTCTGTGGAGCGCCAATAACGGCCGAGCGTCAACAAGCTTCACCGCGTTGTGCATATCGAGCAACGGTGGCATCGCAGGAACCGCTGCGGGGTCATCGCGAAGGTCAGACCTCCTCGCGCTTCAGATTGTCGAGCACGCGGTCGAACACCGCGGCCATCGTCTCGATCTCATCCTTTGACAACTGGTCAAAGAAGTAACGCTGAACAGTCTCGGCGTGCGCCGGTGCCGCCTCCTCGATGGCTCGGCGACCGTCCTTGGTCAGCCGCAACATCAGACCTCGAGCGTCCTCGCTGCATTCCTCTCGGGCGACGAGCCCCCGCTTTTCCATAACCCGGCCTCGTAGAAGCCGAACAGCCCTCGTCCGTAGCTCACGACGAGGCTGGCGAGTGCGCCGGCTGAGGTCACGGTGCCGGCGAGTGCGGCGAACGGCCGTGTCCGCGCAAATACGAGGCCGACGGCTGCCGCGAGGCAAGCGGTCGCGTTCGCGACGAACAGCGGGCCGATCCAACGGACGCTGTAGACGACGGTCACATACTGCTGCACGTGTACCGCCGCCTCGGCTCCGAGCAGAAGTGCGCCGGCCGCGAACGCACCGCCGGCGACCCGTTCGCCGCGCACCGCGTTCGGCTGTCGCCGGGCGACGCGGTCAATAGCCATTCCCGCTCCCGGAACTCGGTGCCGAGCTGGAGATCTGGTCGCCTGCGGCAGACAGCGCGAACCAGCCGCCGCCGAATGCCACCAGTCCCTGACCGGTGGTGTCCCCGGCCTTGTGGTCTCCGGTGTAGAGGTACACCGGGTGGCCGTTGTAGACGACCTGTGTCTTTCCGTCGGATCGCATGGCGGTGGCGATCAGCGAAGAATTTGCGCCGCTGCCGACGGTCGGCGTGCCGGTCGCGGTGAGCGGCGGCCAGAAAGTGGTGCAGGAGCCGGTGCACGCGCTCGTCGTTCCCGAGTCTTTTTGGAACAGGTAGAGGGTGCGGCCCTGCCCGTCGACGAGGATCTTCCCGAGGCCGGTGTTCGTGATACCGACCGTCGCCGGCTGTCCGTTGCTTGCCGTCGGGGGCGACGACGCGCTCGCCTTGTTGCTGCTGCCGCAGCCGGCGAGTGCGAGCGCGATCAGCGGTACGACGGCCGCCCCGGCGAGGGACCGCACGAAAGGTCTGCTGCGAATCATGGTCGTTCCTTTCTCTCGGTGGGCTTCCCGTGGCGGATGCAAGACGTGCACCCGCACGCCAATTCCTGAATCCAGCGCACGTTCGACGATGACGGACCCAACCGACGTACACATCACGTGTCCTCGTAATCTTGGGAAACCGGCATCGGACCGATCGGTGCCGCGATGGTGGTCATGGCGTTCTTTTCGCCGCGGAAGTAGTCGCGTCCCGCGGCACGATCGTCACCCCGCCCACTGCGAGCGTGACCTCGATGTTGTCGCGAGTCGCGCGCGAGTACGGGCACGCCTGGTGGGCTTGCTCCATCAACGTCGCGGCTTCCGAAAACCCGAGCTGCATCGGTTCGAGGTCGAGACTCACCGCGAGGCCGAAACCGTCGCCGACGACCGGACCGATGCAGACGCGCGATGTAATCCGGGTTCGCGTCAGGTCGAGCTTGCGAGCGGCGGCGATGCCGATCAGCGTGCTTTGGAAACACGCCGCGTACCCGACTGCGAAGAGTTGTTCGGGGTTGGTGCCCAGCCCTCCGGCACCAACCATCTCGGTCGGAACGTCGAGGTCGACATCGACGCGCCGGTCGTTCGTGCGGCCGTGCCCCGACCGGCCGCCCTCGACGATCGCCTCGGCGGTATAGAGCACGCTCCTCAGCCGGCTCATGCCGACTTCTCCCTCGGCCCCGCGAGGACTCGAACCTGGGAATGCGAGTCGTCGGTTCGTTGGTCCTCGGCCGATTTGCGGCGCGGTCGAGTGCGGCTCCCTTGCGCGAGCGCGACTCCAGCGAGGGCGGCCGTCAACAGGATCACGGCACCGATCTCGGTGACAACGGCCCACGCGAGCGGAGCGCGGAATCCTGCTTCGTGCCAGCCGAACAGGCCGCGCCCGTAGCTCACGACCAGACTCGCGAGTGCGACTGCCGAGGTCGCGACGCCGGCCAACGCGGCAAGCACGCGCGTTCGAGGAACGGCGAGACCGATCACGATAACGGCACACGCGGCCGCATTGACGAGGAACAGCGGCCCGATCCAGCGCACCGTGTGGATGAAGGATGCGTACTGCTGCACGTGCACGGCGGCCTCGCCGGCGAGCGCGAGAGCACCGAGTGCTTACGCGGCTATCACCGCGGCTTCGAAGCTCACCGCGCTCCGACGGGCCTGCGTGCCCGCGTCAGTAACCGCCGCCACTTCCGCTTCCAGTGTTCGACGAGGAGCCGGAGACTTGGCTTCCCGACGGAGAGAGTGCGAACCAACCGGCACCGAACGCCACCACGCCTTGGCCGTTGGTGTCACCCGGCTTGTGGTCGCCGCCGTAGAGGTACACGGGGTGGCCGTTGTAGGTCACCTGTGACGTGCCGTTCTGCCGCTTCGTGGTGCCGATCAAG
>JAODBI010000001.1 GCA_025463875.1 Actinomycetes bacterium
TCTTCGCAGGCCGCCGCGACGAAGCGATCCCGCTCGTTCCGACGCAGTTCGCGGACGAGATCTCTCTCGTCGGCTCGAAGGAACGGATCCGGGACCGCCTCGAGGCGTGGAAGGAAAGCCCGGTCACCACGATCATCTTGAACGGCGACCTGGAAACGCTGAGGACGATGGCTGAACTCGTCGCCTAGTTACGGCTTGACGAGTGCCCCGCGGGTCGCTTCCGTGAACCGGCGGGCGACGTCGGTGAAGTCGATCACGTTCCAGATCGCCTTCACGTATTCCGGGCGGCGGTTCTCGTACTGCAGGTAGTACGCATGCTCCCACGCGTCGATCACGAGCAGCGGCACTCCACCCTGACCGACGTTGCCCTGGTGGTCGTAGATCTGCTCGATGAAGAGCCGCTCGCCGAGCGGTTCCCACGACAGCGCACCCCAGCCGGAGCCCTGCACCGTGGCCGCCGACTGCGTGAGCTGGTTCTTGAACGCATCGTACGAACCGAAGTTCTCGTCGATCGCGGCGGCGAGATCGCCGTCGGGACGGTCACCGCCGTCGGGTGAGAGGTTCTTCCAGAACAGCGTGTGCAAGACGTGCCCGGACAGGTTGAACGCCAGCGTCTTCTCGAGACCGACGATCGCGCTGAGGTCGTCACCGGCGCGGGCGGTGGCCAGCTTCTCGAGCGTGGTGTTCACTCCGTCTACGTAGGCCTGGTGATGCTTGTCGTGGTGCAGCTCGAGAACGCGTGCGGAGTAGTGCGGCTCGAGCGCGGCGTAGTCGTAGCCGAGCGGGGGGAGCTCGTATGGCTTCATCATTCCTCCAGGAGTTGCCGGGCCCGGGTGGCCAATACGTGGTCGCCGGGGCTGCTGGTTGCGTCGGGACCTTCGCCCGCCGCCTGCGCGAACTTGTTGAGAGCCACCACGACGGCGAGCCGGTCCTCGTCCCCGATCCGGCGGATCACCTGGTCGAGCTCGCGCCGACGTGCAGCCATGACGTCTTCGACGACAGATGTACCCATAGTCGTCAGCGCGATCACAACCTCGCGGCGATCGACCGCGGAGGGCGCCCGCACGACGAGACCGCGCGTGACCAGGCGGTTACACATACGGGTCATGGTCGACGCGTGTACGGCGAGCCGGTCGGCGAGCGCGCTCACCGTCTGCGGCCCCGCGGTGGCGAGGACGACAAGAGATCGGAACTGCGGGAGCGTGACGTCCTCGTTCACGGCCGACAACGACCGGGAGGTGATCGCGACCAGCGCGCGACTCGCGCGCAAGAGGGCGTCGACGACCGGGTCGGCCGTCGCGTCGGGCATGTCGAGAGTTTCGCCGCTCATCGACAACTCCAAGCCGCATTGGGGTACATGGGGCGTGCACCGTCCTTTCGCCTGGTGATCGAACGCCGATCCTACGGCGACGGCCCTCGCGGCGACCATCAGAGGCTTTCGGAGCCGGACGGGCTTGACCGGCGATGGGCGGCCGCCTACACAAGCGCCATGGCTGACCTCGAGGCACGGCTCTTGGAGATCCTCGGGCCGCAGCACGTCCTGGTCGGTGATGCGATCGGAGATGACTACACGCACGATGAGGCCCTGTCGGCCACTCCCGTCCGACCTCTCGCGGTTACGCGACCCGCATGTACCGCGGATGTGGCCGCAATCGTGCGTGTATGTGACGAGCTGCGTGTGCCCATCACCGCCCGGGGCGCGGGTACTGGATTGTCCGGTGCGTGCACGCCGCGCGCCGACGGGATCGTCGTCGCGCTCGAGCGCATGGACAAGATCATCGAGATCGACACCGACAATTACGTCGCGGTCGTGGAACCGGGTGTCAGCCTCGACGAGCTCGACGCCGCCCTCGCGCCGCTCGGCCTCGTGTACCCCGTGTGTCCGGGGGAGAACAGCGCGTCGCTCGGCGGCAACGTCGCGACGAACGCGGGCGGTATGCGCGCGGTGAAGTACGGCGTGACGCGCCATCAGGTGCTCGGCCTCGAGGCGGTGCTCGCGGGCGGCGAGGTCATCCGTACCGGGGGCAAGTTCGTGAAGGCGACGACCGGATACGACCTCACGCAGCTCATCATCGGCTCGGAGGGAACGCTCGCGGTCGTGACCGAAGCCGTGCTCAAGATCTACCCGCGCCCGCCGCACAGCTCGACGATCCTCGTACCCTTCGCGTCGGTCGGTGAGATCGCGTCGGCGGTCCCGAAGATCGTGCAGAGCGGTGTCAACCCGCTCGTGCTCGAGTACGTCGACGGTGGTGGTCTCGCGACGCTTGCCGCGAACGTCGGGCTCGATCTCGGCATCGGTGCCGACGTGCAGGTGGCCGCCAAGGCGTATCTCATCGTCGTCATCGAACAGCACTCCGAGCAACGGCTCGACGAAGACGTCGAAGTTCTCGCGGAGCTGGTCGGCGAGCTGGGTGCAATCGACGTGTACGTCTTGCCGCCGCGCTCGGGCACGTTGCTCCTCGAAGCGCGCGAGAAGGCGTTCTGGGTCGTGAAGGCGCTCGGCGCGAACGACATCATCGACGTCGTCGTCCCGCGCGCATCCGTACCGCAGTATCTCCAGGCGGTGACGGCGATCGCGGCGGAGCACGCCTCGATCGTCAGCGCCGCGGGGCACGCGGGCGACGGCAACATCCACCTCTCGGTGTTCCAGCCCGACGACGACGTCCGTCATCGGGTGATGCACGCGATCATCGCCGCCGGCGTCGAGCTGGGTGGCGCGATCTCGGCCGAGCACGGGATCGGCAAGGAGAAGAAGCAGTACTTTCTGGAGCTCGAAGACCCCAACAAGATCGCGTTGATGCGCCGCATCAAGGCTGCGTTCGACCCGAACGGCATCCTCAACCCCGGAACACTGTTCGACTGACTCGTCCCTGCCCCGGGAATGCGAGCGAAGGAGATCATCATGAACGGTGCGCACGCGCTGCTCCGGACGCTCGTGGCGAACGGTGTCGACACCTGCTTCACGAACCCGGGCACGTCAGAGATGCACTTCGTCGCCGCGCTCGACGACGTTCCCGAGATGCGGCCCGTCCTCGCCCTGTTCGAAGGCGTGGCTACCGGCGCGGCCGACGGTTACGGGCGCATGGCCGGAAAGCCCGCGGCCACGTTGTTGCACCTCGGCCCCGGCCTCGGCAACGGGCTCGCCAATCTTCACAACGCGCGCCGCGCCCGCACGCCGATCGTCAACATCGTCGGCGATCACGCGACCTACCACCAGGCGCTCGATGCGCCGCTGGCGTCCGACATCGTCGGCGTCGCGCGCAACGTCTCGCGCTGGGTCCGCGAGTCGAAGGGGCCTGAGACCATCGCCGCCGACGCGGTCGACGCGATCAACGAGGCGCGGCGGGGGGGTGTCGCGACGTTGATCCTGCCCGCCGACGTGTCGTGGCTCGAGGGCGCGGAGCCCGGGACCCGGGTGACGCTCGGTGTGGTGGTCCCGTCGTTCGACGACGCGGTCGATCTCGCGGCCAAGGCGTTGCGCAGCGGTGAGACCGCGGCGTTGCTCGTCGGCGGTCGCGCGTTGCGCGAGCGGGGCCTGATCGCCGCGTCCCGTATCGCGCAGGCGACCGGGGCCAAGTTGCTCTGCGAGACGTTCCCGGCCCGCCTCGAACGCGGTGCCGGGCTTCCGGAAGTGGAGCGGCTCGCGTACCTCGCCGAGTTCGCGGTCGCGCAGATGCAGGATGTCCGCCATCTCGTGCTGGTCGACGCCAAGGAGCCGGTCTCGTTCTTCGCGTATCCCAACTTCCCGAGCCGGCTCGCGCCGGAAAGCTGCGAGATCCACGACCTCGTCTCCGACAGTTCGCTCGCGGAGGCCGGGCTCGAGGCGCTCGCCGACGCGGTCGGTGCGCCCGCCGACGGCGCGTTGCTCGCGCCCGCGGCGCGACCTGACCGCCCCACGGGCGCCCTCAACCCGCAGTCGATGGCGCAGGCGATCGGCGCGCTGTTGCCCGCGCGCGCGATCGTCAGCGACGAGGCGCAGACCGGCGGGTTGTTCGTCGCCGGTGCGACCGCGGGCGCCCCCCGCCACGACTGGTTGACCCTCACCGGTGGCGCGATCGGACAGGGGATGCCCGTCGCAACCGGCGCGGCCGTTGCGTGCCCCGACCGCAAAGTCGTCAGTCTGGAGGCCGACGGCAGCGCGATGTACACGCTCCAGTCGCTCTGGACGCAGGCCCGGGAGAACCTCGACGTCACCACGATCATCTTCGACAACCGGGCCTACGCGATCTTGAATCTCGAGTTGTCGCGCGTCGGCGCCCGCACTGACGGCAACGCCGCCGACCAGTTCGACCTCTCCCGGCCGCCCATCGACTTCGTCGCACTCGCGCGCGGCATGGGCGTCGGCGGCACGCGCGTCGAGACCGCCGAGGAGTTCGTCGACGCGTTGGAACGCTCGCTGAACGAACCCGGTCCGTACCTCATCGACGCGATCATCCCGAATCGTCTCTGACCCCTCGTTTCCCGACGAACTTCCCGAAGGAGCAAGGCCATGCCGCACCGGTTCAACCACATGGAGCTCACCGTCGAGCCCGGTTCGCTCGACGACGCCGCGCGCGGCGACATCGCCGCGTTCTACGGTGAGATGTTCAACTGGACCGGTCGCGACGTCGAGCTGTTCGACAAGCGCAACTTCTTGTTGATGGGCGAGGACGGATCGCAGCACTTCATCTTGTTGGCCGAGTCGAAGAAGTTCATGCAGGCGCCGGGCTACGACCACCTCGGCGTGCTGTGCGACACCCGAGAGGAGGTCGACGAGTTGCTCGAGCGCGCCAAGCGCTGGCGCGACAAGGACGACCGCGTGCAGATCCTCGAGTTCGCGGAAGACCTCGTGCAGGGACCGGTCACGGTGCACGCCTTCTACGTGAAGTACCTGTTGCCGATCCGGTTCGACGTGCAGTGCATCGAGCACGCGCCCGGTAGCGAGCCCGACAAGATCTGGCAGTACGTCTGAAAGGAGCGGCCGCGGAGCCGACCGAACGGAGCGACGCAACGCGATCGACCCGGGGAGAAGGGAGGCGCAGCGCGAGCGACCAGTCAAGGGAGGATGAGGTGGACGTCGCCGAACTCGTGCCACAGATAACCCTCGGCGGCCGCGGCCGCATACGACACGTCGAGTACCGGGCGCCCTCCCACCGCTTCCAGCATCTGGAGGTGTGACGCTTCGGGTTCGTGCCAGCCGGTCAGGAGCCCGTCGACCGCGTACGCGCCCCGCTCCGGGGTCACCACCACGTCGGTCCAGCCCTCGCCCGCGTGCACGACGCGCCGGTGGTCGACCACGGTCTCCAGGGCCCGCACGACCGTCGTACCGATCGCGATAACCCGCCCACCGTTGGCACGTGCGTCGTTGATCCGCGCCGCCGTCGACGGCGCCACGCGGTACCACTCGGGATAGGGATGTTCGTTCGCCTCGAGCGACGAGACTCCGGTGTGAAGGACGAGCGGCGTGATCGCGACTCCCTTGGCGACGAGTCGCGTCACGAGCTCGGGTGTGAACGGACGACCCGCGCTCGGCATCTCCGCGCTTCCCGGTTCGCGCGCGTAGACGTTCTGGTAGATGTCGAGCGGCCAGTCGCGTGTGACGTAGCCGTATCGGATCGGGCGGCCGCGCACCGCGAGGTAGGTCAGCAGCGGTACCGGTAGCTCGAGCGTGGCGACCCACAGGCGGGTGGACGACTCGAAGCGGGTCGCGAGGTGCACGAGTCCGCCGCCGACGAGCTGCAGCGTCGATCCGGGCGGGTCCTCGAACCACGGTTCGGTGGCCCGACCGTTGGGCCGGCGCAGCTCCACGAGCCACAGCCCGGCCGGCAACCGTTGCGAGAGGTGCACGACCAGAGGCGTGCCGTCTGCTCCGAGCGCGTCGAGCGCGGCGGCCAGTGTCCCCGACGTGTTGACCACGATCAGGTCGCCCTCGTCGAGGAACTGGGGCAGGTCGTGCGCGTGCGTGTGCACGACCTCTAGGTCGGTGCGGTGCGCGACCATCATGCGGACCGCGTCACGCGTGATGCCGCGCGCTTCCGGCGGCTCGGTTGCTTCGCGTACGGCGACGGCGGTCATGATGTCACCGGCGTTGCTACAGCAGAGGCGAAGTCGGAGGCGCGGTAGCGACCGCTCGCGGGCTTCTCCCACAACAGACGCCGAAACGCGGGCACGACGCTCTCGGGCTC
>JAODBI010000004.1 GCA_025463875.1 Actinomycetes bacterium
CGCACGCGAGCGATTCCAGCCCCGGCTGGCAGAAGCCCTCGAACCAACTGCCGACGGCAAACACGCGCGCGGCCGCGTATTCGCGTCCGAGCGCGGGCTGTTCGAGGTTCTTGCCCGCATAGCGCTCGACCGGCACGCCGATCATCGCCGCGGCGTCGAACACCGTGTCGGTGCCCTTCCAGGATCGCTGCTGCTCGCCGCTGCAGAGCAACGGATAGCGCTTGGGACCGGGGTACGGGTGGAACATCTCGCGATTGACGCCGCCGAGCTGGACCGTCGGGCGATGCCCGGTCTCCGTGCAGATCTGGTCGGCCGTCCAGTTGCTGTTCGCGAGTTGCAGATCGACCGGCGCCCGGAGACTCTCCCAGCTGCCTTCCTTGCCGTAGAGATGCGCGTAGTGCAGCGCGTAGAAGATCCGGCGTGGAGCTCGCTCGAACCGTTCGATGAGGTGCCACTGCGGTTCGTGATTGAAGAGCACCAGGTCGAGCTCGTCGCCGAAGCCCGCGGTCATCGGCTTGATATGGGCTGCGCACCGCATCCAGGTGCACCGGAGCTCGACACCGTCCGGGAGGTAGAAGGTCACGTGGTGGCCGCGATCGACGAGCCGATTCGCAAACTCCACCATCCGCCGAATCCCACCAAAGCGGCCGAGATGCGGCTCAACGAAACCGAGGCGCATGCCCCGCCCAGGATTCGCCATGGCCGCTCATCGTACTCAGGCCGTGCAGCAGCAGGAAAACGGCCGCCCCCAGGGAGGAGGCGCGTGGCCAACCGCCGGCGCGTTTGCTACAACTTGTCGGCTCATCGAGGCAGCGAACGCGGCTAGGAGATCACGGCATGGCGAAACCGGTGAGCGAGTCCCGCTGGCGTCAGCAGTCGACGGCGGTTCTGGCCGCCATCGCGGCGGCTGTCCTCGTTGTCGTTCTCGTCGGCGGCATGGCTCTCGGATACGCGATCGAGAAAAATCGCGTCAAGAGCAGCACGAAGACGACGAAGACGACGAAGAAGAAGAGTCCGACGAAGGTGGCGGGGCCCGCGGTTCTCACGAAGGGCACCGTCGACGCGATCTCGGCCACCGGAATCACGATCGCCCCCGCGAAGGGCCCGAAGCAGAACGTCGCGATCACGAAGGCGACGCAGATCGTCCAGGTCGCGTCCGCCACCGCCGCCGACATCAAGGCCAAGTCGCGAGTGCTCTACGTCGGGAAGGGCTCCTACACGGACGCGAGCGCGATCATCGTGCTGCCCGGGACGGCGAAGATCGGAGACATGGTGGCCGCCGCCGATGCAAGCACGATGAACATCGGCAGCGCCGCCAAGTCGGCGAAGATCACGATCACGGGCGCTAGCGTCGAGAAGGCGACCGTCGCGACGCGCAGCGCCATCGCCAAGGGCGCCAAAGTCGTCGTCGCGGCCACCCGTAGGGGCGGCGGATTGATCGCTACCGAGATCCTCGTCTTGCCCAACAACAGCCCGTTTGCCTGAGCCGTGCCGATCCACCGAGCGGGCTCCGCGTGACAGCCGACGACGGGCCGGCTCCGGAGCGGGCGGCAGACGGCCTCGACTACGGGCGGCTGTACGAGTTCCGGTTCCGCGAAATCAACCAGACGTCGCGCCAGACCGTCTGGGACGAGGTCGCACCATTCATCTGGAAGCGGATGGGAAGCCCCCTGCGCGTTCTCGATCCGGCAGGCGGCCGCGGAGAGTTCCTCAACGCGATACCCGCGGACGAACGCTGGCTGCTCGACCTCGTCGACTATCCGCACCGCGAAACGAGCCCAGGCGTGAAGGTCGTCATCGGCGACGTCTTCTCGCTCGACCTCCCGGAGCAGTACTTCGGCGGGATCTTCGTGTCGAACCTGTTGGAGCATCTTCCCGACCCCGACGCGGTTGCCGCCTTCCTCACGCGCATGCGAGCCGCACTCGCGCCCGGCGGTGTGCTCGCGATCATGGGACCCAACTTCAAGTACTGCGCGGACAAATACTTCGACTGCGCGGACCACACGCTGGCGCTCACGCACGTCTCGGCGAAGGAGCATCTGGTCGCGGCGGGCTACGGCGTCCGCGAAGTCGTTCCGCGGTTCTTGCCGTATTCGTTCCGTAGCCGGCTTCCCGCGTCGCGCCGTCTCACCCGTCTGTATCTCCGGACACCACTGGCCTGGCGCCTGCTCGGCAGCCAATTCCTTCTGCTCGCGGATTGACCAAGACTTTCCCAAGGCGGTGGCTCCTTGCTACCGTCTGTGGCCAGACATCCTGGTTCGGTGGGGGCACGGGGGACGTTTAGGCATGGCCTTTTCACGAGACGTCGTAATCGTCGGCGGTTGCGGACGCGTCGGTCTACCGCTGGGTCTGGCGCTTGCCGGCTCAGGGTTGGCGGTGACGCTCTACGACCGCGACGCGTTCGCGGTCGACCGCGTGCGTGCGGGCAAGATGCCGTTCTTCGAGCGGGAGGCGGACGAGGCCTTGGAGCGCCTCATCCCGACCGACCGCTTGGAGGTTACGACCGAGGCCCAGGCGGTGAGCAACGCCGAGCACGTGATCGTGGTCGTCGGCACACCCGTCGACGAGCACCTGAACCCCGATCCGACCGCGGTCATCAACGTGATCGAAGGGCTGCTCGACCAGCTGCGTGACGGTCAGCATCTCGTTCTCCGCAGCACGGTCTATCCCGGCGTGACGGCGATGATCGAGAAGCTGCTGAAGGCCGCGCATCGCACCGTCGACGTGTCGTTCTGTCCCGAGCGCCTGGCCGAGGGCCGGGCGCTGGAAGAGCTCCGCACGCTCCCCCAGCTCGTCTCCGCGCGTACCGAACGGGCCGTGCGCCGGGCCGAGGCGCTGTTCGGCGGCGTCTCGCCGAAGCTCGTCCGGCTCGAGGTCGAAGAGGCCGAGCTGGCCAAGCTGTTCACCAACACCTGGCGCTACATCAAGTTCGCGGCGGCGAACCAGCTCTTCATGATCGCGAACGACTTCGGGCTCGACTTCGCCCGCATCCGCGCGGCGCTGAAAGAGGACTACCCGCGTGCGGCCGACATGCCCGGGCCCGGGCTCGCCGCCGTCCGTGTCTGCTCAAGGACACGATGCAGCTCGCGGCGTTCAACAACAACAACTTCACCCTCGGTCACGCGAGCATGACGATCAACGAGGGATTGCCGATGTACATGGTCGCCCGCATCGAGCGCGAGCACGACATCGCGAACATGACGGTCGGCATCCTCGGTATGGCGTTCAAGGCAGAGTCGGACGACACCCGTTCGAGCCTGAGCTACAAGCTCAAGCGGCTGTTGCGGTTCCGCGCCGCGCGCGTGCTCACGACCGACCCGTACGTCTCGAGCGACGATGAGCTCTGGCCGCTCGACGACGTGCTCGCGGAGTCGGACCTCCTCGTGATCGCGACACCGCACGAGGCCTATGCCTCGCTCGACCTCGACATCCCGATCATCGACATCTGGAACCTGCTCGGCAACGGCGAGCGCGTGTGACCGAGCTGATATCGATCGTCGTCCCCGTGTACAACGAGGACGAAGCGATCGTCACGTGCCTCGATCAGCTGACCGAGGCCATTACCTCTCCGTTCGAGATCCTCGTGGTCTTCGACTCTCCCGACGACACGACGCGCGCGCCCGCCGAGAAATACGCGCTCGAGGATCCTCGGGTCGTCCCGACGTTGAACACGTACGGACGCGGCCCCGCGCAGGCGATTCGTTTCGGGATCGACGCGGCACGCGGCGACGTGGTGGTCGTCACGATGGCCGACGGCTCGGACGACGCGAGCCAGGTCGACCAGCTCGCGCGGCTCGTCCGCCGCGGGGTCGTGATCGCAGTCGCGAGCCGTTACATGAAGGGCGGCCAGCAGATCGGCGCCCCGTTCCTCAAGTCGCAGATGTCGCGGTGGGCCGGTCTTTCGCTCTGCTACCTGGCGCGGGTCGGGACGCACGACGCGACGAGCTCCTTCAAGGCGTACGACCGGGCCTTCGTGCAACGGGTCGGCATCGAGTCGACGGCCGGATTCGCGATCGCCATCGAGCTCGTCGCCAAAGCCCGCCGGCATCGACTCCCGGTCGCGGAGATTCCGTCGATCTGGCTCGAGCGCACGAGCGGCGAGTCGAACTTCAAGGTCTGGGCCTGGCTGCCCATCTATCTGCACTGGTATCGCTACGCATTCGGACCGAGGATCACGTGAGCACCATCGTTGTCAGTGGATCTGCCGGCTTCATCGGCGGCTATCTCGTGGAAGAGCTGTTGGCGCGCGGCCACGAAGTCGTAGGGGTCGACAACTTCTCGAAGTACGGACCTGTCACGCGCTCGTACGACAGTCATCCGAACTACCGCCTCGTCGAGGGCGACTGCCGCGACGTCGACCTCATGACGCGCCTCGTCTCGGACTGCGATCACTTCGTGGCCGGCGCCGCGATGATCGGCGGCATCTCGTACTTTCACGCCTATGCCTACGACCTCTTGGCGACGAACGAACGCATCCTCGCCGCGTCGTGCGACGCCGCGATCAAGGCGTTCGCCGGCGGTCGCCTGCAGAAGGTGACGTACCTGAGCTCGTCGATGGTCTATGAGTCGGCACCGACGTGGCCGTCGTACGAGGGCCAGGAGCGCGAGATTCCACCGCCTCTCTCGTCGTACGGCTTCCAGAAGCTCGCGGTCGAGTACTTCGCGCACGCGGCCTTCGACCAGTACAAGGTGCCCTACACGATCGTCCGGCCGTTCAACTGCGTCGGTGTCGGCGAGGGCCGGGCGCTCGGCGAGGTCGAGGTGTTGAGCGGAAACGTGAAGCTCGCGATGAGTCACGTCGTACCCGACCTGGTGCAGAAGGTCGTCAAGGGCCAGGACCCGTTGCACATCCTCGGTGACGGCAGCCAGATTCGTCACTACACCTACGGCGGCGATCTGGCGCGCGGCATCGCCATGGCCATCGAGCACCCCGAGGCGCTGAACGACGACTTCAACCTCTCGACCGCACAGTCGACGACGGTTCTGGAGTTGGCCGAGCTGATCTGGAAGAAGATCCGCGGCGACGACGTCCCGTTCCGCTACGTCTCCGACCCGGCGTTCGAATACGACGTGCAGCGCCGCGTTCCGGCCACCGAAAAGGCGAAGCGCGTGCTCGGCTTCGAGGCGACGACCAGTCTGAGCGACATGCTCGACGAAGTTGTCCCCTGGGTCGCGGCCGCGGTCGACGACGGCCGCATCTAGCTCCTGGGCTCACCCCGGGCCGCGCGGCTCAGCCGCAGAGGACCGCGCGGTCGGCACCGGTCGCGGCCGGTGTGATGCGCACGCGCAACGGGCCCGCGAGCACGACGACGGTGCCCGGAGCCAGCGGCTTCGCAGCTGACGGTGGCGCACCGACGGTGAGAACGCGCACCGCGCCGCTCCGAAGCGTGATGCGGTCGCCTGTCGCAAACACGCGCGTGGTCGGCGCGAAGAGTGTTCGACACCTCTGAGTCTGCGGCGAGTCCGATGGCCCGAGTATCAGATCGAGTGTCTCGCGGGCGTTCGCGGCCGGCGAGCGCGGCCCGGGCCTCGGGAGCCGGCCCGACGGCACGCTGTCGATCAACCAGCCGAGCGAGAGGAACGGCGCGAGCGACACCGACCGCGGGAGTTGGCGGGCGATCGGCAACCGGGGCGCGGCGAGGATGTACGGGCGCCGGGCCTGGATGAGCGGTGAGCGGTTCGCGTAGTGGACCAGCTTGTCGATGTTGCCCGGCACTCCGGCGAGCAGCACTGCGACCACGACGATCGCGGCCTGTCGCCAACGCCGGATGACGTACTGCGCCGCGAGGGCGATCGCCGGCAACATCATGGCGACGACCACGTGGATGTACCGCGGCGTGCGCGCGTGCTCGGGGCCGAATCCCCGATAGATCAGCGCGAGACCGTTCGACTGACCCGACCGGTAGACCCCCGTGATCGCGAGGAACGTGATGGCGCCCGCGAACATCGCAAGCGGTACCGCCGCCTGCCGTCGGAGCGCGTCCCGGCTTCCCGAGCGCAACGCGACCGCGGTACCGACGCCGAGAATCAGCGCGAGTGCAATGCCGACGCCGGGCAGCTGACCGAGGCCGCCGAACGATGCGCGCAGCCCCACCGCGACGAACCGAAACACTTCGAGCGGCGAATTGGTGTGGTAGTAGGCGGGGGACGCCTCGCTCGGAGCGAACTCGAGCCACAGCAGATAGATCGCGCCGAGCGGGACCGTGTGGAACAACGCGACGCGCCATCCGCGCCGCAACAACATCGCGAAGCCGACGGTGATCGTCATCGAGATCGCGACACCCGAGCACATGAGTGCGGCGAGGCCCGCGAGCAGACCCAAGAGGTCGCGACGGTCGATCGGTCCGTCGTGGTCGGCGAGCAGCAGATGCACGAGACCGAACGCCAGCGAGCCCACGAACGTGATCTGGAAGGCGACGAGGATGTTCTCCGCGCCCGAGCCCAGGAGGACGAATACCGTGGCCGCCAGGGTCGACAACCACGGTCCGACACCGGCGCGGCGCATGACGATCCGCAACAGCGCGGCGACCGCGAGATGCGCAAGGACGATGAGCGCCTCATAGGGAACGATGCTGCGCAGGCCGAACACCGACCACATCAACCGGTAGGCGAGGATGGGAAGCGTGGTCCAGTGTTCGAAGTGCGGACGCAGCAGGTCACCGACATTGCCGCCCGTCCTCGCGGCGAGGAAGTCCCAGTCGTCGAGCTGGAACCAGGTACCTCGGTCCCACCAGAGCATCAATGGGAACGCAATCGCCTCGACCGCGGCGAACGCGAGCAGCGCGCCACGCGCGCTCGGCGACCTGTCCCCGCGGGACCGGATCCACGACCGGGCGCCTTCGCGACGCGGCGGGTCGGCCGCGTTCGAAGTCGCCTCGATGTCGTCTCGAGCCTTCACCACTCGTCGTCCCCCACTTGCGCCGTTCGAGTTGTCGGTGGCGCAAGTATCACAGACGACGCAATCGTCGCGGGGGCGATGCGCTATGACCGGAACGCGGTGTATCCGCCATCGCTCGAGTGAGCATGCGACACGCTCACAGCTAGTATCGCCGCCTTGCAGGTACCGCATTCAGACCACTTCGCCGAGATACTCGCCCAACGGGTGGCAGGACGGTATGCCGATCTGCTGCCGCGCCCCGAGCACGAGATCGTGCTCCCGCCCGACCTCGTGGAAGGCAAGCGTGTACTTGTCACGGGCGCGGACGGGTTCCTCGGACGCCGGATCGCCGAGCACCTCGACGAGCTCGGCGCCGAGACGTACCTGACCGACCTTCCCGACCTCGACATCACGAATGCCGAGCTCGTCGGTCAGACGATGCGACGCCTGCGTCCCGACCTCGTGATCCATCTCGCGGCCATGAAGCACGCGCCCGTAGGAGAGGTCCATCCGCTCGGTACGACCGAGGTCAACGTGCTCGGCACGAACAACGTCGTCGAGGCTGCGACCCTCGCGGGCGTACTCCCCGGCAACCTCGTCTTCGTCTCGACGTGCAAGGCCGCGGCGCCGGAAACGGTCTACGGCGCGACGAAGCTTCTCGGCGAGCGCATCGCGCTGCGCGCCGGATACTCGGCCGTCCGGCTCGGGAACGTGCTCGGGTCGAGTGGCTCCGTGCTCGAGACCTGGGTCGCGCAGCGGGAGAACGGCGACCCGCTCGCAGTCGCGCCGTGCGAGCGCTACTGGCTGACGCCCTACGAGGCAGTACGGCTCAACCTGGCCGCGTTCCACCTCGGCCCGGGCCTGTATCACCTCGACGCCGGCGTCCCCGAGCCCGTGGCGGCTCTCGCTCGCCGGTTCGAGCCCGGAGTTCCGCTCCAGTGGATACCGCCCCGGCTCGGCGATCGCCTCGTCGAGCGCTTCGTCTCCGACGGCGAAGTATCGGAGACGACCTCCATCCCCGGCATCATCCGGATCAAAGAGGTCTGGGAAGCCGGGGAGTCGACTCCCTCGTAGTGCCGACGCTGCTGACGGTGTGAGCCGGTCAGCCGGCGCGTCTTCGGCGAGTCAGTTGGCGACCTTCTCGTAGAGCGCCAGGTAGTCGCGCGAGACCGCCTGCATCGAGAAGTGGTCCATGACGAACTGGCGCTGTCCCTTGCCCACGCGCGTCGCCAGCTCGCGATCCTCCAGAAGCTCGTGAATCGCGTTCGCGAGCGCGACCGGCGCGTCCTCGGGCACGATCGTGATGTTCTCGCCGGACCGCAGCTCGAGCCCCGGATAGTTGTCGACCGCGACCACGGACACGACCGGCACGCCGGCGGCCATGACCTCGAGCGTCGTCGTTCCCAGCCCGAAGTAGTGGAAGTCGTGCGCTTCCACGTCGGAGGCGGCGACGTACGCGGGAACCTCGTCGCGTTCGACTTCGCCGGTGCAGACGAGGTGGTCGCGCACGCCGAGCTCGTCGGCGAGGTGGAGGAAGGCTTCGTCGAAGATGTGACCGACGACGAGCACGACGAGGTCGGGGTGCTTCTCGATGAGGCGCGGCATTGCACGCACGAGTGCGAGGCGATCGCGGATGAGCGGGATGACGTGTCCGAGTGACAGCACGATCGGACGGTCGCCCAGCTCGAGCTGGTCGCGCACCTTGCGCCGGTCGACTCCCACGAAACGGTCAGGCTCCACGCCGATCATCACGGTCGCGACGCGGTCGTCGCCCACGCGATACCGCCGCCGCACGTACGAATCGATGGGGGTGTCGATGACGACGAGGGTGGGCCGGCCGATCGAGATGAAGGGGCGTACGAGTAACATGTCGCCGAGCCACAGGATCTTGCGGGCGATCCGGTCGCTGTGGACGAGCGCCGTGTACACCGTCAGCACGGTCGGCACCTTGCGGCGCCGGGCCCATATGGCGCTCATGAACGTGAGATCGAAGAACTGACCACCCTGGTGGACGACGTCCGGACGGAACTCGTCGAGCAACCGGAAGAGCTCTCGCATGTTCCGCGGCGAGATCGTCCACGGGATCTCGTAGTTCATCCCGATGCGAAACGGCGGAGGGGTCCAGCTCGGCAAGCGGACGACGCGATATCCGTCGTGCCATTCCTCGCGCGGTGCTCCGCGGTGGGCCGCGGTGACGACGAGCACGTCGTGGCCGATCTCGGCGAGGCGGCGCGCGAGACCGGCGGTGTGATGCGCGCTCCCGCTGGGCCTCGGGAGAAAGAAGTTGTTCGTCATCACGATGCGCACGATGCAGGCACCCATCCCCAAGTGAGGCGCGGTCGGACGGCGAACACGTTCGTTCAGCCTGATCAGTTCGTGTATCAAGCCTATTCCGGGCGTCGGATGACGAGCCAGACAGCACGGCTGCGACCGGCCGCCGGTTCGGGGAGAAAGCGTGTTAGCTACCCGGATGAACCTATTGGTCGAAAGCGACGGCGGACACGGGCGCGGCTACGCGAGCCCGAGGGATTCCTTGACGCGCGCGGCGATGTCGTCGTGGCCGAGCTGTGTCGGGTGGAGACCGTCGACCATCAGTCCCGCGGCATAGGCCGCGTCCCAGCCCGGACCGACGCGCCCCGACCAGGCGTCGTACAGATCGAGGAACGCGCAACCGAGCGTCGCCGCCAGCCGCTTCGTCGTGTCCCGATACTCGGCTTGGATCTCGACCTCGCGTCGTCCTTCGATCGTCAGCTCGCCGACGCCGGAACCGGTTGCGGCGGTCGTCATCGTCGCCCGGTCGATCGACTGCACCGACGCGACGACCGTGCCGGACGGAATGTTGTCACCGCCGATGCGCGTTCCGACATCGCTCGCGAGGAACACCGCCTTCGTCGAGCTCACGACGTCGGAGCCCGACGTCGTCTCGGCGTCGTCGACGCCGCGCGGCGCGCGCTGCTCGAATGGAGCGATCAGCAACACGTCCGCGTAAGGACCGACTCTCTCCACGACGCGGCTGAGGTCGCGGCCGAATCGCCGTGCGTCGTGCAGGCGCACGTCGTTCGTGAACAGCACGGTGATCAGCTGCGGTCGAATGATGTCGAGTACCGCGAGCGGATCGCCTTGCGACTCCCGGCAGAACGCGGCGAGCATCTGGTTCGCGTGGCCGAGGTTGTGCACGACGGTGCCGGTTGCCGCGTCCGGCCCGGCATCCGGCACCGACCGAGCGGCTCGGTAGGGGGCCACGCCGACAACGGCCGTCGCGCACGGACGCCCGCCGTCGTACGCGCGGATCTCGAAGCCGACCTGCACGGGCCGGTCGACGACTAGTCGCTGGAGCTCGGCGGTCGCGCCGGGCGCGGGCGGTCCGACGTTCTGCCAATCCCCGTTGTCGATCCGGAACTGCCAGTCTCCGTTGCCCGGCGTCTGCACCCAGTAGAGCTCGAAGGCGGTGACCGTCAGCGCCGCGGGCTTGGTCCACACGAGACGGTCCGCGTCCGCTCCCGCACTGAGGTAAGCCTGACGAAACGGAGCAACGTCGAACGCGTCGCTCGTCGCGATCTGCGTCCAGCCGCCGGTGCGCTTCCACTCGTCGCGCCACATGCCCCGAAAGCCGTCTCCGGGCCGAGGTCCGTTGAGGTCCTCGAGACGCGTTGCGAGCTGCTCCACCCAGTTGAGCCGGACGCCGGTACGGAGCATGGCCCGGTCGTAGGTGATCGAATCGCCGATGCACACGAGGTCGCGCGCACCGTTCGGCGGACGCTGCCAGCGTCGGAGTCTCTCCTGTCGCATTCCGGTCAGCGGGTCGCACCCAGTCGGAGCCCGCACTCGCAGACTGCGTCGGAAGGACGGACCTCGGCACGCGAAACGACGCGCCCGCACCAGCAACACCACCCGGCGGGGCGCGCGGGGCTCCCGACGACGAGCTGGTGGGCCGGCACGTCACGAGTGACAACTGCCCCGGCACTCACCATCGACCACGCACCGACCTCGAGCGGACATACCAGCGTTGCGTTCGCTCCGATCGACGCGCCGCGGTGCACGTGGGTCGGAACGGGCGTCCATTCGTAACCATGCGACCTCGGGTGCCGGTCGTTCGTGAAGACGGCGCTCGGTCCTACGAACACCTCGTCGTCGAGGGTCACTCCCGCGTAGACCGACACGTTGTTCTGGACCTTGACGCGGTCACCGATTCGAACACCTGCATCGACGAAGACGTTCTTGCCGAACATGCAATCACGCCCGACGACCGCGCCCGCTCGGATCTGCGCATGGTGCCATACCCGAGTGCCCTCACCGACCGACGCGCCCGGCTCGACGATCGCGGTGTCGTGGATGAACATGCTCGAACGGTACCAAGCCTCTTTGCCGGGCGGCTTGCCGAGGGATTTCATCGCCCGCGCGGCGCGCGCCGTGTGGTCCGGCCCGACGCATCGACGAAACCGTCTCGTACAATGCGTGCGCGCAGAGGAGGCACGACCGTCAGATGTATCCGTTTTGGGAACCGGTGATATGGCCGCTTCTGCAGGCCGCGCGGCCGCGGCGTGTCCTCGTCATCGGAACGATGCCGGCCGACGAGGCGGCGCTTGTGCTCGAGGGCCTCGGGCCCGAAGTCGAGCTGCACGTGATCGATCCGGACGGTCGCGATCCCTCCGTCGATTCCGGTGCTGACGATCTCACGACGCGCTATCCCGGCCGTTACACGTTCCGGCGCGGTAACAGTCACGACCGGTTGACCGACCTCGCCGCAGTCGACGTCGCCCTCATCGACGGCGATCACAACTGGTTCACCGTCTTTCACGAGCTGAGGCTGCTCTCCGAATCGGCGCGCCGCGCCGCGACACCGTTGCCGATCTTGATGCTCCGCCACGTGGGTTGGCCGTACGGGCGACGCGATACCTATGCGTCCCCCGAGCGCATCCCCGACGAGTTCCGTCAACCGCACGCGCGGCGCGGGGTACGTCCCGGGATGAAGGAGCTCTCGGAGCACGACGGGCTGTATCCGGGCCGGGCCAATGCCGTCGTCGAAGGCGGCCCCGGCAACGGAGTGATGACGGCGCTCGACGATTTCGTCGCCGGACTCGACGGTCCTGTCCGGCGGCTGGTGCTCCCTGTCTCCGACGGGTTGGCCGTCGTCGTCACCCGTGAACGACTCGAACAACGGCCCGAGGTTGCGCAGCTGCTCGACTGGCTCGAGAGTGCGGACGGCAAGGACGCTCTGCTCGCGCTGGGTGAATCGGAGCGAGTCCGCATCATGCTTTCGCAGCACGACGATCGCGACGAACGCCGGGAACGGGTCGCGACCGTGGGCGACGGGTACGTCGATCTCCTGGAAGCGGCGGTGCTCAACGAGCTGTACCTGGATCACGAGCTTCGCCTCGCGTACCTCGCCGAATGCATCCGCAAGGGCGAGCTGCCCGAGAGCGCCAAGATCGGCGATCCGGCGCGCGAGTTGCAGATCTCGTGGAATCGACTCGTCGAGCGCCGGCGCGCGGGTGCGTTGCCCGACGCCACCCGCGAGGGCGCGAACTTGCCTTACACCGACATCGGACGTGTCCGCCTCGAGCATCTACGGCGCGGTCTCGATGTCGTACGTGACGAACACATCGACGGCGACCTGGTGGAGTGCGGGACCGCGCGCGGCGGAGCCGCGATCTTCATGCGCGGATATCTCGATGCGTACAGCATCGACGACAAGACGGTGTGGATCGCCGACGGGTTCCGCGTCGAAAGAAGCGCCGACGACCCGCTCGACGTCTGGACCGATCTCGATACGGTCCGCGACGGCTTCTCCCGGTTCGGGCTCCTCGACGATCGGGTGCGCTTTCTTCAGGGGCGCCCCGCCGACAAGCTCGCCGGTGCGTCGATCGGTCGCATCGCGCTGATGCGCATCGGCCGCGGCGGCATCGAGCCGATCGACGCGCTGGTCGCGATGTACGACATCGTCGCGATCGGGGGCGTCGTGATCGTCGACGACGCCGCGAGCTCCGATGCCAAGGAGGCAATCGAGAACGCCATCGCGCAACTGGGCATCGACGAGGTGATCGAGCGCGTCGACGGATCCGCGATCAGCTGGCGCAAGACGAAACCGGCGGGCCGGCCGCGGACGGCCGCCGCTCCACGACGGTCGGCCAACCACGCGCCCGCCGCGCCACCGGTGCCCGTCGGGGCGAAGGACCTCTCCGTCGTGGTCATCATCTACAACATGCGGCGCGAAGCGGCGCGCTCGCTGCACGCGCTCTCCCGGGCGTATCAACGCTCCATCGCGGATCTCGACTACGAGGTCATCGTCATCGAGAACGGTTCCGCGCCCGATCAGGCCCTCGGCGAGGAATACGTCCGGAGCTTCGGTCCGGAGTTCCGGTACGTCGATCTGGGCGACGAGGCGACACCGACGCCGGTCGACGCGCTCAACCGGGGCGTCGAGCTCGCGACGGGCAAGGTCATCGCCTTCATGATCGACGGCGCGCACATCCTGACGCCGGGCGTACTGCGCCACGGAATGGCCGGACTGCAGACCTACGCACCGGCGATCGTGGCGACGCAACAGTGGTACGTCGGTCCCGGTCAACAGCCGGATGCGATCCTCAACGGCTACGACCAGTCGTCCGAGGACGAGCTCTTCCGCCGCGTCGAATGGCCGCTCGACGGGTACCGGTTGTTCGACATCGGCCACTTCATCGGCGAACGCGACTGGTTCGACGGTCTCTGGGAGAGCAACTGCATCTTCGTACCGCGCGAGTTGCTCGAGCAGTTCGGCACATTCGACGAGCGATTCGCGATGGCGGGCGGGGGCTATGCCAATCTCGAGTTCTACGAGCGCGTCGGCGGCATCCCGGGCGTCAACATCGTGACGATGTTGGGTGAGGGATCGTTCCATCAGGTACATGGTGGTACGACGACGAACGTGGCCGATCCCGACGAACGCCGTTCGACGATCGCCGGCTACGCGGAGCACTTCGAAGCTCTGCACGGCCGACCCTTCCGCGGCTCCGGGAAGACGATCCACTACGTCGGAACCATGTTCCAGGGCGCGGCCCGGACGCGGGCCCGGCGGATGACGGCCGACGTCTTCGTCAAGGGCCGTGTCGGTCAGGGGCCAGACGGCGTTCCCGCCGCGTCCACGCCGATCCCCGACGAGCTGAAGCTCAACTTCATCGAGGCTTCGTGGCGAAGCCTCGCGTTCCGTCAGACGTCATGGCTCGGGCGTCCGGTGAAGCGCACCCCGACCGATCTCCTCGCGTACCAGGAGATCGTGAGCCGGTTGCGGCCGGACTGGGTCATCGAGACGGGCACCCACGACGGTGGTCGGGCGCTCTTCTTCGCGTCGATCTGCGAATTGCTCGGCCACGGGCAGGTGCTCTCCCTCGACGTCAAGCTCGCGGCGGACCGTCCCGAACATCCGCGCATCACGTACATGGAAACCGTGCCGCAAGACGCGGCGACGGTGGAACGCGTGCGCGCCCTCGTCGGCACTCCCCCACACGCGGTCGTGCTGTTGGGATCGCAACCGGCGAGCAATCTGCGGATCGAGGCGGAGTTCGCCGCCTACCGCGAGTTCGTGCCGCTGGGCTCGTACGTCATTGTGGAGCACACGATGTACAACGGGCATCCGGTCTGGCCCGGACACGGGCCCGGGCCGTGGGAGGCCGTGCGCCGGATCCTGGCGAACAACATCGACTTCGCGATCGATCCGACCATGGAACGTCACGGCCTGACGTTCAACCCCGAGGGCTACCTCAAACGGATCTGAGCACTCAGAAAACGACGGGGAGCTGATCGCCCGGGTAGTGCGACGGCGCGAAGAACCACGACTCGATCGCGTACCGCTCGCGTGTCATCGCTTCGCTCACCGCGGTTCGGTGGAGGAAGCGTTCGTCGAAGAACAGCGCGTCGCCCGGCTCGAAGATCGGACGCAGGACCGGCGCGCCGCCGGCGGCACGATGAACGACGGCCTCGCCGACCGACCAGTCGAAGATCGCACCCTCTGTGCCCGTCGGCAGGATGCTGTCGAGGCGCTTCGGAACGATGTCGAGGCCGGGCGCGTCGTCGCCGCAATGCGAGAGCGCGAGCCAGCAGTTCACGGTGCGGATCCCCTGACCGAGGAATGCGCCGTCTTGATGCCAGTTCGTTCCCGACGTCACCGGCACCCGACGCAGCGTCCATTTCTTCACCGACAGAGCCGGGCGTTCCCCGAGATAGCCCGTGAGGGGTGCCGCGAGCCCGATGTCGGTGAACGTCTCGAGCACATCGAACATCGCGCGGGGAGAGTCGACGGTCCACACTCCGCCGCCGCCGGTGACCCATCTCCGCTCCTGCCGCAACGTCGCCCCGTTGCCCATGTCGAACGGTGCGAACCAGGGTCCGGTTTCGGCGGTGCGCTCCTTCTCCCACTCGGCACACGCGTTCATCGCGGAGTCGACCGCCCCGGTCAGGAGCGCGACCCGCGCAGGCGGCACGAGGCCGCGGACGGCGAGGCAGCCATGACGCAGAATGCCGCTGCGCAGTGCATCCGCCGTGAGATCGCGGGCGGGAATCTCGACGAATCCGGTGTCCGGAAACAGATCGGGAGCTTCGGGCGGCCACGACTCGAGACCCTTCGCCGCGCTCAACTCGTCGAAGGCCTCGTAGCGCAGACGGACCAGCTGCTCTTCGACGTCCGCGTTGCGCGAAACGCGGTTCGCGGCGTTGAGCACATCGATGGCCTCCAACCGGCGGCCGTCGTGCGCCAGCGTCTCCGCTTCGCTCAACGCCTTCGAAGTGACCCGATCTGTCCGGTTTCGGCGAAGTGAGGTAAACACCCTGCTCCCGTGCACGAGGTACGAGGTATCCGTCAGCGTACCGCGCAGCGCGCCGCCACCCCATGGTGTCGGGGCGCCCGCGAAGCCGGACCCTGGTTCGAGTGGCCGAGGTCGGGTCACGGGAAATAGCTTTCCTGGACTCGGAGTAGCTCGCGTGCGTGAGCGTGTGGAGTGACTGTGCGCGGTAAGAAGGGGCAACCCTATTGGGACGCCATGCTCGCCGAGACCGGAGCGCGACAGCCCCGTTTCTTCCCGGCTGTGCTCGCCGACGCGAAGTTCGCGGCAACTGCTCGCGGAGAGCTTGCGACGTTCCGTAATCGTCCACACGCCCTCTTACACGCGTTACGTCTGATGTGGGAGAGCGACGCGTTCCTCGCGTTGGCGCTCTACCGGGCACAGGCCCGCCTCGGCGCGTTGGGTGTTCCTGTGCTCCCGCGGCTGGCCCACCGGTTGGCGATGATCACCGCGCAGGTGTGCATCGGAAAAACGGTGGTCATGCAGCCCGGTGTGCACCTGGGCCACGGTCAGGTGGTCATCGACGGCTTCGTCGAGATCCACAGTGGCGTCGTGATCCATCCGTGGGTGACAATCGGCCTACGGGGCGGCAACTATCGTGGACCGACGATCGAGCAAGGTGTCCGGATCGGCACGGGTGCCAAGATTCTCGGAAATGTGACGGTGCATCGAGATGCGCGGATAGGCGCGAATTCGGTCGTCGTGACGGATGTCCCGGCTCATGCCACGGCAATCGGCGTTCCGGCCCGGATCATCCCGAGAGACGGCGAGCAACAGCAATGAAGTGTTCCAACGGAGGCACACCGCATGGATGAGACAGTCGCCGCACGGCGCGACGATGAGATGTTGCGCGAGCAGCGCGAGGAACCTCAGCGCTTCTTCTTCATCCATCTCATGAAGACGGCGGGTACGTCGTTCGCGTTCCAACTGCGTCGGCAGTTCGATCCGAGCGAGGTGTATCCGAGCGAGGGCCTCGACCGGCGCGACGGCGCCGACATGGCTTCCTACGTCAGCATCTCGCGTCTGCTCCGGCTCTCGCCCGAGCGGCGCGACGCGATCCGCGTCTACACCGGGCACTACCCGTACATCGCGTCGCAGCTCTTGGATCTCGACCTCGTCACGTTGACGATCCTGCGCGATCCGGTCGACCGCACGATTTCCGTGCTCAAGCACATGAAGCGATTGTCACGCCGGTACAAGACCTATCCGCTCGAAGAGATCTACGAGGATCCCTTCGTCTTTGCGCATTTCGTCGAGAACCATCAGACCCGCATGTTCTCCATCACGCGCGACGACGAGCCCGAGGCGTTCGGCAGCGGCATGAGCTATTGGGAGACGGCCGCGCTACTCGGATTCGGTCCCCAGCGTGAGGGCGTCGAGCTCGTAGAGATCGATCGCGCACGTGCGATCGCGCCGGCGCAGGCGTCGATGGTCGACGCGGCGCGCCTCGAGGTCGCGAAGAAGCATCTCGCCACGGTCGACATCATCGGGTTCAGCGAGCAGTACACGGAATTCATCGAGGAGCTCCGGCATCGGTACGGCTGGTGGCCGGATGGCTTGAACACGTCTGCCCGCGCGAACGAGAGCTCCGAGGGTTGGGACGTTCCCGCCGCCCTGCGCAAGCGCATCGCGGCCGACAACGCCTACGACCTCGAGCTCTTCGAGTTCGCGCACGAGCTCGTTCGTGAGCGCAAGTCAGGCGCACTCGCGCCCGCGACTCGCGGAATCGTCGTCGCCTCTCCGAGCGGCGCGGCGGTCGACACCTCGGAGGACAAAGCCGCGCCCGCCACCGGTCGCGCCCCGGAAACTGCTGCGCAGTCCGACCCGGCGAAATCCGAAGCACCGCGCCCGTCTCCTCAGGAACTGCGCGCGCAGATCCGTGCGCGCCATCCCCACTTCCTCGAAGCTGTCATCGCCGACGCGAAGATCACCGCCGCGATGCGTTCCGAGCGATCGGAGTTCCGAGGTCGGAAGGACGCGCTCCTGCAGGCCGCGAGACTGGCGTGGGTCAGTGACGCGTTCCTCGCGCAGGCGTTGTATCGCGCCAAGGCCCGACTCCAGGCGCTCGACGTGCCCGTGCTTCCCCGCATCGCGCACCGGCTCGCGATGATGACCGCGCAGATCTGCATCGGCGATCCGGTCGTGATGCGCCCCGGCGTGTACATCGCGCACGGCCAGGTGGTGATCGACGGGTTCGTCGAGATTCACCGGGGCGTCGTGATCTTTCCGTGGGTCACCATCGGGCTGCGGGCCGGCAACTTCCGTGGTCCGACGATCGGGCGCAACGCGACGATCGGCACCGGCGCGAAGATCATCGGTCCCGTGACGGTGCACAGCGGAGCGAGCATCGGGGCCAACGCGGTCGTCGTCAACGACGTCCCCGCGAACACGTCGGTCGCCGGCGTGAAGGCCCGCCCGACGGGCGGCAAACCGAGGAGTTGACCGGTCGCGATATCGCGGCGCGGAAGCGTTCGGGACATACTGGATCGATGGCAAACAGCAGTTCTCGCGCAACGGTGCGGACCGCCGCCGAGATCCGATCGGCGCAGCCGAAGTTCGTCGCCGCGGTGCTCGGCGATGCGAAGGTCACGGCCGCGTACCGCAGCGAGCGGTTCGAGTTCCGCGGTCGTACCGACGCGGCAATACAGGCACTGCGGTTGGCATGGCGCAGCGATGCGTTCCTGGCGCAGGTCTGCTATCGGGCTCAGGCCCGCCTGAGCTCGCTGGGCGTCCCCATCGTTCCGCGGATCGCGCACCGTCTCGCGATGCTCACCGCTCAGCTCTGTATCGGCGAATCCGGTCTCGTCCATCCGGGTGTGTACTTCGCGCACGGCCAGGTGGTGATCGA
>JAODBI010000012.1 GCA_025463875.1 Actinomycetes bacterium
GGCCGACATGATGCCGCGCAACCTCGACCGCCGCGTCGAAGCGATGCTGCGCATCACCGACCCGCGCATGCGCGCCCGGCTCGACGAGATCCTCTCGATCAACTTCGCCGACGACATGCTCGCCTGGTCGCTCGAAGCCGACGGCACGTGGCACAAGGCCGAACCAATCGCGAACATCGAGTCGCAGGTGCGGTTCCAGGAGCTGGCCGTGGCGCGCTCCAAAGTTCGCGCCGCCGAAGCCTGACGCATGAGCGGTCGCGAGATCTCCGTTGCCCACATCGTGCGGCGCGCGTTCAGGCAGTCGTACGAGCGTCTGGTCGCGCACGAAGCGGAGCTCCGGGTCGGCGACGATCCCGAATCGGTCCACCAGGCGCGCGTTGCGACGCGCCGCGTCCGCTCCGACCTGCGCACCTTCCAGCCGTTCCTCGACGAGCAGTGGAGTGCCGACCTCGGAGCCGATCTGCGATGGCTCGGCTCGGAGCTGGGCGCCGTACGCGACATCGAGGTGCAGCGCGACCGACTGCGGGGGCACGCCGCGCACCTTCCGGCCCCCGAAGCGGATGCCGCGCGCCGCGTCGTGCGCCGCCTCGACGCCGATCGCGAGGCCGCCCGGTTCGACCTGCTCGCCATGCTGGCCCAGGCGCGCTACGGCTATGTACGCGAGAAGCTCGCAGCGGCCGCATCGGCTCCGGCGTTCAACGACGCGGCGTGCGACAGAGCCTCCGTTGCGCTGGTGCCCGTCGTGCGGGGACGCTGGAAGAGAATGCGCCGCGCCGTCGAGCAATTGGGTGACACTCCCCCGGACGACGCGCTGCACCGGGTGCGGGTACGCGCCAAGCAGTGCCGCTACGCGGCCGAGGCGTGCGAGCCCGCCTTCGGCAAGCCCGCCCGCCGCCTGGCGCGCGCGATGTCGAAGGTGCAAGACGGGTTGGGCGAGCATCAGGATGCGACCGTCGCGATCGACTGGCTCACGAAGACTGCCCACGAGTGTTCGCCCGCCGAGGCGTTCGCCATCGGAATGCTGGCGCAGGTCGAGCGAGAGGCGGCCGCGGCCGCCCGCGCCGCGTTCCCGGGCATCTGGCGGCGCGCCGACGACAAGCGCGTGCACGGCTGGTTGTGAGCCCGACCCGGCCCGAAGTGCAGGCGGCCGGCGGCGTCGTCACGCGGAATTCAGCCGATAGGGGTCCCGAATTCCTGGTTGTGCACCGGCCCCGTTACGACGATTGGAGCCTGCCGAAAGGCAAGCTCGAACCCGGTGAGTCGATCGAGGACGCGGCCCGCCGCGAGGTGCTCGAAGAGACGGGAATGCGGGTAGAGCTGGGGGACAAGCTCCTGACGACGGAGTACGTCGATCGGCACGGCCGACCGAAGGTCGTGCATTACTGGCGTATGACGGCACAAGGGGACACGCCCTGGCAGCCGAACGAAGAAGTCGACGAGGTGCGTTGGATTACCGGCGCCGAAGCCGCGACACTGTTGTCGTACGAACACGACCGACGCCTGATCGCGACGGTCGATGCCGAGCCCGCTCCCGGAGGAACAGCGTGACGGTGTATCTCGTTCGCCATGGCAAGGCGGGGGAACGCAACGCTTGGGAGGACGACGACCGGTTGCGCCCGCTGTCGGGGCGCGGCCACATGCAGGCGCGCGGCCTCCTCGACGTGCTCGACGGCGCGCAGTTCGATCGAGTGCTGTCGAGCCCGTACGTGCGGTGCATGGAGACAGTCGTTCCACTCTCGGGCCAGCGCGGGGTCGCGATCGAACCGGCCGACGCGCTCGCGGAAGGCGCGCCCCTCGATGACGGCGTCGCGCTCGTGCGCAAACACGCCGTCAACGGCGCGGTGTTCTGCACGCACGGCGACGTCATCCCGATGCTCTTGGAGCACTACTCGATTCACGGCGTCGACGTCGGTCCGTCACCGCAGTGGCCCAAGGGCTCGACCTGGGTGCTCGAGACCGACAACACCGGCGAAGTCACCGCCGTGCACTACCTACCGCCCCCGCCGGACTAGTACGCCGGAGCGGGAGTCGACCACCGACGAGACGCAAACCCGCTCCGATGAAGACGCCGCGCGAGCGACCCCGAGCCGGAGCGGCAGCGCAGTCGACCACCGACGAGACGCAAACCCGCTCCGATGAAGACGCAGCGCGAGCGACCCATATATATGTGACCTGCGGGTTCCCGGCCCGAACTTCGGCCCCTGGAATCGTCGTCCGGACCGGGAACGTCTCGCCCGGCGACCGTAACGAACCGACGTGTCGCACAGCGGTCCGAGGGGTAGCGCGACGGTGACGATTGCGTAGAGTCGTCGTCCCCCTGCAACCCCCGCGAAAGGAATTGACGGATGGCGCTCGCAACCCGCACCGACGCACCCGACTTCACCCTGAAGGACCAGGACGGAAACGACGTGACGCTCTCGTCGTTCCGGGGCAATCGGAATGTCGTGATCGTCTTCTATCCGTTCACGTTCACGGGTGTCTGTCAGGGCGAGTTGTGCACGCTGCGCGACGATCTCAACGAATACGAGAATGCGAACGTCCAGCTCCTCGCCATCTCCTGCGACACGCGTTTCGCCCAGAAGAAGTGGGCCGAGGAGCAGGGCTTCACGTTCCCGCTACTGAGCGATTTCTGGCCCCACGGCGCGGTGTCACGCGAGTACGGCGTCTTCAACGATCAGTTGGGATGCGCGAATCGCGCGACGTTCGTGATCGACAAGGCCGGTGCGATCATCGATATCTTCGAATCACCGAATCTCGGCACCCCACGCGACAAGTCCGAGTACGAAGCGGCGTTGGCCAAGCTCTGAGCTCCGCTACCCGACCTCGATGTCAAGGCTCTCGAGCAACTCGGTCACTCGCCGGCGGATTTCGTCGCGGATCGGGCGCACCGCTTCGATGCCCTGACCCGCGGGATCTTCGAGGGCCCAGTCTTCGTAGCGTTTCCCCGGAGAGAAGGGGCACTCGTCACCGCAACCCATCGTGACGACCACGTCGGCGGCCTGGAGGATCTCGTCGGTCCACGGCTTGGGGAACTCGCCGGTGATGTCGATGCCTACTTCTTGCATCGCGGCAACGGCGGACGGGTTGATCTCGCTGCCCGGCTCGGAGCCGCCCGACCACGCAATCGCTCGGCCCCGGGCCAGGTGACTGAACCAACCGAGGGCCATCTGCGACCGACCGGCGTTGTGCACGCAGAGGAAGAGCACGGCCGGACGGGCGCCCACAGCCTCCGAGCTCACGGCGTCCATGCGTTGCCCCTCTCAGCGGTTCGAGTGGGAGTGTTCGTGCGGCACGACGACGTCGACCGCGTCCACATCCGGGTGCAAGTACTTCGCGAGCGCCACCGCGCACAGCGCGGCGACGATCTGCACGGCGACGAAGGGCGGAACCGACGACGGCCGTATTCCCGCAAACGTGTTGCTGAGCATGCGGGCGATCGTGACTGCGGGATTTGCGAACGACGTCGACGACGTGAACCAGTAGGCCGCCGCGATGTATCCGCCGACCGCGAACGGCGCGGCCGAGGCGCGACCGGACCGCACGATGCCGAAGATGACGAGGATCAGGCCGAGCGTCGCGACGAACTCGCCGATCCACAAACCGTGCGAGGCGCGCGTGTGCGTCGAGAGGTTCACGGCGTCGAGCTCGAACATGAGGTTCGCAACGACCGCGCCGGCACAGCACCCGACGATCTGCGCGCCGACGTAGACCGCGCCCGCGACTCCGGTGATGCCGCCGAGCAGCCAGTCCGCGAGCGTCACGACCGGGTTGAAGTGCGCGCCGGACACCGGACCGAAGGCCAGGATCAGCGCGATGAGGCCGGCGCCCGTCGCGGTCGAGTTCTCGAGGAGCTGAAGGCCGACGTCGTTCGGTGAGAGTCGCGACGCGGCGATCCCGGAACCCACGACGATCGCGACGAGAAATGCAGATCCGACCGCTTCGGCCGTCGCCCGGCGGGCGAGGGACCGGTCGATCACCCGCAGCACCGAGCCGCGGACTCCGGTGCCGTCCCGCAGCACATCGCATCCGCGTCGGCCTCGGGCTCCACGGTGCGGAGCTGCCCGTCCGCCATCTCGACGTCGGAGAGCACCGTATAGATCTCCCACGGTTCAGCGTCGGGGCCGTCGACCCACACCTTGTCCTGCACCGCGTAGCAACACGCCACCTCCTCTTCGGTCGCGCAGGCGAGGCCCTCCTCGGACAGACGAGCCGTAGCCGCGGCAACCAGGGCGGTCGACTCGACCTCCACTCCGAGGTGGTTCAACGAGCCGGGATCGCCCTGACCCTCGATCAGCACGAGCTTGAGCGGTGGCTCCAAGATCGCGAAGTTTGCGTAGCCCGGACGGACCTTGGCCGGCGCCGTGGCGAACAACTTCGAATAGAAGGCGATTGCCGTGTCGAGATCCGACACGTTGAGCGCGAGTTGCACGCGGGACATGACGACGTCCTTTGATCGAAGTTTGTCGATACGTCGCACCCTACGCAAGGCATCGACAACTGTCAATGTATTTGCTACTGTCCGGCGATGGTGAAGTCAGCAGTTCGAGATGCGCCCCCTCGCGTCCGCGGGTGCTGCGTGGCGCTCGCGCCGCCGCTGCCCGACGCAACCGCCGACGAGCTCGCGGCCATGTACAAGGCGCTCGCGGATCCGACCCGCATTCAGATGCTGCACATGTTGAGCGCGGCGGAAGAGCCGATCTGCGTCTGCGACTTCACGGCTGCGTTCGATCTCGGCCAGCCGACGGTGAGCCACCACCTCGCGAAGCTCAAGCAGGCGGGCTTCGTCGACAGCTTCAAACGCGGGGTGTGGGCGTTCTACCGCCTGCGCGACGACATGCCGAAGTCGGCCCGGGCGGCACTCGCGACGATTCCGCGATGAGGAAACCGGTCGCCTGCTCACTCGATGCTTCGTCCGCGCACGATCAGCTCGATGAGTGGCGGTCCGTGCTCGCCACCGCGGTGGTCGAGTCCGAACGGATCGACGAGCACACGCTCGAGATGCGTCTGCGCCCGGATGCCGACGTCGCGGCGATCATCTCGTTGGCACAACGCGAGATCGCGTGTTGCCCGTTCTTCGGCTTCGCGATCAACCTCGACGCCGACAACGTCACCTTCGTCGCGACGGTGCCACCCGACGCGGCGCCGATTCTCGACGGGTTCGCGACGCTCGGGCACGCGTAGCCCGTGGCGGTCACGATCTATGGCGTCTTCGCCGTCACGTTCATGATGACGATGTACGCACTCGAACGACGAGGGCGAAGGTTCGTGCTCTGGTTCGCGCTCGGATGCGTTCTCTCCAGTGTGTACGGATTCCTCTCGGGCGCGTGGCCGTTCGGGGTCGTGGAGCTCATCTGGTCGGCGATCGCCGTGCAGCGTTTCCGCAATCCGGTGGCCGACTGAACGCTCGGACAACCATCACTTCCTCGACGCACCGGGTGCGCGGCGACGGTCGAGCGTGAACTTCAGCGCGGGTGGCGCGAAGATCGCGAGCACCGCGACCGCGGCGGCGACGACGTACAGCAGGAGCGGGAGTGGATCCTGCGGCTTCGGAGCCGCGATCGGGCCCCGTGCCACGATCAGCGCCTGGTCACCCGATGCCGACGGGTCGGCTTGGCCCGGAGCCGTGGCCGCCGTCGCCCTGCCGTTCTGCTTGGCGTTCTTCGCCGACGCCTTGCCAGTTGCCGGACCGGTCGCGCTCTGCGGGCCGCCGGAGCCGCCCGCGCTCGTCGGGAGCGTCGCGTTCGAAGTTGCACCCGGCGGCGGGGCTGCGCCCTTCTGCGCATCGGGCGGCGGTGGTGGCGCGTTCTGGAGGATGAAGTTGCCGGTGATCGTCGGGTTGTTGCACTGCGAGATCGGCGGGGTCGGTACGTGCCCCGGGATGCGGTTGACGGCACTGAACGCCAACTCGACCAGGTTCTTCGGCAACGGCGAATACCCGAGCTGGGCGGCCTTTTGTTGTCCGACACACACGAAGTAGAGGATGAACTTGCTCAGGGTCTTGCCCTTGTCGGTGTTGAAGGGCGAGGCGGTGGTGGTGGGCACGATCATGTAGCTGTAGCTCGAGACCGGGTACGTGCGTTTGTCGGGGAACGTGTACACACCGCGGAGATCTTGGGTGCCGTCGGCATTGAGCCGGTTGCCTTGCAGCGCGATTGCGACGTTCGCCGCCGTGGGTTGGGTGTAATAGCCCGCCTTGTTGAGCATCGAGGCAACGGGGAAGTTGCGTTGCAGTGCGTAGGCGTATTCGACGTAGGTGATCGCGCCGTTGTTGTACGGCGCGGCGACGTAGTCGGCGACACCGTCCGAGAACTGTTGCGACGGCGCGTTGATGTCCGGCCACAACGAGACGGAGGGGCACGGATTGATGTTCACCCCGACGCGGCTGCAGAACGCGTTCCAGATCGACGGAGTCTGGTTGGCCATGAACGCCGTGAACTGCGCGGTCGTACCCGAGCCGTCGGATCTCACGATCGGCCGGATGGGGAGGCTGGGGAGGTTCACGCTCGGGTTGTCGGCCCGGATCACCGGGTCGTTCCAGTTCGTCACGACCCGCGTGAAGATCTTCGCGAGGGAGTCGGGCGAGAGGTGGAGGTTCGTGAAGCGCTGCCCGTTGATGTCGAGGTGGTACATGAATGACGTACCGCCCGCGACGATCGGAAGGTACGCGTACGGGCGGTGAGCGGCGAGCTTCACCTCGTCGGTGATGACACTCCCGGACGCGTCGCGGTACGCGGGCGTGAACGGGATCTCCGAGACTCCGAAGTCGGTTTGGTCCTGGTAGTAGAACACGCGTCCCGACGTGGAGCCGACACCTTGGTAGTTGACCGACAGACCCTGGCGCGCGACGTCGGCGGCCCACTGCGAGATCGCGATCTGACTCCAGGTGGAACCGGCTCCGGTGATGCTCGCATCGGCGTGAGCCGGGAGCGCGCCGAGCGGCACGACCGCGACCACGACCAGCCCGACGACGCCGAGCCGAGCAAGGAGACGGCGACTCACGAATCGTCGCGTCATCCGAACTGTCCGCTCACGTAGTCGAAGGTGCGGGGGTCGTCGGGCGCGGAGAAGATCTTGTCGGTCGGTCCCTGCTCGACGATGCGACCGGGCGCGTTCTCCTCGGCGAGGAAGAACGCGCAGTATTGAGAGACGCGCTGCGCTTGTTGCATGTTGTGTGTGACGATCACGATCGTCACCTGCTCCCGGAGTTCGGCGATGGTTTCTTCGATGCGACGCGTCGACGTGGGGTCGAGGGCCGAGCACGGCTCGTCCATCAAGAGGATCTCCGGTTGCACGGCGAGGGCGCGGGCGATGCAGAGTCGTTGTTGCTGTCCGCCCGAGAGCGCGCCGCCCGGCGTACCCAGTCGCTGCTTGACCTCGTTCCAGAGACCGGCGCGGCGAAGACACCGTTCGACGAGGTCGGCGGGGTCGTGCCGGCGACTGCGATGGCGCGAGAGCTTGAGTCCCGAGAGCACGTTCTCGGCCACCGACATCGCGGGGAACGGGTTCGGCTTCTGGAAGACCATGCCGATCCGCCGGCGCACATCCGTGACCAGAAGGCCGGAGCGGTAGATGTCGATGTCGTTGATCGCGACCGTGCCCGACAACGTCGCTCCGGGGACGAGCTCGTGCATGCGGTTCAGGATCCGCAGGAACGTCGACTTTCCGCAGCCGGACGGCCCGATGAGCGCGGTGACCTGGTTCGGCGGCATCGCGAGCGTGACCCGGTCGAGCACCTTGTGCTCGCCGAACCAGGCGCTGACCTGCCGGGCGGTGAGCCCGCTGCCCAGACCGACGGGATCGAGCGCGCGGTCCTCGACGAGATCGATGGTTTCCGAAGAAGTCATGCGAGACCCTTTCGCGCGAGTCGGTATCGCTTGATGCGGCCGATGTGCCCGGGCCCGCGTCCACCGAGCAGCCGCGCCACGATGAACAAGACGAGCACGATCCCGAGAAGCACGAGTGCACCGGTCCACGCGCGCTCGATCGACGCGGTCTGGGGAAACCGGATGAGCCGGTAGATCATGAGCGGCAGCGCGTCCTGGTTTCCCTTGAGCGGGTTGGCGTTCAAGGACGTGTTGCCGAGCGCGGTGAGGATCAGTGGGGCCGTCTCGCCGATCACCCGCGCGACTCCCAGGATCACCGCCGTGAGCAACCCGGTGCGCGCCGTGGGCAACACGACCCGGCGCACTGTCGACCATTCGGTGCCGCCGAGCGCGAGCGAGGCCTCGCGCAGACCCCCGGGCACGAGGCGGAGGACGACTTCCGCCGTGCGCGTGACCGTCGGCAACATGAGCACGGCGAGCGAGAGCGCCGCCGCGAAACCCGTTTGCCGCTGATGGAGAGCGAGGATGAACGCGGCGTAGATGAACAAGCCGGCGACGATCGACGGGATCGCACTCATCGCGTCGACGATCATCCGCACCGGCCGGGCCAGCCGCCCACCGATCTCGTTGAGGAAGACGGCCGTGAGGATCCCGAGCGGGACCGACATGAGCGTGGCGAGGCCGACCATCTCCAGCGAGCCGACGATGCCGGCCGAGCCACCGCCTTCGGTCGCCGGGCTCAGCGGGCCCACGCGACTCTGGTCCTGCACGAAGAACTGGGGCCGGAGGGCGTGAAAACCCCGGGCAAACGTGTAACCCACGATCAGGCCGAGCGGAATGAGCAGTCCGAGCGCGACGCTGGCGACGACCACGCGCGCGAGGCGGTCGCGAGCCTCGAGCGGGCCGAGTCGATCGCGCACGACGAACCAGACCGCGGCGAGAAACAGCGCGTACCAGCTCACGAAGAATCCGAGACCGCCCGAGAGTGGAGTGAGGCGTTCGTACACGAGCCAGGTGAGGCAGAACGCCCCGAACGCGCACCCCAGGAGCTCGATCGCGTCGGATCCCTGGAATTCGCGCACCGCGATGCGCTCCTCGACCGCGGGGTCGCCGGGAACCTCGACCACGCCGTCGTCCCGGCGCAAGAGCTCCGTGGTTCTAGTCATCTTCGTTCCATCAGATCTCCGTCGCCGCGCCGGAGCGGGAACGGGCGACGACCGCAGAGGCGATCGCGTTGACGATGAGCGTGAGGACGAACAACGTGAGGCCCGCGGCCATCAGTGCGCTGATACCGAACTCGTTCGACTCCGAGAACCGCAACGCGATCAGCGACGCGATCGAGTTGCCGCCCGTCTGCAGGACATGGGTCAAGGAGTGCGGATCGAACACCGGGGAGATGATCAGTGTCACCGCGATCGTCTCGCCCAGCGCGCGACCCAGCCCGAGCATCGACCCACCGATGATGCCGCCCTTTCCGAACGGCAGCACGACCGAACGGATGACCCCGAGCTTCGTTCCGCCGAGGGCGAGCGCGCCCTCCTTCTCGCCCGGCGGCGCCTGCGAGAAGACCTCGCGCATCACGGCGGTGCAGATCGGCACGATCATCAGCGCGACGACGATCCCGGCGATGAAGGTCGAGGCCGGGTAGCTCGCGACGCTCCCGGCCTCCTTGGTGTGGAAGAACGGGATGAATCCGAAATGGGTGCCGAGGAAGCGGCTGAGGTAGATCGCCCTCGGCTGGAGGAAGAACCGGCCCCACAGGCCGTAGATCAGGCTCGGCACCGCGGCCAGGACGTCGACGAACGACGTCAGCGGTCGCCGCAGCCGGGGCGGCGCGTACTCGGTCACGAAGAGCGCCGTGCAGATCGCGACGGGTACCGCGATGACGAGAGCAATGACCGCGATGATCACCGTGCCCAGCAGCGCCGACCACACCCCGAACTGCCCGAATGACGGTTGCCATGCGGAGCGCGTGAAGAAACCGAGGCCGGCGGCGTGGAGCGCTTTCCAGGATCGGACCGTGAGGAACAGCCCGATCAAACCCATCAGTCCGAGCGTGAGCGCGCCCCCGCCGCGCGCGACGGACCGGTACACACGATCACCGCTTGTGCGGGCCGACGACGGACGGATTCGAGCTTCTTCGTCTCGTTGCGCCGTGTCGGTCGCAAACGCAGTCACGGGTCTCCCGAGCAGTCGGATCGATCGGCACGAAGTTCACATGACGCGTTCGACCCCACGATGGCCCGCGGGTGAACACCAGCCGAACAACGCGCGACAAGCCTTCGGTCACCCTCTGCGCTCGAAGCGGTGCCTGTTACGAAGAGGTCGACCGAGAAGGGATGTTCATGCACGCGTTCCGTCGCGCCCGTCGACTCCGTTCGCCGGCCGTCCTGTTGCTGCTCGCGGTCACTGCCGCATTGCTCGCGCCCCCGGTGATGCGCGCGGGCGCGGTGCAGGTGCGCACCGCGCAAGTGACGCCCGCGACCAACCTCGGCGACCAGGTGGCGCGCGTCGAGTGGCACGGCTTCCGCCCGACGACCGCCGACGGTACGTTCGGGGTCACGATCCTGGAGTGCAGACTCCACCCCACGTCGGTGAACGCCGACTGCAACACCGCGGAGACCTTCCCGTTGTCACTCACCGGGAACCAGGCGGCCGGTATCACGCAGCCGAACGGCACCGGCGACGCGTTCATCGACGTCGAGAGCACGGCCCGGCTTCCTGCGCTCGCCTGTAGCCACACGAGGCCATGCTCCCTGCTGCTGTACGAGAACACGCCCCAGGGTTTCGATCCCAACCACCTGCCCTCGGCCAGCGCCTCGGTGCAGCTCGACTTTCGGGCCAATTCCGCCGACTGCCCTCCTCCGAGTACCTTCGACGTCCGCCTCGAGTCCGAAGCGTCGGCCTCGGCGGCGTTGTATCAATGGGCCGCCAACCTGTGCTCGGCCCGGCCCCCCTTCGCACTCGATGTCACCAACACGTCGTCGGATGCCGCCCGCCAGCAGTTCTTCCTGCGGCACGTCGACGTCGGGGTCTCGTCACTGCCCCCGCAACCGGGCGAGGTGCCCGGTTCGGCACCGCCCTACGCGGTCGCACCCGTCGATCTCACCGCGCTCGTGGTCGCATACAACATCGTCGATCCCGTCACCGGGCACCAGATCACCGATGTCACCCTGACGCCGCGCCTCGTGGCCCGGTTGGTGAGCGACAGCGACACCCTCGGGTTCTTCAGCGATCCCGAGTTCAAGGCCCTGAATCCGAGCCACACGTTCCCGGCCGCGGCCGCCGACCCCGGCGTTCGCGGCGAGCGCAACGCCGACACGTGGGTCGTGACGAATTGGCTCAATGGCAACCATTCGGCGCGCGCGTTTCTCGATGGCAGGGACTCGTTCGGCGTCCCGGTCAACGATGCGTGGAAGGGCGTCAAGTATCCGACCGACGTGTTCGAGGCCCGGAATCCGAACGGTGTCTACCTGCCCCGCACCGGCGAGGAAGACATCGCGCTCCGGCTCTTCCACTCCACGAAGCCGGCCGACGGAGTGCCGACGAACCCGGCCGATGTCGGTTTCTTCTCGATACTCGATCTGCCCACCGCCCTGCGCTTCAACCTCCCGATCGCGGGTCTCACCACGGGTCCCGGCAGCCCGGTCGTGGCGCCGACCACCGACAGCATCTTGGCGGGGTACGAGGCGATGACGACCGTCAACGGATTCCATGTGCCCACCGCGACACCGACCAGTCCCGCGGCCTGGCCGCTGGTCAAGGTCGACCACGCACTCGTTCCGAAGGCAACCGCGACGAGTGATCCGAAGAAGGTGCAGAACATCCGGCGTCTGCTGACCTACGCCGCCGGACCGGGTCAGTTCTCGCTGCCGGCCGGGTTCATCCCCCTTCCTTCGGCGCTGCTCGCGCAGACGGCGCATACCGCGTCGACGTTGATCGTTCCCGGCCGGCCCGTCCCCCCGACAACGACGAGCACGGTGCCGCTCACATCGTTGGGCCCGACGGGTCTTCCGTTCCTCCCCAACCTGGTGGGGTCGTCGTATTACCCCGCGCCACTGTCGGGCCCGGGAGCGACGGACACCCCCGGCGCACCGGGGACGTCAAGGTCGCCGGCGCGCACCGTGAAGTCCGCGCCGGATGCAACCGTGCCCTTCTCCATGCCGTCATTCCTGCTGGCGTCGGCGGGGGGCGAACGATTCGCGTTGCCCGTCATTCTCTCGCTCGGGATCCTGGCCTTCGCGTTCGCGCTGTCGGGAGTCGCCCGGCGGCGAACGTCTTCCGTTCTGCGGTCGACGCGGGGCCTGCTGAGGCCGTCGGCCGGCTACCCGAAGGACAAAGCGTGAACGTACGCGTCGAGGAAAAAGCGGTGCTCGACCGCGCCGGCGACCGCCCTCCGGAGATCACGGTCGTGCAACCGGTCGCGGCGAAGGTCACGCCGCGCGGCGCGCGTTCGCACAGCGTTTCGGCAATCGTTCGGCGCGGGGCACTGGCGTTCGGTGTATGCGTCGTCGCATTTCTTGCGTTCGGCCTCTGGTTCTCGGGACTGACCCACGCGCGGAGCCAGGTGGGTCTGCAACGCCGATTCCGCGCCGAGCTGACCAATGCCAACGCGCCGATCGGCGGAGCAATCGCGCCGGGTGCGCCGGTGGCCATCATCGACATCGCGAGCATCGGCGTGAACGAGGTCGTCGTCGAGGGCGCCCGCAGCGCGCAACTTCGGGAAGGTCCCGGGCACGTCGTCGGTTCGTCGCTCCCGGGACAACCCGGCAACGCCGTCATCGCCGGTCGCAAGACGCTCTACGGCGGGCCGTTCGCGCACCTCGGATCGCTGCGGGCGGGCGACACGATCCGCGTGACGACGGGGCAGGGCGCCTCGACGTACCGCGTGCTCGGCGTCGACCGGGTCAAAGCCGAAGACGGTTCGGTGTTCGCCGACCACGGCGACAATCGGCTGACACTGTTGACCTCGAACTCGAGCGTCGACGCGAGCGGGCGACTGGTCGTCAGCGCGCGCCTCGTCGGCAACGCGTTTCAGGCGCAACCGTTGCGCCGCACGCTCGATTCGGCCGGTCTCGGGCTGACCGGTGAGCACGACGCGATCTCGAGCGTTCTCGTGTGGCTGGAACTCCTCGTCGCGCTCACGCTCATCGGCGTCTTCGCGCTGACCCGCTGGTCGCGTCTCGCCGCGTGGATCGTGTTCGCGCCCGGAATCGCCCTGTTTGGTTGGTTGGTGTTCGAGAACGCCGTGCGGCTTCTCCCTGCGACCTTGTAACCGGCGTTGCGCCTGTTGTTCGCCGCCGTCGCGGCCTACTCAACCATCGCCCGGATTTCAGGCGGTGGTCGTCGTCGTCACACTCGACGTTCACGTCGCCATGGCTGAATCGAGCTTGCAGGAATCACATCCATAGGAGGAGAAGGTTTTGCGATCAAGAATTCGGATACTCGCAGCGCTCTCGGCGGTGGCAACCGTCGCGTCGCTCGGGGCAGCAGTCATTCCGGCCGGCGCCGGCCCGACGATCCTCACCGGTGCGCAGAACTCGCTCGGAGCAGCAGGCTCCGACACGTCGTACTGGATGATGCAGGGGATCAGCCCTCAGTACAACGTCGACAAAGTCAAGAACACCGACGGCGACTACGTCACACAGATCCCGCCGCTCAACAACGCACCGTTCCCCGCGGGCACGTACGTGCCCAAGGACGCGATCGTGGCGGGTTCGTTCACGTGGACGTCGCAGTCTGCAGCCGTGACTCCGCCCGACGGTTCGTCGGCGGGCATCGCGGCACTCGACGCGGACTCCACCGGCCAGATCGACTTCGCCCGCTCGTCGCGCGGGCCGAAGACTGGTGAGACGTCGACGCACAACTTCTGGGCGTACGCGCTCGGCGCAGTCGACTTCGTGACGTTCCCCGGAACGCACGCGCCGGCCGCCGGACTCACCCAGACGCAGCTGATCAACATCTACACCTGCAATGCGACTGGCCCGAACGTGGGCAAGCCGATCATCAGTGACTGGCACCAGATCAACTCGTCGGCTCCGGTCGGCTCGACGATCGTCAAGTACCTCCCGCAGACCAGCTCGGGAACGTTCAGCTTCTTCTCGTCGAAGCTGTTGAACGGCAACACCCCGGACGCCAACTGCGACGCGAGTCACCTGAGCACCTTCCACGAAGAGCACGACTCGCGGTCGGTCACCGCGGCGAGCAAGCCGAACGCCATCGACGCGTTCGACTACGCACGCTGGACCGCGCAGGCGAGAGGCACCGAGGCGGACCTGCGCAACGGTGCAACGCTCGGCAAGCTCAACGGCGTGACGCCGTCGCCCAGCACGGTCAACACGTCAGCGTCGCGGTTCCTCGGGACCCGCTACATCTTCAACGTCGTCCGGTTGGCGAGCCACCCGGCCGGCTACGCGGCACAGCGCACGGACGTGGAGAAGCTGATCGGCGTTCGGGCCGGCGCAGGCGGAGTGGGATACATCTGCTCCAACCAGGCGTCCCGGGCCATCACCAACGCCGGGTTCGTTCCGCTGCCCGGTGGTGCCACCGGCGGGACGGGTCTTCCGAACTCGTTCTGTCGTTTGAACCCGATCGCCCTCTAGTCGCAGGACGAGAGGCGTCGTAGAGCGTGGAGGTTTCGGCACGGATGCCGGAACCTCCACGTTCGCGTGATGGAGGGAATCTCACCATGAACACCCCCTGGACAATTCTTCGACCCTGGAGACGACGGCTCGCGTTGCTCGCGATCGTCGTGTCACCGCTCGCCGCGTGTTCCTCGAGCAGCTCGCGAACGACCGCGAACCCGGCGTCGCCGAATCCATCGACGAGCACGTCGATGCCCGCCGCGCCGTCGGCGACCGTCAGCACGCTCGACCCGAACGCCGAGCTCAACCTCATCCCCTACAACGTCGGCGAGATGACCGGACTGCCGGGAGGCTGGCGGGTGGAGGTCGTGCGCGTGAAACGCGCGAACTCCTCGCCCGGGTTACCCGCGGCGGGCACCGGTCGCGACTACGTCACGGTCGACCTCCGTGTGATCAACGACGAGGGACCCACCGTGCGCCTGAACGCGGCCGCCTTGTTCGACCTCTACGACGAGGGGAACAACGCGCATCGGGTCATTGCCGAACCCGGTCACCCGAACGGACTCGACGGTCCGTTCCCGCCCGGCACCGACCGCCTCGGGCGGCTCGTCTTCGCGGCGCCTGCGCACGCGAAGCTGCTCATGATCCTCGACGGGCAGAAGCTGAGCTCGCAGCGCTCGGTCTTCCAGATCGACCCGCCCAAGGCAACCCCGCGCGACTGAGGCCGCGCGGCAATCGTTTCCTACGAGGCGACGGCCGCGGCGCGTTCGTAGCGGTAGCCCACGCCGCGCACCGTGACGATGCGCTTGGGGTTCGAGGGATCCGTCTCGACCTTCGACCGCAGCCGCTTCACGTGCACATCGAGCGTCTTGGTGTCGCCGAAGTAGTTCGGGCCCCAGATGCGGTCGATGAGCACGTCGCGCGTGAGCACGCGTCCCGCGTTCGTCAGCAGGATCTCGAGCAGCTCGAACTCTTTGAGCGGGAAGGCGACCGGCACGCCGCGCACGAACACCTCGTGGCGGCCCGTGTCGAGCCGCACGTCGCCGATCTCGATGACGTCGGCCGGGTCGATGTCCTGCTCGGCGACAGGGATGCGCCGCAAGGCGGCCCGCACCCGAGCGATGAGCTCGCGCAACCGGAACGGCTTCGTGACATAGTCGTCGGCACCTACCTCGAGGCCGACGACCGCGTCGATCTCGCCGTTGCGGGCAGTGACCATGATGATCGGGACGCGCGAGCGCGATCGCAACTCACGGCACACGTCGATGCCCGAGATCTTGGGAAGCATCACGTCGAGCAGCACGAGCGCCGGCCGCGACGCGTCGAAACGTTCGATCGCCTCCGGGCCGTCCGCCGCAGTCTCGACGAGAAAGCCCTCGCGCTGCAGCGCAACGGCCAGCGCGTCTCGGTACGACTGCTCGTCGTCAACTACGAGAATCAGGGGCGGATCGGCCATCGGTCCTCCGTCGTGGGAACTTCTGCAATGCCGCGGGCCGAGCCGTTGGCGAGCGGTATGTAGAGCGTGAAGATCGAGCCTTCGCCTTCGCGCGAACGAACGGTGACCTCGCCGCCGTGCGCCTGCGCCACGTGGCGAACGATCGCGAGGCCGAGCCCGGTGCCACCCGTGTCTCGGCTGCGCGCGCGATCGACCCGGTAGAAGCGCTCCCAGATCCGCTCGAGATCGCGCGTCGGGATACCGATGCCGTGGTCGCGCACGACGAAGGCGATGCGGTCGTCGACGATGCACGCACCGATCTCGACCGGCTCCGACGAACCCGAGTACTTGATCGCGTTGTCGAGCAGGTTGACGAGCGCGCTGCGCATCTGACGCACGTCGCAGAAGATCTCGAGGTCGGGCGGCTCGGGTCCGACCAGAAGCGGGACGTCGGCCGCGTCGGCCGCCGCCTGCACCACATCGACCGATTCCGAGATGAGCAGGCGGACCGGCATCGGCCCGCGCGTCGGTGCCTCCTGGGCCTCGATCGTGCTGAGATCGAGCAGATCGTCGACGATCTGCGCCAACCGGTCGGATTCACGTACGACCCGTTCCGCGAGTCGTTGCACGACCGCCACATCGTCGGTCGCGGCCATCGTCTCTGCGAGAAGACCGAGCGCGCCGATCGGCGTTTTGAGCTCGTGACTCACGTTGGCCACGAAGTCGCGCCGGACGCTCTCGACGCGCCGTGACTCCGAGATGTCGCGCGTGAAAGCCACCGCGCCCACGATCTCGCCACCGCGACGCAACGGGAACGCGCGCAGCTGCAACACCTGGCGCGGCGGCCCGTAGAGCTGCAGTTCCTGCTCGGAGCTGTGACCGGTGAGTGCGTCCTGTACCAGTTCCGCGATCGCTTCCTCCGCGAGCACCTCACCCGTCCGTGCGCCGGCGAACCGACGCGCGACCGAGTTGCGCACGACCTCGCGACCGATCCGGTCGACGACGATGATCGCGTCGCTCGATTCGTCGAGCGCGGCGAGCAGCCAGTGCTGTACGGCTTCCGATTGCAGCACGCGATCCTCGGCCTCCCGCTGCTCTTCGGCGATTGCATCGACCAACGACAGATCGTCGGGGACGTCGACGGCGCGCCGGACCCGATCGAGCTCACGGCGAGACACCGCGAGCTGGCGCCCGACGTATACGAGGACGACCCACCCGACCAGAGCGACGACGACGAGAAGTCCCGTCACCATCGACGCCAGGCGCGCCGACTCATCCGAATCGACCGGTGATGTAACCCTCCGTGCGGGAGTCGGAGGGGTTAGTGAAGATCTTGTCGGTGGCGTCGTACTCGACGAGCCGGCCGACCCGGTGGTCGTGCTCGTCGACCTCGGCGGTCATGAAGGCGGTCATGTCGGAGACCCGCGCCGCTTGCTGCATGTTGTGCGTCACGATCACGATCGTGTAGTCGCGCTTCAGGTCGGCCATCAGATCCTCGATACGGGAGGTCGCAATCGGGTCGAGCGCCGAGCACGGCTCGTCCATGAGGATCACGTCGGGCCGCACTGCGAGGCAGCGCGCGATGCACAACCGCTGTTGCTGTCCACCGGAGAGCGCGAACGCCGATTGCTTGAGCTTGCCCTTCACCTCGTCCCAGAGTGCGGCGTTCACGAGCGCTTCCTCGACGACCTCGTCGAGACCCTTGCGCCGCCCGGTGATTCGGGGACCGAACGCGACGTTGTCGTAGATCGACTTCGGGAACGGGTTCGGCCGCTGGAACACCATGCCGATGCGGCGGCGCACCTCGACCGGGTCGACATCGGGGCCGTAGAGGTCGTGACCGTGGTACGCGATGCGACCGGAGAACCGCGCGCCCGTGACGAGGTCGTTCATCCGGTTGAAGGACCGGAGGAGCGTGCTCTTGCCGCAGCCCGACGGTCCGATCAACGCGGTGATGCCGTTCCGGTGAACATCGAGGGTGACGCCGGCGACCGCGACCGCATCGAAGTAGCTGACGCTCACGTCGCGGACTTCGAACACGACTTCCCCGCTCGAGGGGTGCGGCAGGAAGTCGCCATCGTCGAGCGTGGGCTCTTCGCCCTCGGCGGCGCCGGGCAGACCGTCCCGGCCATCCTTGTCCGAACGAAGGTCCTGCGGGCGTACGCTCACCGTCGGCATCGCCATTGCTTCACCTTGTTCGGCAGAGGGCACGTTCGACCTTCCCGGGAGTGACCAGTGTCCCGACCAGCATCGCGGCTGGAGTGGACTCTCGCCAAGCGTCCCGCTCACGATCATCGTAGGGACGCCGCCTGACCGGACCGTATGGTACGGATGGCCTGCAGGTGAACCACACGTGAACAGCAGGCGAGCACCCGGAAGGTGCCCTGCAACCGGGGCGCCGGTAGGGGCAAACTCAGCCCGTTCCAGACATTTCGCGGAGGACATCGTGGTCGAGACCCGACGGACGTTCGACGAACAGCTCCAAGAGGTCCGGGCCGAGGTCGTCAAGCTCGCAGTCAAGATCTGTGAGCAGATCGGCGCCGCGACCCAGGCCTTCCTCGACGCCGACCTCACGCTCGTCGACGAGATCTACGACTCCCACCGGGAGATCAAGGAGCGGGTGCTCCAGATCGAGCACCGCGTCTACCAGCTCTTCGCGCTGCAACAGCCGATGGCCTCCGACCTCAGGGCCATGCTCGCCGTCCTGCGCATCCTGCACGAGATCGAGCTGACCGGCGGCCTCATGCGTAACGTCGCGCGTGCGACCCGGCGCCTGTATCCCCGGGAGCTGCCCCCGCGCATCCGAGGGATCATCGAACGGATGGGTGCCCAGGCAAGCATCCAGACGCACCTGGCGGTCGACGCGTTCGCCGACGCCGACGAGGCCATCGCGTCGGCACTCCCCGACATGGACGACGTCATGGACGATCTGCAGAAGGAACTGTTCCGTGCGATCTTCGCGGGCTTCGCCGGCGAGTCGACGGACGAAGGAGTGCTGCAGATGGCCGTCCAGCTCGCGTTCGTCGGCCGCGACTACGAGCGGGCCGCCGACCACGCGGTGATGATCGGACGGTGGGTCGAGTTCATGATCACCGGACAACTTCCGGGCGACGCCGGGTTGGTCTGAGGCGCGTCGCGCCTGGGATGCCCCGACTGTTCGGGCTTCGTTCAAGTCCCGTTCACTCCTGTGAGGCCGCGAGGTCATCCTTCGTTCTTAGTCTCGACACCGACTCAGAATCCGTCGAAACAAAGGGACACCACCTTGATTGCAACGATGCGATCCCCCCGCTTGCGGCGCACGGTCGTCGCGCTCGTAGCACCCGTTCTCATCCTCGCCGCCTGCGGAAGTAGCTCGAAGGGCGGCGGCAGCGGTGGGTCCGGGAGCACGACGCTGAACGGTTCGGGCTCGACGTTCCAGCAGACCTTCGACCAGACCGCGATCGCCGCCTTCCAGTCCAAGAACAAGGGCGTCACGATCAACTACGCCGGCGGCGGCTCCGGCAAGGGCAAGACCGACGTGCAGAGCAAGACGGTCGACTTCGCCGGCACGGACAGCACCGTCAAGGACGCGGACGTCGCGAAGTACCAGGGGGGCAAATTCCTCTACTTCCCGACCGTGGCGGCGCCGATCACCGTGTCGTACAAGCTGAACGGCGTCGACTCGCTCCAGCTCAGCGGCCCCACGCTCGCCAAGATCTTCTCGGGCACGGTCAAGAAGTGGAATGACCCCGCGATCGAGAACGACAACGGCAACGCCACCATCCCCGCCACGGACATCGTGATCGTGCACCGCGCCGAAGCGTCGGGGACGACGAGCAACTTCACCAAGTACCTCGTCAGCGCGGGCGGAAGCTCGTGGACGCTCGGCAGTGGCGACACGGTCCAGTGGCCGTCGAACTCGCAGGCCGGACAAGGGAACTCGGGTGTCGCCCAGACGATCTCCAACACCGACGGTGCCATCGGCTACGTCGACTTCTCCGACGCGACGCAGGCGAAGCTGAAGTTCGCGTCGATCGAGAACAAGGCCAACAAGTTCATGCCGCCCACCCTCGCCGGTGCGTCGGCGGCCGTCGCCGCGGCGACGATCAAGCCCGACCTGACCTACAGCCCGCTGAACGAGTCCGGCGCGGATGTGTACCCGATCACGTCGCCGACGTGGATCCTCGTGTACGCGAACCAGACCGACAAGGCCAAGGGAACCGCGCTCAAGAACTTCCTGAACTTCGTCCTCACCGACGGACAGGGCCTCGCCGAGGGCGTGAACTACGCCAAGCTGCCGACCTCGTTGCAGCAGAAGGCGATCGCTCAGTTGGCGAGCGTCGTGATTCCCGCCTAACAACTGTCCGATGACGATGCTCGCACCGCCTCCGGAGCACGGCGCGAGCGAACCCCCCGCGGGTAAGGCCGGCGGCAAACAGGTCGATCGAGTGTTTCGTGCGATCGCCTTTGCCGCCGGCTTGCTCGTACTCGCGATCCTGGCCCTCATCGCGTACACGACCACGAACAAGGCGTGGCCCGCGTTCACGCATCAGGGCCTGAGCTTCTTTACGAGCACGCACTGGAATCCGAACGACGACCAGTTCGGTGCACTCGACTTCATCTACGGCACGATCCTGACTGCGTTCATCGCGATCTGTATCGCCATTCCCGCCAGCCTCGGCATCGCGCTCTTCATCACCGAGCTCGCGCCCAAGCGCGTGCGATCCGGCGTCACCTACGTCGTCGACCTGTTGGCCGCGATCCCGTCCGTCGTGTACGGCTTCTGGGCCCTCGCCGTCCTCACGTCTCCGGTCAAGTCCGTCTACACCGACATCGCGAACAGCATCGGCAAGGTCCCGGTGTTCCGCAACGTCTTCGGCGGACCGGCCTACGGCTCGAGCTTCATGACCGCCGGACTCGTGCTCGCGGTGATGATCACGCCGATCATCACCTCCATCAGCCGTGAGGTGCTCACCACTGTTGCGCAGGACGACAAGAACGCCGCGCTCGCGATGGGAGCGACGCGCTGGGAGATGTTGCGCGTCGCGGTGTTCCCACGCGTGCGCAGTGGTCTGATCGGTGCGTCGATGTTGGGGCTAGGACGCGCGATGGGCGAGACCATCGCGGTCGCGCTCATCATCGGCACCAGCCATCAGGTGACGTCGCACATCTTCTTCCCGGGCGACTCGATGGCCGCGGTCATCGCGCACAACTTCGGTGAAGCGACCGGTCTTTCACGCGCCGCGCTCATCGGTCTCGGAGTCGTGCTGTTCGGGATCACGATCGTGATCAACATCGCCGCGCGCAGCATCGCGAACCGGACGTCGGCCATGACGGGAGCGCGCGCGTGACCGTCACCTCACCGCCGGCGCCCCCGACCCACGAGGATCCCGGCGCGTGGATCAATCAGCAGGCCATGAGCGGTCGCCGGCGGGTCACCAACGCGCTCGCGACCTCGTGGATGATCGGATCGCTGCTGCTCGCCCTCGTGCCCGTCGTGGTGATCGCGGTGTACGTCGTGAGCCGGGGCGCGTCGGTGATGAGCATCGGCTTCCTGACAAAGAACCTGCAGATCGTCACCCAGCTCGCGGGCGGCGGGATCGCGCCCGCCATCGTCGGCACGCTGGTGATCACCGGCGTCGCCGCGGCCATGGCGATACCCCTCGGCATACTCGCGGCTGTCTACCTGAACGAGTACGGACGCCAGAATCGCACCGCCACGGTCATCCGGTTCATGGCCGACGTGATGACCGGTGTGCCCTCGATCGTAATGGGACTTTTCGTCGCGACGATCTGGGTGAGCTCCGGGCTGCACTCCGGCTACTCGGGCTTCGCGGGATCCCTCGCGCTGGGCGCGCTCATGTTGCCCATTGTCATCCGGTCGACCGAGGAGATGCTGAAGCTCGTACCGGACGACCTCCGGCAGGCCAGTGACGCGCTGGGGGCGCGGCGTTGGCGCACCGTCGTGTCGGTCGCGCTGCCCGCCGCGCTCCCCGGCGTCGTGAGCGGCGCCATGCTCGCCATCGCCCGCGCCGCGGGTGAGACCGCGCCGCTGCTGCTCACGATCGGCACGACGAACGTCATCAACTCCAACCCGTTCAAGGGCACGAACACGACGCTGTCGAAGGTCATATGGGACAACGCGCAGACGCCCTTCCCCGCGTCGACCGACCGGGCCTGGGGCGCGGCGCTGACGCTCATCGTCATCGTGTTCGTGTTCACCGTGGT
>JAODBI010000013.1 GCA_025463875.1 Actinomycetes bacterium
TCGGCCTCGCGGTGAGCCTCGAGCTGCCGATGATCATCGTCGACGTACAGCGCGGCGGCCCGTCCACCGGTCTGCCCACCAAGACCGAGCAGGCCGACCTGATGCTGGCGATGTACGGGCGGCACGGCGAGGCGCCGATGCCGATCGTCGCGGCCAGCTCACCGAGCGACTGCTTCAACGCCGCCTTCGAGGCGGCGCGCATCGCGATCAAGTACCGCACGCCCGTGATGCTGTTGACCGATGGGTATCTCGCGAACGGTGCCGAGCCGTGGGTGTTGCCCGATGTCGACGCGCTGCCCGACATCTCGGTGACCTTCGCGACCGAGCCGAACCACGGCGACGAGTTCTGGCCGTACCTGCGCGATCCGGAGACGCTGGCCCGTCCGTGGGCGATCCCTGGAACGCCGGGCCTGATGCACCGCGTGGGTGGGATCGAGAAGGAAGACGGCACGGGCAACATCAGCTACGACCCGGCCAACCACGACGCGATGACGCGACTGCGGGCGGCGAAGATCGCGGGCATCGCGAACGACATCCCGCTCGTTGATCTCGACGATCCCGACCAGGCGGACTTTCTGCTGCTCTCGTGGGGCGGAACGTGGGGGGCGACGACCGAGGCGACGCGGCGGCTGCGATCGCGAGGGCGCAAGATCGCGCACGCGCACCTGCGTCACCTCAACCCGTTCCCGCGCGACCTCGGCGACGTGTTGCACCGCTACCCGAAGATCCTCGTACCGGAGCTGAACCTCGGTCAGCTTTCGAAGCTCGTACGGGCCGAGTACCTCGTCGACGCGAAGAGCTACACGCGCGTCGCGGGCGTGCCGTTCCACGTCTCCGAGCTCGAGAACAGAATCCTGGAGATGATGCAGTCGTGAGCGACGGCAATGGCAATGGCAATGGCGCGGGCGGCTCCGTGAAGCTTGCCCGCAAGGACTTCCAGTCGGACCAGGAGGTGCGTTGGTGTCCCGGATGCGGTGACTACGGCATCCTCACGGCCATCCAGCTCATGCTGCCCGAGACGGGGGTCAAGCCCGAAGATCTCGTGTTCGTGTCGGGAATCGGTTGCGCGGCGCGCCTTCCGTACTACATGAACACGTACGGGATCCACAGCATCCACGGGCGCGCGCCCGCGGTGGCGACGGGTGTCGCGCTGGCGCGTCCCGACCTGCAGGTGTGGGTGATCGGTGGCGACGGTGACATGTTGTCGATCGGCGGCAACCACCTGATCCACGCGCTGCGCCGCAACGTGAACCTCAAGATCCTGATGTTCAACAATCAGATCTACGGCCTGACCAAGGGTCAGTACTCGCCGACGAGCGAGGTCGGCAAGATCACCAAGTCGACGCCGTTCGGCTCGCTCGACCACCCGTTCAACCCGATCTCCATCGCCCTCGGCGCCGAGGCGAGCTTCGTGGCCCGGACGCACGACATGGACCGCAAGCACATGACGGAGACATTTCGCCGGGCGCAGGCGCATCAGGGTGCGGCGTTCGTCGAGGTGTACCAGAACTGCAACGTCTTCAACGACGGTGCGTTCGACACGATCCTCAACAAGGACGCCCGTCCCGACATGCTCATCGACCTGAAGCACGGCGAGCCCGTGCGGTTCGGCGCCGATGGTCAGCACGGCGTGATGATGAACGAGTTCGGCGAAGCGCAGGTCGTCGAGGTCGCCGACGTGGGCGTCGACAAGCTCGTCGTGCACGACGAGACCCGCCCGGACCCGTCCCTCGCGTTCGCGCTCTCGCGGCTCGCCGAACACCCGGAGACACCGACTCCGGTCGGGGTCTTCCGGGCCGTAGATCGTCCGGCGTACGGGGTCTCGATGCAGCAGCAGCTGGCGGCTGCGGTCGACAAATCCGGTCCCGGCGACCTGGCGGCCCTGTTGCGGTCGGCGCCGACCTGGACGGTCACGTAACCGACGGCGAGAGGGCTCGCGCCCGGCGCGGACGCGGGCTCAGTCCAGACTGCGGAACACCATGCCCGTGCGCGGTTTGGGCCAGAAGAACGTCGTCTTCTGCGGCATGCGGACGCGGTCGATCGCGGCAGCACGCGTCGTTGCCACGGAGACGGGCGAGCACAGGATCGCGGCGGTCGACGCGCCCTTGTCGACGAGGGCCGCAACGTCGCGGGCGTCATGGCGGTATTGCCACGTGGTATCGGCGAGGCGGGGGACGACGAGTGCTTCGATGAGTGCGGCGTCGGTCGCGGCGACCGCGGGATGCTCGCCGGCGAGTGCGGTGGCGCGGACGTCGGCGCGCGGGATGGCGAGCGCCAGTCCCCGGCCGTCGACAACGCCCAATCCGTGCTCGTCGCGCATCGCCCGTTCGAGCGCGGCGACACCTTCGGGCGTGTTCGCGCCCGCGTCGCGGAGCTCGAACGCGTCGGCGAGCCGTTCGCGGATGTCGGTCGCCCCGGGCATCTCGATCAGGCGGTGGATCGGCTCGATGCAGAGCTCGTCGTCGACGAGCTCGACGACGAACGTCATGATCGCATCGGCCCCGCCCACCTCCTCGCCGGCGTCGCGCAGCTCGTTGCGGTAGTTGAGCGCGGTCTCGAACCGGTGGTGCCCGTCGGCCAGCACCAGGGGCGCGCTACCGATCGCCTGCCGGATCGCGGCGATCCTCTCGGGATCGTCGATCGCCGCGATCTCGTGGGAAACGCCTTCACTGTCGACGCAGGCGGCGAGGGGCGCGGCACCCTCGACGAGCGCGGTCAGCCCCGATCCGAGGCTGAGGCCCCAGATCGGATCGACGTTCACGCGCATGGCGCGCAGGAGCGCGAGCCGGTCGGATTTCGCCTTGGGCAGCGTTCGTTCGTGCGGCAGAACGTCGTCGTCACCCGCCTCGGGCAGGGTCAACGCCCCGATGACGCCCCGGGTGTGACGGCGGACGCCGTGCGGATCGGTGAACTCCATGCGGTACGCGTAGAGGCGCGGCTCGGCGTCGCGCGCCAGCACCCCTTCGGCCTCCCACGCGGCGAAGGTGCGTGCCGCGCGTTCGTAGCGATCACCCTCGGCCTCGAGGTCCTGCGGCAGGATCAGGCGTACCGCATTGTGCTCGTCGCCGGCTTCCAACGACGCGCGCTGGTCGTCGTCGATGACGTCGTAGGGTGGAGCCACGAGCGCCGCGAGCTCGGTGGACGGGCCCTGCCGGCTGATGCCGGTGTACCGGGAACCGGCGAAGGGCGAGAGGTCGGCCACGGGGTTGCTCCGGATTCCGGGGACTGGCGGGAATGCGATTGGGTTGTACCACAGGCAAACCCCGAACTCATGAGAGTGGGGAAACGCCAAGGAGGCGAACCGCATGACAGCATCAGGGCACTACGACGCATACACCGCCTTTTCCGAGGGCATGCGGCTCCTCGCGGACGGCAACGCCCACGCGGCCGTGATCGCGCTGGAGCAGGCCCGCGAGCTCGAGCCCGCCAAGGGTTCGGTGCGCGAGGCCCTGGCGCGGGCCTACTTCCGCACGGGCCGGTTCGCGGCCGCCGAAGAGGAGTTCATCGCCACCCTCGACATCGAGCCGGTCAACGACTACGCGCAGTACGGCGCGGGCCTCTGCCGGCTCAAGGCGGGCGATCGGGCGCGGGCGCGGGGTCACCTGCGGCTCGCGACCGTGATGCGGCCCGACAACGCCGACTATCAGGCCGCACTCGAGCAGGTCATCGAGTCCGACGGGGCGGAGAGCACGGCACCTGACAACGAGACGCCCGACGATCAGCGACGTGTATGAGCGCCGCGGGCGAGTTGCGGGCGTGAGCCGGCGTGAGTGAGACGGGCGGCGACGGCCGTCCGGTCGTGTGCTGCGACCTGGACGGCGTGGTGTGGCGCGGCGAGACCCCGATCGAGGGCTCGGCCGCCGGCATCGCGCTGCTCCGGGACGCCGGCCTGCACGTCGTCTTCCTCACGAACAACTCGAGCGGCCGCGTGCAGGACAATGTCGCGCGCCTCGCCGCCGCCGGCGTCGACGCCGATCCCGACGATCTCGTGACCAGTGCGCAGGCCGCGGTCGCGCTACTGGCCCGGGATCACTTGGGCCCGGCCACGAAGGTGCTCGCGTGCGCGGCCGGTCCCGGAGTGGTGGAAGCGTTGCACGCGGCCGGCTTCGAAACCGTCGACTCCGGACCCGCCGACGCTGTGCTGGTCGGGTGGAACCGCGACTTCGACTTCGAACGACTGCGGCGGGCGTCCGACGGCGTGCGCGCCGGCGCGCGTTTCATCGCGACCAATCTTGATCCGACGTACCCCGCCACCGACGGCTTGCTGCCCGGTGCGGGCGCGCTCGTTGCGGCGGTCGCGACCGCGGGCGGGCGCCGGCCCGAGGTCGCCGGAAAGCCGGAACCCGCGATGGCGGCGCTCGTCCGCGATCGCTTCGGCGACCCGGTCGTCATGATCGGCGATCGTCCGTCGACCGACGGCGCCTTCGCGGCCGTCCTGGGCGTCCCGTTCGCGCTCGTGCTCTCCGGCATCGTCGGAACCTCGGGCGAGGAGCCGATCCCGGAGCCCCCGCCCGCGTTCGTGGCCAAGGATCTCGGTGAGCTCGCGCCCCGGCTCGTCGCCGCGTTCCGACCCGCGTCGCGATAGCGCCCCGGACTCCGCCTCCGGAACCTTCAGAAACGCAATCGGGTGGGCGGAATTCGGCGCGGGAAGCCGGCCGTCCGCGAGAGCGCGAACGCGACCAGCACGCCGAACACGAATCCGCCGATGTGCGCGAGGGTCGCGACGCCGCTCGACGACTGCGTGAACAGCTGCAAGATGAACCACAGGCCGAGCACGACTACGGCCGGCACGCGAAACGGGAGGAAGAAGAAGGGCGGGATCACGGTGAGGACGCGTGCCCGCGGCCACCACACGATGTACGCGCCCATCACCACCGCGATCGCGCCCGAAGCACCGAGGAACGGCGAGGTGGAGTCGAGATTGCCGACGATGTGCACGAGCGACGCGACGATGCCGCCGACGAGGTAGAGGACGAGGAACCCGATCGGACCGAGTTGGTCCTCGACGTTGTTGCCGAAGATCCACAAGAACAGCATGTTCCCCAGCACGTGCAGGATCGACGCGTGCAGGAACATCGAGAAGAAGACCGACAGCCAGATGCTCTTGTGTGGGAACGGGGTGAGCGGGCCGGTGACCCCGGTTGCGGGGATGGCGCATCGGCTGGTGAGCGCCGGGCCCGATCCTTCCGGCACGAGCACGATCGGCCTGCCCGTACGCACCTCGCACGGCACGCCTGCCCACTTGTATTCGAACAGGGCCTCGGCGTTGGAGCTGTGCTTCGGGTACTGGATCCCGAAGTAGATCGCGATGTTGACGACGATGAGAACCAGGGTGACGACGGCCCGGTGCGCAGTGGGATTGTCGTCACGGATCGGAATCACGGCGGGACCCTACCGACGGCTCTCGACAACGTCTCGGTGTGCTCAGGGTCCCACGGTCGACGGGGTCCGGGGTCGACATCGTCCGGTGCGGCGCGAGCGGCATCGGAAGCCGGGCTCTCGCGGTTTGCGACGGTCCAGGCCGTAGGCTTGCGGGTCGACCCGTACTGCGCCGCGCGCGCCCGCATGGAGAGGCCCGACCATGCCGCCCAAGATCCCGACCATCCAGGCGTCCGATTGGAGGCGAGTGATGGAGACCGGCATGCAGTTCACCGAGCTGCGCCGATCACAGGCGCGCGCCATCGTCGTCGAGCTCGTGGCCCAGGGACACCTGGCCCGCGACCAGATGAGCGCCGCCGTCGACGAGGTGGTCGACACGAGCCGGCGCCGGAGCGACGACGCACGCAAGTTGGTGCAGCACGAGGTACAGCGCCAGCTGGGTGCGCTCGGCTTGGCCACCAAGGCCGACCTTGCCGCGCTCGAACGCCGGCTCGAGCGTACGACCCGGGAAGCGACCACGAAGGCCCCGCCGAACAAGGCGGCCCGGAAGGCTCCGGCGACGACGAAGACCGCCAAGCAGGCGGCCGCGAAGAAGGCCCCCGCGAAGAAGGCCCCCGCGAAGAAGGCGGCCGCGAAGAAGGCGGCGCCCGACGCCGGGCGCAAGGCAGGCTGACGGCCGCGTGCGGCGGCGCCTCGACGTCGAGCTCGTCCGGCGCGGCCTCGTCCCCAGTCGGGGGAGGGCCGTCGAGGCGATCGATGCGGGCCGCGTGCTCGTCGGGGGTGCGCCCGCGTCGACCCCGGCCCGCCAGGTCGACGGCAAGGAAGCCATCGCGCTCCTCGCGGCCGAGGGTCCCGCATATGTGTCGCGCGGAGGGCACAAGCTGGCCGCCGCGCTCGACGCGTTCTCCGTCGACGTGCAGGGCCGGTGTGCGGTCGATGTCGGGGCCTCGACTGGCGGATTCACCGACTGCCTGTTGCAACGCGGCGCCGCGCACGTGCACGCGATCGATGTCGGTCGGGCCCAGCTCGCGTGGTCGTTGCGCCAGGACGACCGGGTGAGCGTCTTGGAACGGACCAACGTCCGCAGTCTTCGGCCCGGCGCACTCGAGCCCCGACCGGATCTCTGCGTCGCGGATCTCTCGTTCATCTCGCTGCGCACGGTGGCGGCGAGTCTCCTCGCGCTGACCACCGATGACGCGGAGTTCGTACTGCTCGTGAAGCCGCAGTACGAGGCCGGTCGGGCACGGGTCGGCCGGCGTGGAATCGTCCGTGATCCCGAAGTGCACACGGCGGTGTTGCGCGAGGTCGTGGCCGGTCTCGGCGCCGCCGGATTAGGCGTCCAGGGGGTCGTGCCGTCGCCGCTGCGAGGTGCCGACGGCAACGTCGAGTTCCTCGTGTACGCGCGGCGCGGTTCCGCGACCATCTCACCCGCCGCGCTCGTCGACGCGGTCCGCCTGACGCAGGCGTCGTCGTGAGCGAGACCCCGGAGACCGCCTTTTCCGTCACCCGCGCCGTCGGACTCGTACCGCACCGCGACCGACCGCTCGCGCATGCGCTCGCGCAACAGCTCACGGCCGGCCTCGTCGAGAACGGTGTCGAGGTGCGCGTTCCGGCCGCGCTCGCGCCGGCGTCCGGTCTCGACGCGTACGCGGTCGAGCCCGACGACTTCGCGCCGGGCCTCGACCTCGTGATCTCGCTCGGCGGCGACGGCACCATGCTCTACGCGGTGCAGCTCGTGTACCCGGCGCCGGTGCCGCTCCTGGGTGTGAACGTCGGCATCCTCGGATACCTGAGCGAGCTCGAGCCCGAGGAGCTCGAGCCGTGGATGCCGCGGCTCCTGGCGGGCGAGTTCGAAGTGTCGGAACGCATGATGCTCGCGGTCGACGTCGAGTCGTCGGGCTCGGTGCGCGGCAGTTGGTACGCACTCAACGAGGCCGTCATCGAGAAGCTGCGCTCCGGTCACCTGATCTATCTCGACGTGTCGATCAACGGCTCCGCCTTCACGTCGTACGCCGCCGACGGTCTGATCGTCGCGACACCCACCGGCAGCACGGCGTACTCGTTCTCGGCGGGTGGACCGATCGCGTCGCCCGACCTGCGGTGCATCCTGCTGACGCCGATCTCGCCCCACATGCTGTTCGACCGATCGCTCGTGCTGTCGGAGCACGAAGAGGTCTCGTTCGTCGTGAGCAACGGCCGTAACGTCGCACTCACGATCGACGGCCGTGAGCTCGGCGAGCTGTGTTCCGGCGATCAAGTGCGGTGTCGCGTCGCCAAAGAGCCGCTCCGGCTCGTGAGCGTGCGCCCGCGCGACTTCCACCAGATCCTGAAGACCAAGTTCTCGCTCCCGGACCGGTAGCCGATGTTGCTGGAGCTGCGCGTCGAGAACCTGGGCATCATCGCCGAGCTGAACGTGACGCTCGGCGCGGGACTGACCGTGATCACGGGCGAGACGGGCGCGGGCAAGACCCTGATCGTGGACGCGCTCGATCTGCTCGGCGGTGGGCGTGCCGACCCGCAGTTGGTGCGCGAGGGATCGGCCGAGGCGCGCGTCGAGGGCCGATTCGAGGACGGCGACGACGAGGTCGTGCTCGCGCGGGTCATACCGGCGGTCGGTCGCTCGCGCGGCTACGTCAACGGACGGCTCGCGACCGTGTCCGAGCTCGCGGAGTGCGGACGGCGTCTCGTCGATCTCCACGGTCAACACGCCCATCAGTCGTTGCTCGCGCCCGCGGAGCAGCGCGCGCTCCTCGACCGCTTCGTCGGGGAGAAGGCACAGTCGGCGCTCGCCACGCTCCGTGCGGCTCGCGACGAGAGCCGCCGGATCACCGACGAGCTCGGAACGCTCGGCGGCGACGAGCGGGCCCGGGCACGCGAGGTCGACCTCTTGCGCTACCAGGTCGAGGAGATCGGCGCGGCGGGGATCGCCGACGGCGACGAGGACCGCCGGCTCCTGCAGGAAGCCGAGCTCCTCGCCGACGCCGAGGACCATCGCGAAGCACTGTCGGCGGCATACGAACACCTCGAGGGCACGGGCGAGGACGCGATCGGTGCCGCGGTCGCCGCGCTCGACGGGCGCGCGCCGTTCGCGGCGCTGAGTGATCGGCTGCGCGCGCTGCAATCCGAGCTCCAGGATGCGGCGCACGATGTGCGGACGACCGAAGAGTCGGTCGTCGCCGATCCGCAACGCCTGGAGGAGGTGCAGGCGCGGCGCGCTCTGCTCGCCGAGTTGAAGCGCAAGTACGGCCCGACGCTGGCCGATGTCGTCGACTATGCGAAAGAGACGGGCGCGCGGCTCGTCGAGCTCGAGCAACACGACGCCCGGGCGGCCGGTCTCGAGGCGGCCCGGCTCGCAGCGCACGCGGAGATGGCGCGGGTCGCGAAAGCGCTGTCGAAGCTGCGGCGCGCCGCCGCGCCCCGGCTCGCGGGCGCGGTCACGCAGCATCTGCGCGAGCTCGCGCTTCCGGCCGCGACTTTCAGCATCGACATCGGGTCGACCCCCGACCCGGAGGCCATCGGCGACGATGGCGCCGACGATGTGACATTCCTCCTCGCGCCGAATCCCGGCGAACCGGCGCGGCCGCTCGCCAAGGCGGCTTCGGGCGGTGAGTTGTCGCGTGCGATGCTCGCGCTCCGGGTCGTGCTGTCGGAAGCGCCGCCGACGCTCGTGTTCGACGAGGTCGACGCGGGCATCGGTGGCGAGGCCGGCGTGGCCGTCGGGCGCGCGCTCGCCACCTTGGGTGGTCATCATCAGGTGTTGTGCGTGACTCACCTTCCGCAGGTCGCGGCGTTCGCCGACGCGCACGTGCTGGTCGCGAAGGACGAAGTGAAGGGCCGGACGATCGCCGGCGCGTCGTTGCTGTTGGACGACGCGCGTGTCAACGAGATCTCGCGCATGCTCGCCGGGATCGGCGGATCCGCGCACGCGCGCCGTCATGCGCGCGAGCTCGTCGACAAGTCGGGTGAGCTGCGAGAGGCCTCTCGCGCGGGAACGGGCGCGGCGTGAGGCTGTTGCCCCGCCGGCCGACCTTCCGGTTGCGCTCGCATCGGTCGACCCGGCACGGGCCGTCGGTACACGTCGCCGGCGTCGCCCGGGTGGGCAGCCGCACGAAGGATCTCGCCAAGCGCATCGGGAAGGGCGAGATCGCGATCATCGATCACCGTGACCTCGATCGCATCGCGGCCGAGAGTCTCCTCGTGGCGGGCGTCGCCGCGATCGTGAACGCCGAGCATTCGATCTCCGGTCGCTACCCGAACGGTGGACCGGAACGCGTGATGGCGGCGCGCGTGCCGCTGCTCGACGCCGTCGGGAGCGCGGTGATGGAGACGGTGCGCGACGGCGACGTCGTCGAGATCCGCGACAACGCGGTCTGGCGCGACGGCGAGAAGCTCGCGGCGGGGGAGTTGCTCACGGCCGCCGAGGTCGCGCAGCGCATGGACGACGCGCGACTCTGCATCGGCACCGAGCTGCGCTCCTTCGCGCAGAACACGCTCGAGTACATCGACAGAGAGGCCGAGCAGAGCTTCGAGCCGCTCGAGCTCCCGCCGCTGGGCACGAAGATCCGCGGTCGGCAGGCGCTGGTGGTCGTGCGTGGCCTCGACTACAAGCACGATCTCCGCGCGCTGCGCGCCTATATCCGCGAGTATCGGCCCGTGCTCATCGCGGTCGACGGGGGCGCGGACGCGCTCATCGACGACGGCCGCACGCCCGACATCATCATCGGCGACTTCGATTCGCTCTCTCCGGTCGCGCTGCACTGCGGCGCGGAGCTCGTGCACCACGTGCACCCCGACGGCCGCGCGCCCGGTTTCGAAGGTCTGGAGAAAGCGGGCGTGCGCTACGAACGGTTCGTCGCCGAGGGCACCAGCGAGGATGCGGCGTTGCTGCTCGCCTACGAGGCCGGCGCCGACCTGATCGTGGCGGTCGGTACGCACGCGACCATGATCGAGTTCCTCGACAAGGGCCGGCGGGGGATGGCGTCGACGTTCCTCACGCGCCTACGGCTCGGCCCGATCCTGGTCGACGCCAAAGGAGTGAGCCGTCTCTACCAGGGCCGGATACGCCGGCGCGATCTGGTGTTGCTCGTCGTCGCGGCCGTGGCGGCGATGGTCGCCATGGTGTACGCGTCGCATTCGTTGCGCGTCTTCCTCGACGGCTTCCGGCTCGTGTTCGACGACGCGTGGTCGCGGGTGCGCGGCTGGTTCTGACGATGATCAATTTTCGGTTTCACCTCGTCTCGCTCATCGCGGTCTTTCTCGCCATGGGACTCGGCATCCTCGTCGGTTCGACCGTCGTCGACCAGGCCATCGTCGACCGTCTCGATACCGAGATCCGCAGCGTCAGGCACGAGTCCGACCAATTGAAGAGCGAGAACAGCAAGCTGAAGGATCAGGTGGCGCAGCTCAACGACTTCTTGAAGAAGGCGTCATCATACGCGGTGCAGCAACGTCTGCTCGCGGTGCCCGTCGTCGTCGTGGCCGAGAAAGGTATCGACCCGGGTGCGGTGAGCTCGGTGCTGACGACCATGCGCGCCGCGGGCGCGGACATACCCGGTGTGCTCTGGCTCAACGACAAGTGGCGGCTCGACTCGCCCAACGACCTGCGATCGCTGCAGACCGCGGCCCGCGTTTCGGGGAACGTCGCCGCGTCCCGGATCTCGGCACTGCGCGATCTCGCAACGCGCCTCGCGGCGCCGCCCGCGGGCCGTGCCCGGCGCCCGCGCGATGTGATCGAGCCGCTGCGATCGGCCGGCTTCCTCGACTTCACCGACGGCAAGAAGTCGGACCTCGCCGCCTTCCCGTCGCGCGCGTCGCGCATGCTGGTACTCACCGGTACCGACAGTCACCTCTCGGGGACGGACACGATGGTCGACTTCGTCGGGTCACTGCTCGGCACGAATGTTCCGACCGTGGTGGGAGAGGTCTACGACCCGACGGGCGGCGCGACCCCGAACCCGAAACGGGGAAGCGCGCTCGAGCCCGTGCGTGGCGATCCGCGGCTCGCCAAGCAGGTGACGACGTTCGACGACGCCGAGACGCCCCAGGGCCCGCTGACCGCGGTGATCGGGCTGGAGCAGATCGCGAGCGGAACGGTCGGCCACTACGGCTACGGCGAGGGGGCGACCGAGCCCCTTCCGCCCATCCCCTCGTGAGCGTGTTCCTCGGCTTCGTCGTCGGTGTGCTCGCGGTGCGGTTGTTCGTCGGAGCGGGTCGCGAGTTGTTGAGCGCGCCCGCTCTCCTGCGCCCGAATCACCGGGGTCAGGGCATTCCGACTGCGATGGGCGTGCTGGCGATCTTCGCGGTAGTGGTCGTCGAAGGCGGACGGTCGCTCTTCGCGACATTAGGTGTCGGCGACGCAGGCATCGATCTGGCCCGTGTGCTCGTAGTGACGGCCGTAGTCGGCTACGGACTGCTCGGGCTCTTCGACGATCTCGTCGGGACGCAGGCCGACCACGGATTTCGCGGGCACCTGGGCGCGCTCGTACAGGGCCGCGTCACGACGGGTCTCGTCAAGATCGTCGGTGGCGTGGCGATCGCGTTCGTGTTGGTGAGCGCGAATCCGAGTGTCGTATCAGGCGCGCGCGCGTCGGGGGCTCGTGTCATCGTGGACGCGCTGCTCGTCGCGCTGGCGGCGAATCTCGTGAACCTTTTCGATCGCGCACCTGGTCGCGCGATCAAGATCTCGCTCGTCGCGTGGATACCGATCGCGCTCATCGCGCGCAACGATGTCGTCGGCGTCGCGATCGCGCCCGTCATGGGTGCGTTCACGGGATTGCTCGGCGACGATCTCCGCGTACATCTGATGCTCGGCGACACCGGTGCCAACGCGAACGGTGCGGTGCTCGGCCTGGCCGTCGTGCTCGAATGCGGTACGACGACGCGGACCGCGGTGCTCGTCGTGCTCGCGCTGTTGACGTTCGCGAGCGTGTTGACCTCCTTCAGCGGGGTCATCGATCGCGTTCCGGTACTCCGCCGGCTAGACGAGCTCGGTCGCGGAGGGTGACGAGATC
>JAODBI010000029.1 GCA_025463875.1 Actinomycetes bacterium
CGCGTACGACCACTCCCTCCGCGTGGCGACCTTTCGTGGCGGAAGCCAGCTCATGTCTGTGGAACTCTCCGTAGCGTCCGAAACCCGGATAGTCGTGCACAGTCCTCATCGACGCTTGACGTATTGGGCATGAGCGCAGCGCACCGAATGCCCGATCTCGCGCCGGCGCGGCGAGTACCGATCGGCAGATCTGGCGCGTGCTTGACCGCGTACCATCCCCATGTGAGCGACTCGCGGTATTGGCCCCGCTGCGGTCGCCCAGTCACGCAGGCATCCGGTGGACTAACGCCGACGTCTCTTCGGCTACTACCGAGCGGCAGTTCTTTGCGCGCCGGACGACGCTTTTCGGGGTCCGCCGAAGCCGACCCCCGAAGATGCATGTGGCGCTGCGCGTTAGTTGCAGCCGATTGGTGGGCCGGTCACGGTGCACAACGTCGATGAGACGAGGTATCCATTCACGGTGACTACGGCGTTCGCATCGCCCGAGCCACCGAACATCACCAGACCCACGACGTGTCCGGCCTTGACGGGAAATCCCGATGGGAACGGGATGATCTGGTCCACGCCCGACCCAGACATCGAAACGTCGGCGGCACTGGTCAGGAGACCGCACGGGGTACCAGGAGTGGCCGCGACTGGTAGAACCTCAACCGGGCCGGTCGTCACCGACCTCATGTCCACGGTGATGGAGGTCACGATGAGTGCCTTCCCGGCCGGAACCGCGACGGTCACCGCGTTGCACCCCGACGCCTCGCTCGCACCGCCGATCTTGGTGTAGCTGGCGCTCGGTGGTGTCGGTGTCGCGGTCACCGAGCCGGTAGCAGCGACCGAGAGCTGCCCGAGACTATTGACCACAGCATGGGTGCCCGTCGTGGCGTTCGTCACGAAGACATTCGACCCGCTGATCACGGCAGTGGCGGCGACCGGGAATCCGACTACCACCGCGACAACGCAAACGACCAGTGCGAGTTGACCGCCGCTGAACGGTCCCCAACCTCTGCCGCCACGATGACGCCGCTTGTCGGCGTCATCGTCTCCGCCGATCTCGCCCGCGTCGGTACGCGAATATCGTTTGAGCACTAGGACCACCTTCTCGCCGAAGCGAGAGGTGATCCCCCGCCGAGAACGCCAGCCTCGCACAACATGCTGACCCCTGGGCACCGACCGCGCAGGTTGCCCGATCTCGCGCCCTTCGGCGAGCGCAGAGCGGCAGATATGTGCGCGCGCCCGTATTGGAGTTCAGGCTTATCGACGTTCCGCGTCGATGCGTGTGAAATCGTCGCGCGTTGGCTGGCGCCAGGAAGCGACGATCTCGCCCACTCGTTCGTAAAGGAGATCGAAGCCGCCTGGTGTGTAGATCTCGAACAGCCGCGCACTCTCATCACCGTTGTTCCAGTGCCCGTGCGGCACGCCACGCGGCACGAACATGACCGAGCCGGCCGTCAACTCCAACTCGTCATCACCAACCGTTGCCCCCACCGTTCCGGACACGACGATGATCACTTGGTCCTCGTGCCCGTGAACGTGCGGCGCGACGTTCTCGCCGACGGGCATATCGACGGCGAGTATCACCAGCCGGTTGTCGGTCGCTTCGTTCGAGATCACCCGGCGAAACGGAGTATTCGGAATTGGCTGTCCGCCGCCCCAAGGCATGTGCATCTCTGCGACCTCCGCCGTTTGCGCTCGTCGACACACATCTTGCCTGATCCGCAACGCCGCGGCGCGCGCGCCGATCGGCAGATCCGGATGGAGCGTTTTGGCATTGGTCCGTGCGGGAATGACGGGGTCGATGTCGATCAGTGGAGCAGGAACCGCGTTCGTGCCGGGTGTCACCGCGCAGGAGGTTTTCGACTTCGTGCTCGACCCGGCGCAGTACGCGAAAGCCGACACCAAAGTGCTGGGAGTGACCAAGCTCGCCGACACGACCGAAGGCATGTTGGCCCGAGAGGACGGCCTGTTCCTGGGTCGTTTCCGCGGATCGGTCGTGACGCGATATCGCTGGCAGGTCCCGGACCGCATTGACGTGACGCTCGAGCATGGGGTGCCGGAGCAGTTGCACGCGTGGTTCGAGATTGATGAGACCGACGGCGGGACACGCCTGCACCATGTTGAAGAGATGGACTTCGGTCACGGTGTCCTCGGCCGACTCTACGACGCGGTTGCGCGCCGATGGTTCGAACGCGCGGTCCAACAGGAGGTCGCGGAGATCGCACGGCTGCTGCAATCAGGCGAACGCGGTCGCGGACTCGCCGCGCACAGCGGCTGAAGAATCGCACGCCGCGAACGAAGAGAGTCCAGCGTGCGCGTCGGCGACCGATTGGCAGTTATGGACGCGAGGTTGGCCGCGATCAGGTCGGCCCGCCGCTGAACACGACCCAGACGTACGTGTCGTTCCCTGTGGGCGGAGCACTTTGACCCCAGGGCGTAATCGACCACGACCGGATGACGTTGGCCGTCTCCGATCCGGCCCGCACCACCGCGGCACCGCTGACTGACGGGAGTGGAGCGCGCCAACCACAACCTGGATCGGTTGTGTCATCACGCACAGGAGCAACCTCACGGGTCACCTGCGCGCGCACGGTCACGCAGGCGTCCTTCGGTGTGGACGAGGTCTTGAAGACCGCCGTGACGGTCGCGTGCGGGCAAGAGATCATGCAGCCGACGCCAGATCCGGGCTCGCTGAAATGGTCCACGAGCGTCCAACTCTTCGGCGCAGTGAGATGCGCGGACACCTGCGCGAGCCTCACGGTCTCCTTCTGGCCAACGACGAAATAGAAGACACCCCCGATCGTGGCCGCGGCCACGATGAAGCCGACGGTCCAGCCAATCGTTGCTCGCCGTGAATAGCGCCCCGACACCTCGGTATCGGACTCGCCTACCCGAGCAGTCACAACCGATCACCCCGTCGTCCGCTGATTATCTCAACGCAGTCCAGCAGACGTGCACCCGACCATCATGCCGGATCTCAGGATCGCGCGACCCGATCGGCAGTTATGCGCTGCCGTCAGGTCGCGATGAGCGGCGTGGCGAGCGACCAGTGGTTACAGTCCTCGCCCTCGTCGGTATCGCTGGCAGGAGGGCAGATGCGCGTTCG
>JAODBI010000038.1 GCA_025463875.1 Actinomycetes bacterium
CATCTCGGGTGTCGTCAACGAGCTGTTGATCCAGATGCAGTCGTTCGACACGCCGACGGGCAGTCACAAGTTGACGAGCTGGTGGATCAACACGTTGAACCGTTTCCTGCCCGCGCATCAACGCATCGCGAAGCGGGTCGCGCAGCCTCAGAACGTTCTGCTCATCGCGGCGACGAACCGCGCCTCCGACCTCGACCCGGCGTTGCTGCGTCCGGGTCGCTTCGACCGATCGATCCACTTCGACCTGCCGAGCCGCACCGGCCGACGCGAGATCATCGACTACTACCTCGATCGCAAGGCGCACGTCCCCGAGCTCGACAAAGAGGAACGGCGCGACGCGCTCGCGGCGATGACCTTCGGTTACACGCCGGTGATGATCGAGCACATCTTCGACGAGGGTCTCGTGTGGGCGCTGCGTGACGGCGAGATCGCGATGAACTGGTCGCACGTACAGCAGGCGAAGATGACCGAGGAGATCGGCCTGAAGCAGCCGGTCGAGTACACCGACGACGAACGACGCACGATCGCGACGCACGAAGCGGGTCACGCAACCGTGGCGTACCTGGTGGGCCAGAACCGCAAGCTCGAAGTCCTCTCGATCATCAAGCGGCGAGACGCCCTCGGGCTCCTCTCGCACAGCGACGGGGAGGAGCGCTTCACGCGTACCCGCTCCGAGCTCCTCGGCATGATGAAGATCGCGTTCGGCGGGATGAGCGCGGAGGAGCTCTTCTTCGGGGAGTCGGGCACCGGCCCTTCGGGCGACCTCGTGCACGCGACCCGCATCGCCGCGCAGATGGTCGGGTCGTTCGGCATGGCCGGCTCACTCGTGTCGTACGACGCGATCGAGGGCGGTCCGTTCACGCAGGGAATCGTCGCCAAGGTGCTCGGTAACGAAGACGCGCGCGCGTCGGTCGAGAAGCTGCTCGCGCAGGCGAAGGCCGACGTACAGGCGCTGCTCGACGACCACCGGCACCTCGTCATGGCCCTACGCGACGAGCTGCTCGCCAAGTCGGAGCTCGTTGGCGACGAGATCGTCGACGTGTTGCGCGAGGCGGAAGCGCGCAAGCGTCTCGCCGACGGACAACCGCCGGAACCCTCACCGGATGGATCAACCGCGCGTGACTCGTGACTGAACTGACCGGCCGCGTCGTGATCGTCCCGGATGCAGATACCGAGGCCGGCGCGGCGGTCGCCCGCGTCGTGTGCGAGGCCGGCGCATCGGCCGTGTTGGTCGGCAACGGATTCGACCGGCTCGGAACGGTGGCCGCGGAGATTCACGGCGAGACCGGCGCGCCGATCCTGATCTTCGCGGGTGACATCGGCCGCGACGAGGAACGCGCCGCGCTGGCCGAGATGGTGTCCGAGCTGTTCCCGGCCTGAGGTCCTGCGTCCGCTCTCGGGGAGGCGCGAAAACCTGACGAAGGCGTCAGAGACGCGCTGATAGCCTCGATCGAGGTGGACGACGCGGACGAGAGCAAACACGAACGTACGACGCGCAAAGACGCGGAGAAGCTCGAGGGCAAGCAGACCCGCCGGCGGGGCTGGCGCCTCATGAAGGAAACGGTCGGCGCTCACCCCAAGCTCATGGTTCTCGGCATCTTTGCCGGTCTGGTGTGGGCCACCGCGCGCGTTTCGGTACCACTGCTCGCCGGCGCGGCGATCGACCACGGGATCGCGCGGGGCCGCACGGGGATCACGCTCGCACTGACGGCCGCGATCGTCGCGGTCGGCGCGGTGCAGGCCGTCGGTACCGGGCTGCGGCGCTACGCCGCGTTCGGGCTCGCGTGGCGAGTAGAGACCGACATCCGTATGCGCCTCGTCGCGCACCTCCAGCGTCTGCACTTCGCGTTTCACGACCAGGCGCAAACCGGCCAGTTGATGGCGTACGCGAACACTGACATCCAGCAGATCAACAACGTCGTGCTCCTCGTGCCGTTGACGATCGCGAGCAGCATTCAAATGGTGGCGGTCGTCGTCATCCTCCTCCTGCGCAGTCCGGGGCTCGCGCTCTTCGCGCTCGGACTCCTCCCACTGCTCAACATCTCCGCAACCCGCTTCAACCACCGCATGTATCCCGTGGGGATGCAGCTCCAGAAAGAGCTTTCCGACGTGTCGGGCGTTGTCGAGGAGAGCGTCACCGGGGTGCGTGTGGTCAAGGGCTTCGGCGTCGAGCGCATGCAACGCGCCCGCCTGTCGTCCGAAGCCGACAGCGTCTTCGACCGGTCGATGGATCAGGCCCGCCTGCGCGCGAACTTCATGCCGCTGATCGACCTCCTCCCGGCGCTGGGCCTCGTCGGGATCCTTTGGTACGGCGGTCACCAGGTGCTGAACCACCATCTGACGGTCGGCGACATCGTGTCGGCGAACCTCTTCGTGGTCATGCTCATCTGGCCGCTGCGCATGATCGGGATGCTCGTGGGCCAGCTGCCGCGCTCGGCGGCGGCGGCGGGGCGCATCGACTCGATTCTCGCCACCGATCCCGCGATCGAGGACGCGCCGAACGCGAGGGCGCTGCCCGACGGTCCGGGCTCGGTGCGATTCGAACGGGTGACGTTCGGCTACGGGCGCGGACCGGCGGTGCTGGACGATCTCGACCTTGTGATCGAGGGCGGCGAGGCGGTGGCGCTGGTCGGCGCGACCGCGTCGGGCAAGACGACGATCGCCCGTCTCATCCCCCGCTTCTACGACGTCCACGCCGGACACGTGCGCATCGACGGCGCCGACGTCCGCGACGTGCGACTCTCCGAAGTGCGCCGTTCGGTGGGCCTCGTGTTCGAGGACACGTTCCTGTTCTCCGACAGTGTGCGCAACAACATCGCGTTCGCCGATCCGGAGGCGCCGAACGAAGCGGTGGTCCGGGCCGCGCGGCTGGCCGGCGCGGACGAGTTCATTCGCGAGCTGCCCGAGGGTTACGACTCGATCATCGGTGAGCACGGCTACTCGTTGTCCGGTGGGCAACGGCAACGGATCGCGATCGCGCGGGCGGTCCTCGCCGATCCGCGGGTGTTGATCCTCGACGACGCCACCTCGTCGGTCGATCCGTCGAAGGAGCACGAGATCCGCGCCGCGCTCGCGGAGGTGATGCGGGGCCGTACGACGATCATCATCGCTCACCGTCCGGCCACGATCGCCCTCGCCGATCGCGTAGTACTGCTCGACGGAGGCAAGGTCGTGGCCGACGGAACCCACGAACGTCTGCTCGCCACATCGCCGCGCTATCGCGAGGTGCTCGCCCGTGCCGCGCTCGATCCGCAGTCCGGCGTCGTCGACGACGAATCCGTGCTCGATCTGCCGGGGGTGGGCGACTAATGGGCTGGTGGGGCGACAACGTCCCCGAGGAGACGCTGTCGCGCGACGAGGCGACCCGGGTCGTCCGCCGGCTGTTGCGCATGCTGCGTCCCTGGCGGAGTCTGATCGTGGTCGCGGTCCTCGTGTTGATGGCACAGGCCGCCACCTTGTTGGCCGGTCCCTTGTTGGTGAAGCACGGCATCGACGCCGGGTTGCCGAGCGCGCACAGCCCCGGTGACAGTGGCGCGCTCGACCTCGCGGTGCTGCTGTACCTCGCGATTGCGTTCGCCGGATTCGTCCTCGGCCGGATCGCGATCGTCCTCGTCGCGCGCGTCGGTGAGGGCTTCCTCCGTGATCTGCGCAACCGGCTGTTCGGCCACATGATGAGCCTCTCGCTCGACTACTTCGAGACGGAGAAGACCGGCAAGATCGTGGCGCGCATGACCTCCGACATCGACGCGATGGAAGAGCTCGTGTCGCAGGGTCTCGTGTTGTTCGTCATGAACACGTTCGTGTTCGTCGGCGCGATCACCGTCGTGCTCATCGTCTCGTGGCAGCTCGCGGTCGGGATCCTCGTGATCGTGCCACCCGTCTACTTCGGGAGCCGGTGGTTCCGCCGCGTCTCGAACAAGGCCTACCTCGAGGTGCGCGACTCGATCTCGACGAACCTCAGCACACTGCAGGAGAGTCTCGAGGGCGTTCGCGTCGTGCAGGCGTTCGGACGGGAGGACGCGTTCACGCGCAAGTTCCACCGCACCAACGAAGACCAGTACCACGCGAACATGACGACGGTTCGCATATCGTCCAAGTACTTCCCGATCATCGAGTACGCGGGTGTCGCCGGCACCGCGGTCATCATCGGCTACGGCGGCTGGCTCACGACGCGCGGCGTGGTGACCGTCGGCACGGTCGCCGCCTTCGTGTTGTGGTTGAACAGCTTGTTCGAACCGATCAACCAACTCTCGCAGCTCTATAACACGGTGCAGTCGTCGGCGGCGGCGCTCGCGAAGATCTTCGGCGTGCTCGACACGCGTCCCACGGTGCGCCAGCGCCAGGCCGCGATCGACCTGCCGCCGTCGGGCATGGTCGAGGTCGACCACGTCACGTTCGCCTACGGGCAGAACGAACCGGTGCTCCACGACGTCTCACTGCGCATCGGCGACGGCGAGCGGATCGCACTCGTCGGCCCCACCGGTGCGGGGAAGTCGACGCTGGCCAAGCTGATCGCCCGTTTCTACGACCCGGTCGAAGGTGTGGTGCGCGTCGGGGGCGCCGACCTGAAGGACGTCGAGTTCATCTCGCTGCGGAAGCGCATCATCGTCGTGCCGCAGGAAGGCTTCCTCTTCGCGGGGACCCTGCGCGACAACGTGCGCGTCGGCCGGCCGGAGGCATCCGACGCCGACGTCGAAGAGGCGCTGCGCGTCCTCGGGCTGCTCGACCGCTTCGTCGCCTTCCCCGAGGGTCTCGAGACCGAGGTACGCGAGCGCGGATCGCGGCTCTCGGCCGGTGAACGTCAGCTCGTCTCGCTCGCGCGCGCCGCGCTCGCCGACCCGTCGGTCCTCATCCTCGACGAGGCGACGTCGAATCTCGATCCCGGCACCGAGCACGCGGTCGAGCGGGCACTCGAGCGGCTGATGGAGGGCCGCACCACGGTCGTGGTCGCCCACCGGCTCTCGACCGCGGCGCGCGCGGATCGGATCGGCGTCGTGTTCGACGGCCGGCTCTCCGAGCTCGGGTCGCACGACGAGCTGGTCGCCCTCGGCGGCCACTACGCCGAGCTCTACCGGGCCTGGGCCACGCACCAGGCGACACCCGAAGTCGCGTAGCAGTACGGTTCGCGCATGGTGTCGACCCCTCTGCTCTACGACCCGTACGACTACACGATCGACGCGAACCCGCATCCGATCTGGAAGCGGCTCCGTGACGAAGCGCCGGTCTACTACAACGCCGAGCACGACTTCTTCGCGCTGAGTCGCTTCGACGACGTGCTCGCCGCGCACCTCGACGCGGCCACGTTCAGCTCCGCGCACACGACGGTGCTGGAGATGATGGAGCCGGAACCGGACCCTTTCATGACTTCGATGATTATCTTCATGGACCCACCGGTGCACACGCGTTACCGCAAGCTCGTGAGCCGCGCGTTC
>JAODBI010000080.1 GCA_025463875.1 Actinomycetes bacterium
GAAGCCAGGTCGAGCGGGCGCCGGATGATACCCACGATATGTAGGTGGATCCGCGGCCCGTCGAGCCGGAACGGGCCACCATGAGTGAGGCGGTCGAACGTCTGCGTCGACATCGACGTCGCGTCGATCGTGTTGCCGATTCCGAGGTGTGTCATCGCGGCGAGGCCCTCGCCGATGTTGATCTCGTCAAGGGCGTCGGGGTTCGCGAGCCGCCCGGCGACCAGTCGGGGACGGTCGACCTCGGTGCCGAGCGCACGCCCGACCGGTGCCGCGATCAACAAGTGCTGCAGTGCCGGCGCGGCGGGCCCTACGAAGAGCAGGTCGACGACACCGATGCCTTCCACCCCCGGCGTTCCGCGCAACGCTGCGAGTTGCGCCGGCGTGTACCACCCGACCTGGACCTGGATGTTGGACGAGCGGCTGGCCTCGTTGAATCGTCGCAGCGACGAGCGGCTGCGACGGGCACCGCAGAGCGCGGCGAGCGTCACTCCGCCCACCAGACCGACCAAGAGCATGACGACGACGGTGCCGCGCCAGTGGCGCCGCAACTCAGTCCTCGCAACCATCCGAATCGCGCCCAACGCGCCTGCCTCACGAAACCGGACTCCGCTCACCATTGCACGCGATCGATCGATCTCCGGCAAGGGTGGTGGCATCCCGGCGGGCCCGGTGGCCAGCGCGGTGGAGCCAGAGTCAACAAGGCAGCCGCGGGGCCGCTCGGTTTACGGGTCCGTCAAGGAGTCGTTGAGAGCTTGCGTAGCTGGAACCGGACGACGAGCCCGGCGCCGGTCGCGCCGTTCGACCGCGGCGACCGCCGAGCCGGTATGAGTCGCGCGCCGGTCCGCGTCCGCGACGGGCGCGACGTGTGGTGGGTGGCGGCAGCGCGGTCACACTTGTGCGGGGTGCGCTAACGGGCGCGTGATCGAAAGAACCGCGGTCAGACCGAGAGGGTGTCGAGAGTCGGTGTCTCGTCGAGCGAGATGGCCGACACGCGCGAGCCCGCTGGAAGTGTCGTGAAGGCGATGGCCGCGATCGCGTAGGCGCCGAGTGCGGCGAACTGCACTAAGCGGAACCCGACGGCCATTGACAAGATGGTGGTCAGCACGGAGCCGATTACGGAGAAGAAGCCGTTCACGGCCCAGCCCCACGCCACGTACTCCTCGCCGTGCTCGGTCAGGGACGCGACCCGGCCGAGTCCGAGGGGCATGAACATGCCGAGGCAGAGCCCGAGGGGGATGAGGATCGCGCCCGCGAACAGGACCCGGAGGGCGAGACCGCTCGAGAGGAGCGCGCCGTCGAGGATTGACGGGAGCGCGAGTTCGTAGAAGAGGGTGAGCGCGGCGAGGATTGCGAGCAGGATCGGTACCGCGCTGCGGGCGCGAGGGGCGAACCTGCTGCTGAGGAGCGCGCCGACGCCGGTTGACAGGAGGATTGCGGCGAGCGTCACGGTGAGCGAATAGGTGGGATAGCCGAGGAACTGGACCAGCCGCTGGATCATCGTGATCTCGTAGAACATGAATCCGAGGCCGAGCGCGGCGAAGTACACCGCCGACGTTCCCTTGGCCGGGAGCGCGCGCCATTTCCGGCGCACCGCGAAGAACGGTGCCAGTAAAAAGACGCCGGCGTACAAGGTTGCGATCGCGAGGAGTAGGAGCAACACGCGCTCGCCGATGGCGCTTTCCGGGTCGTTGGTTTTGAGTGGTTGCCCGATGTGCGCGAGGACATCGCGAAAACGCGAGAAGTGCCAGAAGTACGGCGCATCGTCGTCGACCGGCGTGATGTTCTCCGTCGAGTGCGACACGATCGAAGCGACTTGCGCGTTCGTTCCCGACGCCAGCTGGCTCACGACGCCGCCGTTGATCACATGGCCGGGCGCTGCGTATGGGTGCTGTTCGGGCAGGCCGGCGATGGCGCCCAGGAACCGATCGGTCTCGGCGCGGGTGAAGGTCGTGCCCTTGACGACGATGGTGGAGAGCGCGCCCGTCTTGTTCAGTTGCGCGGCGACGAGCAGGTGATTGTTCGGGTCGCGGACGCCGAGCTGCGCGAGCGCCCTGCGGGCGGTGACGATGTAGCGGCTCGTCCGGTTCGGGGTGTCGAAACTCAGCTCGCCGAACTGCACCACCATGATGCCGTTGGCGGTCAGGTGCTGTAGTGTGTTCTTGATCATCTGGGTGGTGTACAGGTAGCTCTCGGAGAGCACGAACGCGCCCGACGATGCCGCGTTAGTCGCCGCGTAGCTGTCCGGCGCGACGAACCAAGTGAGGTCGTACTTCGCGTTCGTCCGGGCGAGATACGAACGGCCGTCGCCTTGATGCAGGTGCACCGCCGTTTGCTGCGGCAGGTGGCCGGTGTAGTCGGCGAAGTGTTTCGTGAGCAGCGATACCGTCACGGGGTTCAGCTCGACGGCCTCGATGTCGGGCGCGTGGTAGTAGAGCGACGACAGGATCTCGTTCCCACCGGCCGAACCGATGATCAGCTCGCGTCCGGGGGGCTTGGCGAGCACGTGGAACGGGATCGAGCGCGGGTCCTTGGCGTAGGCCCCGAGCGACGCCGGGTTGCCATCGAAGCGCCGGATCCCGGAGCCGAAGGTGCCGTCGTGCACCAACAGGTAACCGGACGTGTCCGGGGTGAACTGCACGACGTCGACGCGGAAAACCGGACCCCACGCCGAGTACTTCGTGACCGGCGTGTGGAGCTTTCCGTCCTCGGTGCGGATGTCGGGCAGGACATGCTTCGAGACGACCGTGACCACGAGCACAACGCTGATGATCGCGGCGAAGCCGAAGAGCAGCGACCTCGGTGGGCACGACGCCAACCCCACGACCGCGAAGATCAGGGCCGCGAGCATGACGACGCGAGGTGGTTCCAGGCGCGTGATCAACGGGATGGCCAAGAGGCACCCGAGACCAGCGCCGACCAGATCGGAGAAGTACATGCGGCCGATACCGTCGCCGGCCCGTCCCAGGAGGACCGCGACAATGATTCCGAACGCGATGAAGGTAGCGAAGACCGCAAGGCTGACCGCGCCCAGCCGAAAGAGGTTCGTGAACGACGATCGCGTCCCGTAGTCCCAGATCGCAGGCGTATTCACGTGCACCTTCGCGACCACGAGATAGCCGACGGCGATGCTCACCGCACCCCAGACCGAGCACAGCGCGATGATGCGTTCGGTCGCCCAACGGCGCACCGGCGAGAACACCGCGACAAACACGCTGCCCGAGCCAATGCCCAAGAGTGCCAGTCCGATGACGAGGTACGTGTAGTAGTACCAAAGTTTGAACGAGATGATTCGGGTGTAACTGACCTCGAGCAGCAGTCCCGCAAGACTGACGAGCAGGATCGTGAGCCAACGCGGCACACGACTCGTGCCGACCCCGCGCGAGACATGGGTGTCGGCTCTGGCTACACCCATCGTCAGTTCCCCCGCCGATCTACGACTCATCCGCCGGACATCGGAAGGCGAGATCGTACCAACCTCATAGGCGACTCAGGCGGTGCCCCGACATCGGTCTGCGAACCGGCGCCGTTCCATGCGGTAACAAGACTCACCGCGCCTCGCTCCTACCGAACTGCTTGGGCTCGGAAGCGCAGGACGACTTCGCCTTGTCTACGTCGACGCGGCGGCGTCCAGCTCGCGGATCAGACGGCTACAAAGCACGTCGAGTACTCGCTGGCCGCTCGAGAAGTAGCGATGGCCGACGTGCACGTCTTGTTTCGGCGCAAGCTCGAGCATCGTCCAGGCATCCAGACGCGGCCACAACCACAAGTCGATTGGAATCGATCGCCGCCGCCCTGGGCTACGCAGCGAACCACCGATCCGCCACAAGCGGAGCGGTTCGGGGCGGGGTTCTTCGAGGAGGAGACGGGATGCGATTTCGGCCCGTTCGCCGCGTGCGTGTTGGCGCCACCAATCGGGCAACGAGTCGAGCCGCGCGGGGGCCAACGCGACCATGCGGGTGAACGTGCCGAGGAAGCTCGTTGTGTGGACTGTCGGCGCGAGCCTTGGCTCGTTGTTCCAGGGGGGAAGCGTGCCGACGGACGGGTTCTCCGCGGTCGCGCCGTACAGTGCTTCCTCGGTCGCGTTCACCGGTGCCCTGACGTCGGCGACGCGTCGCTCACCGGGAGCGAGCACGGGTGGCACTCAGATCCCGGCGCCAGAAGCGGCAACGGCGCGAGCATCGGAGAAGGGATTCTGTCGTCCAGAGGCTTCAGTCGCACTGCAGCCCTCACTGCCGGCCGCGCGGTCGGCCATGCCCAGTGTACGCCGGACAGTTTCGCACGCGGCTTGCGCACGCGCCGTGGGCGTACGTTCTGTTCCGGCCCGCGGCCGGGCGTCGCGCCACGAGGTCACCGGTTCCGGCGCCGTGGTCGCCAGAGTGAGTAGCCGCGTACAGTTGCGAAATGCGGAATGAGGCCGACCGGTCGAGTCGGCAGACGCTCGCGGCGAGCGGATCGTACGGGAACGACTCCTCCGCGCGTTCCGGGCAGCTGAGCCGGCCGAACGACTAGCCAACATGTGAGCAGGTGCGGGGACCCCATTGCGTGTGCCCGACGCGCTGCGGGTCCCGAACCGATACCGGCGTCCCGATGGTTCCCACCCGGCCGGGACAAGCAATGGGGACGATATATCAGTCGCCGTTCATTCGCCCGGAACTCTTGCGTGACCCGCACACCACCATCCGCTCCGCGCGCGTGCGGGTTTCGTAGGGTTGTGGAACCGGCGGATGGCCCGAATCGTGTATCGCTCGGACTCATGGAAAACGAGAAGACCGAACCGCATCAGCCCAGGCGCCAGGCGGTGATGTGATCATCGGTATGGATGCCGGGCAATCCCTCGCCGGGCCGTTTCTCGTCGCGTGCGCGCTGCTCGTCGTCGCGGGGTTCGGCAAGGTCATGCGTCCCGGGCCGACCCGGGCCGCGGTGCTCGCGGCGGGTGTCCGGCTGCCCCGCGTCGTCGTCGTCGGGTTCGGGATCGTCGAGGTGGGCGCGGGCGGCGTCGGCGCGGTGCTCGGCGGACGGGCCGCGCTGGGGGTTGCGGCGTGTTTCGTGCTCCTCACCGTGTTCGCGGTCCGCCTGCTCGCGCGGGCACCCACGACGCCGTGCGCGTGTCTCGGTTCGTCGAGCTCGGTCGTCACACGAACCCATGTCGTGCTCGACGGCGCCGCGGTCGCCGTCGCGCTCGTCGCCGCGTTCGGCGAGTCGCCGTTCGCACAACTGTCGGGGCGTTGGGTTGCGAGCGCGTTGTTCTCGGTGCTCGTCCTCTGCGGCGTGAAGCTCGCCGCACTCACGCTCGAGGTCCTGCCCGAGCTGGCAGGCGCGATCAAGGAGGGGTCCCCGTGAGCAAGGAGGCAAGCCGGTGACGAACACGATCCTCGTCCTCGAGTCGGTGGTGTTGGTGCTGCTGACGGTGCTGGTAGCCGGACTCTTGCGCAGCCACGCCGAGATACTGCGGCGTCTGCACGCGCTCGGCGCGGGCCTCGACCCGGACGCTCCCACCTCGGAGCTCGCGTCGATGCCGGTCGAGCTTCGATCGCGCGTCTCCGGTTCGTTCGCCACCGCCGCCGATCTCGACGGCGCGGGCCTGCGCGACGACGCGCTGCACGTCGCGGTCGTGGGAACGAGGCATCGCACGTTGCTTGCGTTCCTGTCGAGCGGATGCCTCACGTGTCAGACGTTCTGGACCGCGTTCGGGGAGCCCGCCCGACTCGACCTCCCGGACGACATCCGGGTCGTCGTCGTCACCAAGGACGCGTCCGAGGAGAGTGTTTCGGCCCTGCGGAAATTGGCGCCGCCCAACGTCTCCGTCGTGATGTCGAGCACGGCCTGGAGCGACTACTCGGTTCCCGGGTCGCCCTATTTCGCCCTCGTCGACGGCGGCGCGGGCCGCGTCACCGGCGAAGGCACCGGTGCACACTGGGATCAGGTGAAGAACCTGCTGCGCCAGGCGGCCGACGATGCGAGCGACGACTCGCGCGAGGTTCGCATCGATCGCGAACTGCGCGAGCACGGCATCGCGCCCGGCGACCCGAGCCTCTACCGGACTGCGGAGCAGATCGCGCAGGAGTCACGCGCGTGAAGTTCGTAGACCCGCGGCGACGATGAGCGCCGCGCCCGAATGACGACGACGCTTGCCGCGCACGGCCTGGCGATCGGTCTGCCGACGGGTTGGGAGGGTCGCATCCAACGGCGGGCGGTCTCGGTCGCGGCCGAGCAGACCCACGCAGTCGTCCATCTCGCCAACTTCGCGCTGCCCGAAGAGCGGGACGACTTCGGCGGTGGTGTCACGCCTTTGATGCGTTCGGCCGACGTCTTCGTCGTGCTGTTCGAGTACGGACCCGACGCCGTGGGCAAGCCGTTGTTCGCGACGCAGGGGATCCCGCGCGTCACGGCCGACATGTTCGGTTCGAAGCGCCTCCAGCGTCCGCTGCCGGGCCAGCTCGGGTGTCAGCGGTTCTTCACCGCGCACGGACGACCGTTCTGCCTCTACGTCGTCGCCGGGAGTCGTGCGTACCTGCCCCGCATACTCGCCGAGGTGAACGGCGTGCTCACCGACCTCGATGTCGCGCCATGACGACGACCGACGTGCGTCCGGCACCGCGCGTCGGCCCCAAGGTCGGTGACCGCGTCGTCGCGCGCGTCACCCGGCGCATCGACCGCGCCGGCCGCACGCGACGCAATGGTCGTGACGTCACCCGGCGCAGCTTCCTCGTCCGTACCGCGATCTTCGCTTCCGCGCTGATCGTGAATCCGCTGCGGTACATCCTCCGGCCCGGAACGGCATACGCGGCCGTCTGCGGCGGAGACCCGTCGTGCTCGTCGGGTTGGACGGCGTTCTGCTGCACCGTCAACAACGGCCAGAACAGTTGCCCGCCCGGTACCAACCCCGCCGGTTGGTGGAAGGCCGACAACTCGTCGTTCTGCCACTCCGGCCCCCGCTACTACATCGACTGCAACGCGTCGTGCGGACCGTGCGGTTGCGGTGGCAGCGGGTTGTGCGACCGAGGGTGCGTCGCGTGTAACTGCCACTGCGCCTCGGGCGAATGCGACCAACGATTCACGTGTTGCAACGAGTTTCGCTACGGCCAATGCCATCAGGACCTGGCGTGCGTGGGTCCGATCGTGTGCCGCGTGGTCACGTGCGTCGCGCCGTGGGATTTCGATGCAACGTGCTCGACGACGAGCGCGACCGCCAACTCGACCGGCTCGCACGACGCGCCGTGCCTGCACGGCTTCAACTCGTCGGTCCTCGCGTTCGGAGCCGCCGCCGATCACGGTGCCCCGACGGGCCGCATCCCAGTGCCGATCGTCGGCATCGAGGCGACGCCCGGTGGCAGCGGCTACTGGCTCGTGGCACGCGACGGTGGCGTCTTCAGCTTCGGCGACGCGCGTTTCCACGGATCCAGCGGGGGCCAACACCTGAACAGCCCGATCCTCGACATCGCACGCACTCGCAGTGGCAACGGTTACTGGCTCGTCGCGTCCGACGGTGGAATCTTCTCGTTCGGTGACGCGCGGTTCTTCGGTTCGATGGGTGGTGTTCGCCTGAACCAGCCGATCGTGGGCATGGCTTCCACACCGACCGCCGAGGGCTATTGGTTGGTCGCGTCCGACGGCGGGATCTTCTCGTTCGGTGACGCGCGGTTCTTCGGTTCGATGGGAGGTCGGCATTTGAACCGCCCGATCGTGGGCATGGCGTCGACCACAACCGGCAAGGGCTATTGGTTGGTCGCGTCGGACGGCGGGATCTTCTCGTTCGGTGACGCCACGTTCTTCGGGAGCACCGGCGCGCTGCGGCTGGACCA
>JAODBI010000082.1 GCA_025463875.1 Actinomycetes bacterium
GTTGTTGGACACCGCGACGAACATCTCGTCGAGATTCGAGTCCGACGACGTCTTCGGTGCGACGAACGACTGGTACGCCCAGAACCCGCCGGCGCCGCTCAGGTCGAGCTTGCTCGTCGTAGTGCCCGCGGTGTTGTCGTGGTCGACGACGATATTGCCGAGTTCGTTGTTCGTCGCGGCGGCGCTCGTGAGCGGTATTGCCTGCGCGATCTCGTGATAGAGCAGGCCGCTGTTGTCGGAGCGCAGCACGTCGATCTCGCTGCTCGCGACGTCATGGTAGGTGAGCAGCGATGTCTGCGCGCCGTATGCCGCGATCCACTCACGGTCATCGAGCGGCAAGCCGGCCTGTACCGGCGTCTGGCTGAAGGTCGTGCCGTTGTCGATCGACGTCGCGACGTTCACCGATGCGAGGTTCAGGCTCGCCACGTACACGTTGTAGTTGCCCGAACTGTTCTTCGCGCTCGCTATCGCGACGTCGATGTCACCACCGGCGAGACCGACGCCCGTCGCGATCGCGTTGGGCTGGCCGCGGTATTGGAGCGCGCACGCCGACGCGCCGCTGCCACCCGTCGTCCCGATCTGCCGCCACAGCTCGCTGCCGCCGCCGAGGCCGAGCTCTGAACCCGCGAACAGGTTGTTCGCGCGTGAGACGTGGATCGCCGGCTCGCCTGCGGCGTTCGTAGCGCATCCCGTCGCACCGACGGTCTTCGACTGCAACTGCCCGGTTGCGAAGGTCGGGGTGCCGGTCGGGGCGTTGGCCGTCGTCGCCGCCCCGACTGTCGCGGCCGTCCCGAGGAGGCCGCAGAGCAGTACCGCCGTACTGAGACCCGCAACTGACCGTCCGAACCGGTGCATATTCTTCGCCTCCAAGGGCGCGATGAACCAGGCCGACAGACCGTGACAGAAGCCGGCAGGCGAATTTGTGGCCTGCGCAGGTTTCCCCGAGCTCGGTCGCTGCAAACCCGCCGACACAACACGCAACAACACGCAACACGGTTGCATTGTTCGAGCGAGCTGTTCTCCGCTAGGACGCCGTGCTCTTCGGCGTGCTGTTGGCGACGGACCCCCGCGCACGCAGAATGCGCCCGGCTTCGGTTTCGTGGACAGGTTGGGCGCGGTTGCGTAGGGTCGGGGGGCGGGGTTGATTTGGACGCGAGTGCTGTCGCTCGTCGGGCGCTACTGGGGAGGGAAACGTGGTGCGTCGACGGAACGGCCGCGGTGGTGTGGGTCTCGGTGTGAGGGCTTTCGTCGCGGTCTCGGTGATTGTTCCGACCGCCGTAGTTGCGGGCGCGAACCCGGGCGGCGCGAAGGGCACGCCGGCGGCGCGGTCGGCGCAGGGGGGTTCGTCCGGGGGGATAGCGAACATCGATCATGTTGTTGTCCTGACGCAGGAGAACCGTTCGTTCGACTCGTACTTCTCTCAACTCCATTTCGAGGGGCAGCCGAAGTCGTCGGTCGAGTCGGCGAAGCCGAACCCGAACCCGTTGGGTGGGCTCCCCATCCATCCGTTCCTGACGACGAACCCGTGCACGACCGCGGACCTCAACCATGGATGGGACGGCACGCACAACGAGATCAACGGTGGTCGGATGGACGGCTTCACCACCCAGAACGAGGACCCGACCGACCCCACCGGCAGCCGCACGATGGGCTTTTACGATCGGCGGACGCTGCCGTTCTATTACGGCATCGCCAACGAGTTCTCGATCGCAGATCGCTACTTCGCGTCGGTGCCGGGACCGACGTTCCCCAACCGCTTCTACCTGCTCACCGGTACATCGTTCGGATACACCAGCAACGTCGTCAAGACGTACACGCAAAAGACGATCTTCCAATCGCTCGACGAGGCGACGACGCCCGTGAGCTGGAAGATCTACCTCGCGTCGGCACAGGTCGAGCTGTTGTTCAAGTACGTGCAGGACCACGCGGCCGGTCACGTGTTCCCGATCTCGCAGTATTTCACGGACGCCGCGAACGGCACGCTGCCGCAGGTGTCGTTCGTCGAATCGAACGGGTTCGGGACCGTCAACACCGAGACCGACGAGCACCCACCCGCGAACGTGCAGGTCGGCGAGAAGTTCACGCACGACATCATCGGCGCGCTCGTCAACTCGCCGGACTGGGCATCGGCAGCGATGTTCCTCACCTACGACGAACACGGCGGCTACTACGACCATGTGAGCCCGCCCGCCGCCGTGCCGCCCGACAACATTCCGCCGATGGTCTCTCCCGGTGACCCGTTCAACGCGTTCAACCGCTACGGCGTGCGCGTCCCGGCGACCGTCATCTCGCCCTACTCGAATCCACACCACGTCTCACACGTCGTATACGACCACACCTCGATCCTGAAGTTCATCGAGACACGTTTCGGAGTACTGCCGCTCACACGCCGCGACGCCGCCGCCGATCCGATGCTCGACATGTTCGACTTCAACCACGCGTCGCTGCTGCACCCAATCGTCCCAGACGCCCCGGTCGACCCGGCAGGAATCGCAGCCTGCAACGCGCTGCACCCCTAAACCACAAAAGTCCGATCGACAGCGCGTCGCGCATTCTGTTCTTCAAAGTGGCGGTGCGTGACGGCGACCGCGAGTGGCGCACTCTTCGTGCGTCGCCGCGAGGCGACATCGATGTGCAGGACATCACTTTCCAGTCCGAGGTCACGGACGGCGCAGACGACCTGAAAATGATCGTCTACTACCACGCACAGCCTCGGCGTCGCTGAAACCCGATCGATGCAGTTATGCGCGACCACCGCGTCGTTTCACCGCGAGTGCGAGCTTGGCCGGGACCGCCTCGGGAAAGGGGATGACGGAACTCACGTTGATCTCGCAGAGCATGTAGGTGTCGTCGCCGCGGTCGGTGCGAGGTCCGTAGAGAAAGTCGGCATCCCAGAGCACGGGCAGTTCGGCGTCGGCGACATCGACCAACCGTTGGAGGCCCGGCAGCCACTCATCTTCGAGCAGCGAACGAAGCGCCTGAAACTCTGGATCGTCGGCCGGGTACATCGTCTTCGCGGCTGGCATCCCTAGGACCCGATCCGGATCGGGAGCGTTGGGGTCCACCGTTCGATTCGCCGGTTGCTGGCGCGCGAAGCCGACCATGTCGCGCTCGACGAAATAGGCGCGGATCATCCCTTCCGCGAGCCGCGGCGCGAACGGCTGGTCGATCAGCTTTCCGGCAGCGGCAAAGTACGGCGAGCACCGGGCGATGAACGCCTCCAGCGTCATGTCCTCAGTCGCGTCGTCGCGCGGTGCCGCATGCTGAACCCGCACCACGCCGGCATGGCGATCGATTGACGTGACTTTCCACACGCCGATACCGCCATTGCCGCGATGCTGTTTCAACACGCGTGGTTCGCCCGCGGTAAGGACCGCTGGGAAGGAGGTGCGGAACTCATCGATCGTCGAGTACAAGTGCGTGTCGGCGCCCCAACCGAGACTCCGCGTGCGGTGCAGCACCTCCTTGGTACCCATCTTCAGAATCGCGTCGGGGTGTGCGCTCACCCACGTTCCCTGCGACGCGACGTTCCGCAGCAGCGCATCGAGGACGGTGCGATCACCGTCGCCACTGATCGGATCGACCCACACCAACACTCCGTCGAAGACGGTCAGACGCTCGGCCAACGCGTCCGCGATGCCCTCACTGAACGCTACGGGCTCAACGGCGATACCCACGTCGGCGATCGCGTCCAAGATCGGCGCAAGACGAGAATGATTGCGCGACTCCGTCACGGGCGTCGCGGGATCGCCCCGCCACACCGCCGCAACACGACCGACCCCAGACGCCATCGCGCACATCACAATGCCCGATGGCGCGCTTGTCGGCGAGCGCAGGGGCGGCAGATCTGGCGGGCCCGCAGTTCCTACCGCGATCACCTCTGGGTCTTCGCTGCGCACTGCTCCATGTCCTTGCTCGTGAACAGTCCTTCCCCGGCGGCGGTTACGGGCGGCACGACTTCTCCCGCCGAGACTTCGTGCTCGCCCTAGGACTCGCTCTGTTTCGAGCAGGGCCGCGCTGTCACCTGGCATCCGGCGCATCGCGTCGGCGTACGTCGAACCAATCAGTCGGCCGCCGGTTTAGCGGTGCCGGCGGTACTGCAGCCCGACGATCCCGTTGCTGAACTCGGTGCTGGAGACCAGATCGAGCCGGTAGGACTTGGGGACGTCGTCGAACAGCCGGGTACCCTCGCCCGCAACGTAGGGGTGCACGTCCAGGCGGAACTCGTCGATCAAGTCGAGCCGCATGAGCGACCGCCACAAGCTCACGCCGCCCCAGACGACGATGTGGCCGTCGCCGTCTCGCCTGAGTTTGTCGATCTCTTCTGTCGTGTCACCAGCGGCGATGGTGGTGTTGGCCCACTCGGCCGTCGTCAGGGTCCGGGAGAAGACGACCTTGCGCGCGGCGTTCATGATGCCGGTGAAAGGGTGGTCGGCCGTCGGCAGGGCTTCGGCCATGGCCTCGTAGGCGACGCGGCCCATGATGTGCGCGTACGCGCTCTGGTAGACGTCGACTTTCTGCTTCGTTTCCGCCGGGTCGACGGGCAGGCCGAAGCAGAACTGCCAGTACTCGGTGCCGTCGTCGGCGAGTAGGCCGTCGAGCGAGTACATGAACGCCCACGCAATCAGCTTCCGCATGATCAGAACTCCATGGTCTCGGGTCGCCTGGCGACGGTGCTTGCCAGGGGAACGTGCCTGTCCGAGCCACGGCGTCTGTGGCCCGTCGCTACCGCTTCAGACGCCACTGCCGCCCGGAAGTCATCGGTGCACGGTCAACTGGCCGGTTGCGCGGTCAGGTACCGGGGTGTCTACTCCGCCGGGAGCGCGACCGGCACCCCGGTCACTGATGACCTGGTGTACGGGCCGGCGATGTTTCGCACACCTGACGAGGTGCGGTCGATGGCGTCAGTTTGAGCGGCGTGTCGGATGAGCAGCTTGCGGCCTTGCCGGGGCGGCACGAGTCCGACCTCCTTTCGCGGGCAAGCGACGATGACGACCAAGTCGACGAGTTGTCTTCGCTGACGCGACACACGATCGCACTGTTCGAGCGAGCTGCTGTCGGCCGCGAAGGCGTGCTGTTCGTCGTGCTGTAGTGCTGTCGGTCGCGCGCGCGAGCGTCGCCTACCGGCACGACCGGGACGCTGTTTTCGGTGAACGCGGCGCGTTATTGGGATCGTGCGGCGAGAAGTGCACGGTCGCGGTCAGGTAGCGGTAAGGGCATCGGGCCACGTGGTTGAGTGGCATCACCCACACCGCAGATAGCGATCGTTCCCTGTGGGTGTGACGATCAACCGACTTCGAGCCAAGGGCTGCCTCAAGCGGCTTTAGAGCTGAGCTCCGCCCTCGTCATCTGGGTAGATGCTGCGGCTCTCGGCGCGTCGGTTGCGTTGGTCGACCCAGTCGCTCAGGTAGGCCTTCGGGAGGAGCTTGATGATCGCCAGGGTCAGGTACAGGACCGTGTTGATTGCCACGAACATGCTCAGCGCTGCGAACCATGGGGTGTGCATGATGCTCTCGCGCAGCACGACACTGGCGAAAAGCCGGACGCCGGTCACGAGGTCACCTCGGCGCTATCGAGTTGCGCGGTCGCGTTGGTCTCAGTCGTCGGTTGCGGCGCGTGGTCCACGTGACCCCACGTGGCGTTCCGGGCGAAGGTGATGTCGAAGATGCCCTTGACGTAGACGAGGTCGAGGTACATGTCGTAGAGGAGCTCGGGGATCAGCAGCACGGAGAGCAGACGTGCCTTCCATCCCCCGCTCCAGGCGCTGACGACCCGATCGACAACGAAGAGGCTTCCCACGCCGAGCCAGAAGGGGAACCACACCCACCGGTCCGTGGCGAGGGCGGTGACGATGATGAGCAGCCAGAATGAACTGAGTGCGATGACCGAGTAGCCGATGGCGAGCTGTTGGGCCCAATAACGGAGCACGGTGGGGGCCGGTCCGTACGCGCCAAGATTCTCCAAGGCTCCCCGCTGCCAGCGGAGCCGCTGGGTCCACAGGTTGCGCCTTGTCGGCATGAGCTCGGTGACCACCCGGCAGCCATCGGGGGACGCCATGAGGCCGCCGAGCGACTTGATGGCCAGGGTCAGCTCGTTGTCCTCAGTGAGCGCGGCCGTGTCGTACACATCGCCGTGGACACCTGGCAGCAGGCCGCCTCTGCTCTCGGCGACGGTTCGTAGCGCCCGCGCTCGAAACATCGATGCTGTGCCGGTCAACACGAACACGCGCCCGCGCCGGCGCCGGATCTCTCGTGAGTACCGGACATACTCGTTCCGTTGGAGCTGGCCGAGGACGCCGTGGCCTGCTTCGCCATAGAAGAGGCCGCCGATCGCCATCAGGGCGCGATCGCTGGTGAACCGCTGGACGCCTTCGGCGAGGAAGCCGTCGTCGAGCACGGTGTCGGCGTCCATGCACATTACGACGTCGTTGTCTCCGAGGCCGTCGAGCAGTCCGCTGAACGCCTGGTTGAGTGCCCCCGCCTTCTTGTGTGTGTTGCCTACGGAGACAAACACCTCCGCCCCGTGCGCTCGCGCGACGGCCTCGGTGGCATCGGTGCAGTTGTCAGCGACGACGATGACGCGGTTCGGCGCAGGGTCCTGGGCACCGAGTGAGTCGAGCGTCGCGCCGATCGAGGCTGCCTCGTTGTGGGCGGGGATGAGGACGGTGACCGTGACCGGACCGCCGAACATGCCACGGGTCTCGGCCATCACGAGTTTGGGGGCGAGCAGCTTCACCTCGGCATCGGTCGACCGCCGAGATCGGTCGATGACGACCCGGTCGATGAGGGCCACGCAAGCGGCGAGGATGAGACCGAGACCAACGGCACCGATCACGATGGTGAATGCCGGCGCCTGGGTGTCGTAGAAGACGTGCCATACGCCGAACACCGCCGTCGCCTTCGGGGACTGATTGACCGAAGGGGAATGCGCCGACACCGCGAACCACAGCAGGAGCGCTCCACCGACGGCGATGCCTGCGATGAGCAATCCGATGTAGCGGCCCAGCCAGCCGCTGGCGTAACGGCGCCTGGTGGCGCGGACATCGTCATGACCCGCACCGGAGCCCGCTCGTCCCTCGCGCCCAGCGTCGCTGTCACGAGTGGTGCTGCCCGCCGGGGATCGGTCGGTGTCGTCGAATCCGGTGGTGTCAGGCGCCGTCACTTCAAGCCTCTCGGCGCTTTTGTTCACGAAATTGGGATCGGCGAGACCGACCGCCGACCTGATCAACTTTTCTCCGTACGCGGAGCGCCTACCTGTTCCTCGGTCCCGCCTCCTTCGCTGGCCGCCGCCCGATTGCCCGCTCCGCGGCTCTTCTGGCAGAGCGGCTGAACACGACGCGCGTGCGCGTGTCCCATTTCGCTCGTCCAAGTAGGAGGGCCTCGGGTGTCCCAGATCGGTTGATATACGGGTGATCTTTCGGACATCCGCGACATGGTTTCGGGGTGCTGGGAGCCTGCGCGGATGGCTTTTTCTCCGTGCTTGATCCGTTCCTCAACAGCCTCGGGTGATTCCCGTTTCGTGCTCGGTGACGCAAGCCGCGACGCCGGCGTCCTCGAGGTCGAGTTCGACGACCCGTCCCGATGGTTGCTCGTCGTGGGTCAAGGTCCGGCAGCGCCGTACCGCACGATGCAACGCTTCAGCGCGACCATCGCGGATCACGACGCGGTCGGCCGACTCACCGACGCTATCGACGGCAAAGGCGCGTTCCGATGCTTCTACAGCCAGCT
>JAODBI010000091.1 GCA_025463875.1 Actinomycetes bacterium
CTCGGGGTCGAAGAGGCCGATGGAGTCGGGCGAATGCCCGGGAAGATGCAACACCTCGAACGCGCGGTCGCCGAGGTCGACGACATCGCCGTCGTCGAGGACGCGGGTCGGTGCGCAGGTCTGCACCGCGTACGTCGCCGGGTCGTAGCCACGTGCCGGCAACGCGTCGAGCAGGTCTTCCGGAAGCTCGTAGCCCGCGGTCAGGTACATGTCGAGCGCGGCCGCCGGGAAGGCATCGCGCCGCAGCGCGCCACCGATCGCGCCTGGCGTCGCCAGATAGGGCACGCCCGCCTTGTGCGCCAGCCGCTCCGAGAACTCGTGGAGCGATCCGGTGTGGTCGAAGTGGTAGTGCGTCGCCAGCGCGAGCGTCGGCTGTTCGAAGAGATCACGAGCCGCGTCGTGCAAGCTCGCGACGCCGAGGCCGGTGTCGACGAGCAGCGACCGGTCGCGACCGCGCACGAACCAGATGTTGCAGCGCGCGAACGGATCGACGGACGGCTCCCACAGCCGCCAGATCACATCGCCGACCCGTTCGCGCGCGAACCAGTCCCCGATCGCGACTTTCATGCGCTTGCAACTCTCATCTGGCTCCCTCATCCGGTTCGGCGGCTCTCCATGTAGGTGCGCCATCCCCCATGGTGGGTGATATCGATCGCCGAGTCGAGCGCACCGGCCGCGGCGACGAATCCCGGCATCGTCGTCCCGTCATCGAGCTCGATCGGTCCGAGCGCGAGTGGTGCGGCAACACCCGCGACGAAGCGGCCGAGCTCGGCCTCGCCGAGCGCGTAGACCTCTATCTCGATCGCGGCGCCGCGGTCGTCGTCCCGCACGAGGCCCGGTTTCGGCGGGACCGACCCCGAGAGCGCGTAGAGCCGATAGCGGGGCGCGGTCCGCGTGCACCGATCGAAGCGGGCGCCGAGGGCGGCGAGCTCGTGATGGAGCGGCATGCCCCGCAGGTGCGCGCCCACCACCGCGACGCGCGCGGTGCCGCCGAGTGCCGGCGTCGACGTCGGGTCGGGCCAGGGATCCTCGGGCACCGGGCGAGAGGTCGCGCCGAGCGTGCCGCCGACGGTTGCGTGGAGCCGGGCCGCGACGTCGGCGACGAGAGCATCGGCGCCGGCCGGTGCGATGACCGTCACGCCGAACGGCAGTCCGTCGGCGCGCGGTGCGCCGGGAGCCGCAACCGCGCACAGGTCGAGCAGGTTGACGAAATCGGTGAATCGCGAGAGTCGTGCGTTGACGCCGATCGGATCGGCCGCGACCTCGTCGAGCGACGGAAAAAAGGGAATCGTCGGCACGACGAGCACGTCGACGGTCGAGAACAATGCGTTGGTCCTGCACGCGAGCCCCATGAGCTCGTGCTGCGCGGCGAACACTTCGGCACCGGTGACCGCGCGCCCGGCGGACACGACTCGGGCGACGACCGGATCCACGGCGTCGGGATGCGCATCGACGAATGTGCCGAACGCGGCGTAGCGCGCCGCGACCCACGGACCGTAGAGCTGGGCTCCGGCCGCGAACGCGGGCGTGAGGTCGACGTCGAGCCCGCGGTCGCGCGAGATCCCGGCGACCACGACACGCGTGTCGCGGTAGGAACGCGCGATCGCTCGTTCGCATTCGACGTCGACGACGGCATCCGCAAGCCAGCCGACCGTCGGGAAGCCGCGCCCGGGTCCGCGCTGCAGGGGCATTGTTCGCGTCGACGGATCGCGCGCGTCGAAGCCGCTGATCGCGGCGAGGACCCGGAACGCGTCCGCAACGGTCAACGCGTGAACGGAGATGCAGTCGAGCCCGGGTACGGCGGGGACGACGCCGCGCGTGCTGACCAGGCCCCGCGTCGGCTTCAGCCCGACCGTGTTCGTGCATGCGGCGGGGACCCGACCCGAGCCTGCGGTGTCGGTGCCGAGCGCGAACGGGACGATCCCGCGCGCCACCGCCACCGCCGAACCGGAGCTCGATCCGCCGGGTATCCGATCGGGCGCGACGGGATTGCGCGGCGTGCCGTACGGCGAGCGCGTGCCGACGAGGCCGGTCGCGAATTGGTCCATGTTCGTCGTGCCGAGGACGACCGCGCCCGCCTCCTCGAGTCGTTCGACCACCGCGGCCGAGGCGCTTGCCGGAGTCGTCGCGTACGCGGGGCACCCGGCCGTCGTCGGCAGCCCGGCGACGGCGATGTTGTCCTTCACGAGCGTTGGGATCCCGAACAGCGGTCGATCACCCGATTCGGTTGCCGTGAGCGCCCCGACCCGCGCTCGCACGTCGGCTTCATCGACGAGCGCGACGACGAGCGCGGGATCGTCGATCGTGCACAACCGCTCGTAGGCCGCCAGCACAGCGCCGGCCGTCGCGCGTTCGGCGGTCGTCATGCCAGGACCACCAGGGTCTGGCCCGCTCGGACGAGCGCGCCTTCGGTGCACCGCAAGGCGCGGACGCGTCCCGCGCACGGCGCGCTCACCGAGACCTCCGTCTTCATCGCCTCGACGATCGCGACCACGTCGCCCGCCGCGACGTCGTCGCCCGGTGCGACGAGCATCCGCCACACGATTCCCTGGACGGGCGCCGCAACCGCGAGTTCGCCCGGGGCCAGGACGGGTTCGTCGTCCACCGCGTCCGGTTCCGGAACCGTGTTCACGTACTCGGCGACGCCGAGCTCCTTCCAGCGCGCGCGCTCTCGGGCGAACGCCGCATCGCGCCGCGATTGGAACGTCGCGATCTCGGCCGCGTGCGACGCGAGGAAGGCGTGGTGGTCTGCGAGCCGGAACACGGTCGGCTCGATGTCGACACCGACATCGGTGCCGGTCGCGCCGTGCGCGATCGCCGCCCGCCGTTCGAGCAGTTCCTCCTCGCTCACCGGAAAAAACCGGAGCTGGTCGAAGAAGCGCAAGAGCCACGGTCGGCCCGGATCGAACCCGCGCGGCGAGAACCACCGGTTCCACATCTGCACGGTGCGGCCGACGAACTGATAGCCGCCCGGCCCCTCCATGCCGTACACGCACAGATACGCGCCGCCGATGCCGACCGCGTTCTCGGGGGTCCACGTGCGCGCGGGGTTGTACTTCGTCGTGACGAGCCGGTGCCGCGGATCGACCGGTGTCGCTACGGGCGCACCCAAATAGACGTCGCCGAGCCCGAGCACGAGGTAGGTCGCGTCGAACACGACGCGGCGCACGTCGTCGATGGAATCGAGCCCGTTGATGCGCCGGATGAACTCGAGATTGCTCGGGCACCAGGGCGCGTCCGGGCGCACCAGTCGTTGGTAGCGCTCGGTCGCGAGCTGGGTCTGGCTGTCGTTCCACGCCAACGGCAGGTGCACGATGCGCGAGGGGATTTCGATCTCGTCGACGGCCGGCAGTTTCGACTCGGCCTCCACCACGACCGCCAGCAGCGCGGCGACGGGAATCGTCCGGGGGTCGTAGCGCACCTGCAGCGAGCGGATGCCCGGCGCGAGCTCGGCGACGCCGTCGACCGCGGCGGCCGCCAGCGCCTGGTGCAACGCATGCGCTCGTACGCGCAGGTCGAGATCGAGGATATTCGGGCCGAACTCGACGAGGACGTGCTCGTCGCCCGCGCGCCGGATCGTCAACGCGGGGCGGGTCGCGTCGGCCGAATCGAAATGCAACACCGCCGACTCGCCTGGGGTCGCGTCCGTGCTCGGGCTGCCGGTCGCCCTCGACGTGCGTGTCGTCGCCGTCACGCCGAGCGACTGGAGATCATGCGCTCGCCGTTCGGTGAGCGCGAGCGCGTCGGCGTGCGTGATCGGGCGCAGTCGGACGTGGTCGCCCGCGCGCAACTGCCCGAGCTTCCAGCGGTCGGCCGTCGCGACGGTCGCGGGGCACACGAAACCGCCGAGGCTGGGGCCGTCGGGGCCGAGCACGATCGGCATGTCGCCCGTGAAGTCGATCGTCCCGATCGCGTAGACGTTGTCGTGGATGTTCGACGGATGGAGTCCGGCCTCGCCCCCGTCCGATCGAGCCCACTGCGGCGCGGGTCCGACCAGGCGCACGCCGGTACGGTCCGAGTGGTGATGCACCTCCCACTCCGTCGCGCGCAACATCGCAATGTCGGCGGGCGTGAAGAAGTCGGGTTCCGCGTGCGGTCCGGGGAGCACGCTCAGCTCCCACGCGTTCGCGTACACGGGAATCGTGTCGGTCGCGACGCGTGCCGAGACGCCGGCGTCCGGGGCATCCGGACGGACCGCGGCGCCGACGTGCAGCACGTCGCCGGCGACGACCGCGCGGCCTGCGTGGCCGCCGAAGCGACCGAGGATGAAGGTCGACCGCGAGCCGAGGTATTCGGGAACGTCGAACCCGCCCCGCACGGCCAGGTAGGTCCGCGCTCCCGGGCCGTCGATCGCACCCAGTCGCAGAACCTGTCCCGCCCCGACCTCGAAGGCCGTCCACCACGGAACCGAAGCGCCATCCAGGTCGGCGACCATGTGCGCGCCGGCGAGTGCGACGACTGCTGCGACGCTGAACCGCAGGGTCGGGCCGGTCATCGTGCACTCGAGCGCGGCCGCGCCCGCCTCGCTACCCGCGAGACGGTTCGCGAAACGGAACGCGAGATCGTCCATCGGGCCGGACGGCGGAACGCCGACATCCCACAGGCCGACTCGTCCGGGCCAGTCCTGCACGGTGGTCTGCGCGCCGGGAACGACGATTTCGATCGCCCGGTCGATCGCCGTGGTGTCGACCCCGTCGAGCAGGTTCGTCGCGACCGCGCCGGTCCGAAAGCGCGGATCGGCAACCGCGACGCGCAGGAGTGCGAGGTTCGTCTCGATACCGCCGACGCGCGTTTCGGCGAGCGCAGCCGTCAGCGCGTCGATCGCGGCGGTGCGCGTCTCGGCGCGCACGACGATCTTTGCCAACAACGGGTCATAGTGCGAGGTGAGCTCGGTGCCGAGCGTCAACCACGTGTCGACCCGCGCCCGTTCCGGTGCGACCCACTCGGTCACGGTCCCCGCGCTCGGGCGGTACTCGTGCGCGGGGTCCTCCGCGTACAGACGCGCCTCGATCGCCGCGCCGCGCGGCTGCGTCGTCGCCGCCAGCTCCGGCAACGGTGCGAGATCCCCCCGGGCCAGGCGGACCATCCACTCGACGAGGTCGACCCCGGTGACCATCTCCGTCACGGCGTGCTCGACCTGCAGGCGCGCGTTTACCTCCAAGAAGGCGTACTCGCCGGTCGTGGCGTCGACCACGAACTCCACGGTCCCGGCGGAGCGGTACGCGACCGCGCGCGTGAGCGCCACTGCGGCGCGCGCGAGCGCCGCGCGCGTCGCGTCGTCGAGGTTCGGGGCGGGCGTCTCCTCGATCACCTTTTGATTGCGCCGCTGCACCGAACAGTCACGCTCGCCGAGCGCGATCACCTCACCGCGACCGTCGCCGAAGACCTGCACCTCTACGTGACGGGCCGCGACGATGCATCGTTCGAGAAAGCACACGTCGTCGCCGAAGTGGACGCGCGCGAGGCGGGTCACGATCTCGAACGCGTCGGTGAGCGCCGCCGCAGTGTCACAGCGGCGCATGCCGATACCGCCGCCTCCGGCTCGACTCTTCAGCATCACCGGATACCCGATGTCTGCCGCGACCCCGAGCGCGTCGTCGAGGTCGCGCAGGCCGTCGCTCCCCGCGAGGAGCGGAACCCCGGCCGCGCGCGCCAGGGCGCGGGCCGCGTCCTTGCGCCCGAACTGCTCGAGGTGGTCGGGCGTCGGTCCGATCCACTGCACGCCGGTCGCCTCGCAGGCGCGCGCGAACGCGGCGTCCTCCGAAAGGAATCCGTATCCGGGGTGCACCGCGTCGGCGCCGGTGTACGCGGCGGCCGCGAGCAGGCGCTCGCCGTCGAGGTAGCTCTGGCGAGGGGGCGGCGGGCCAAGGTGCACCGCTTCGTCGGCGAGCAAGACGTGCGGCGCGTATCGATCGACGTCGCTGTAGACGGCGACCGACGCGATCTCGAGGGCGCGCAACGTTCGCAGGATCCGGACGGCGATCTCGCCGCGGTTCGCGACGAGCACCTTCTGCAGTGTCACGCGCGACTCGCCGCCTCGACGACGCCCGAGTCCCAGACGAGCAGCCGGATGGGCGTGGGGTTCCAGCCGTTGCACGGATTGTTGAGCTGCGGGCAGTTCGAGATCACGAACAATGTGTCGCGCTCGGCCTGCAACTCAACGTAGTTGCCGGGCTCCGAGATGCCGTCGACGATGTCGAGCATGCCGTCGTCGGTGACAGGCACGTTCATGAAGAAGTTGATGTTGGGTGCGAGGTCGCGCTTGCCGAGTCCGTGGCGTGCGAGGCCGATCAGAAAGTTGTCGCGGCAGTTGTGCATCCCGCGCGTGTGGTGTCCGAACCGACACGTGTTCGACTCTGCGCTGCACGCGCCTCCAACCGTGTCGTGCCGTCCGCACGTGTCGGCCACGATCGTGGCGAGCGCGTCACCGTCGACGCTCAACAACGCCGACCCCGTGGTGAGGAACAGCTTGCGTTGGGCTCGGATCGTGTTCGCGGCGCTGTAGCGGTTGTCGAAGTCGTGCGCGTCGTAACACAACGTGTCGACGGCCTGGGTTCCCTCGAGGTCGACGATCCGTAGCCGTTGACCGGCGGTGATCACGCGCGTCCACGGTTCGCCGGGAAGCTGCACGGCGTCGTGCACCGCGCGACCCGGATCGAGCGGCGACTGCAGGAGCCTCATGCCGACACCTGGGCCCAGTAGTCGTCTGTGTTCTCGAAGCCGCGGCGGACTTCCTCCGAGAAGGTGCGGCACGGGTCGTCGTCGGCCGGAGCGATCGCCGACACGACCTGCACCTGGAGCGGTCCGGGCTCGTACCGAGAATTCGGGTCGAGGACGTGCGGAGTCGCCGACAGCGCGACGAGCACGCGCATCTCGGCCCGTAGCTCGATCGCGGCACCCGCCCGGCCCACGCCCGCGGTCCACTCGAGCGCGCCCTCCGGGGCGACGCGAACGCGCGCGAACGGGTTGAAGCTCATCACCAGCTCGCGGCGCCCGAGACCGTGCCGGCCGAGCGCCATGACGAAGTTGTCGCGCGCGTTCCGGTGGAAGTCGTTGCGGAGATCGAGGTAACTCCCGGATCCGTAGCGTTCGCGATCGACGGCGGCGTCGGCGAAGCCCGCGAGCGCGTCGTGATGCCCACTCGTGTCGTCGACGATGGAGAACAGGACCCGTCCCAGGTCGGAGAAGAGCACACGACCCGTGGAGAGGAAGATCTGGTTCTGGATTTTGACGGTGTCGGGCGCGTTGAAGCGTTCGCTCGTCTGGTCGGCGTTGTACGCGAGCAGTGAACAGGATTGGCGCCCGTCGACGTCGACGATCCGGAGTCGCTGCCACCGATCGAGGATTCGCGTCCAGTAGCCGCCCGCGGGAACGGTCTCGTCCGCGAGGCCGACCTCTTCTCCCGTTCGAGTATGAGGCGTTGGGCGGGGCGGGGGCGGGCTCTGCGGGGGCGGCCGCGGCGGGGACATGGGCGTTCCTCCTTCGGAACGGACCCCGGCACGCGCGTCGCCCCGAGGTCGGCAGACCTCCCGGGCTTTTCTCCCGCCGTGCAACAGCACGCATGGGCGTGCTGCCCGACCTCTCTCGGTCCTGACCCGCATCGCCGATGGTTGCCCAAGTCGGTCGATGACGACGGAACCCTAGAGATCGAAACTGCCGATGCCGACGATATGGAGATCCCCGCGCGACCGCGTCACGCGACCGTGACAATCTTGGGTCGACGCGCTTACGCCTATCTCACCCGATCTCTCTCATCGGGATCCGTCAAACGCCCATGCCAGACTGCGGAGTGCCCACCCGCCTCCGACCGCCGACGAAGCCGAGACCGCCGAGCCTCCGACCCGTCGCCGTCTCGTTCTTCGTGTTCGGGATCTTCGCGGGCGCGTGGGCGGTCGCGACGGTCGACATCGAGCGCACGTTCCGTCTCACCGACACGGGCCTCGGCGCGTTGCTCGCGGCCGGGATCGTCGCCGCCACCGCGGTCGCCGCGTTCGGCGGCGCCATCACCGATCGCTTCGGCGCGGGCCGGACGTTGACCCTGGCCCTGCTGCTCTGGGGCGCGCTCCTGGGTTTGGAAGCGGCGGCACCGCATCTCGTGCTGTTCGTCCCCGCACTGGTGCTCGCGATGGCGGCGGGCGGTCTCGTCGACGTGGTCATGAACATCGTCGCCGCCGATGCGCTCTCCCACGACGCGGGTCGGCTCGTGCGCTTCCACGGTTTGTTCAACGGCGGTTGCGTGGCGGGCGCGGCCGTCACCGGTGTGGCGCTGCGCTTCGACGCGTCGTGGCGAGTCGTATGGGTCGGGGTCGCGATCGTGGGTGTGGTCACCGGCATCGTGACGCGCCGCACTCGGCTGCCCGAGCCGGAACGCTTCGACCATCCGTCGATGTGGCGCGCGCTCGTCGGCCTGCGCCACGAAGGTCTGGTCGTGCTCGCGTTGGTGTTCGGCGCGTCGGCGATGGTCGAGGGCGGCATCGCAACGTGGGGCATTCTCTATCTGCGCAGCCACCTCGGACTGGGGGTGCTGGCGGGCGTCAGTGCATACGTGGTCGGCGAAGGGCTCGCCACGTTCGCCCGCCTGGGCGGCGGCCCGATGATCGGGGCGCTGGGCACTCGGCGCGCGGTGATCATCGGCGCGACGCTCGCCGCCGCGGGGATCGCGACCGAAGCCCTCTGCGGCGTGGCCGGCATCGCGGCGGCCGGGCTGGCGGCGGCGGCCGTCGGAATCTCGGTGGTCTGGCCGCTGCTGCTCGCCGACGTCAACAACGAGGCGCGCCATCCCGCACTCGCGATCGGCGGTATCACCGCGTGCGGCTACCTCGGGATGGTGGCCGGTCCACCGCTCGTCGGGACGCTCTCGGGACTCTTTGGTTTGCAGACGGGCCTGCTCGTACTCGCCGCGATCGCGTTCCTGGTCGCGGTCGTGCCCGCGCACGTCCGACCACCGGCGCGCCTCGAGACGCTGTAGCTCGGTGCCCGCTCAGGAATTGTCGTCGGGCAGAGCGTTGCGGAACGCGCGCTTCAGCAGCGGCGTCTGGGCATCGAGTGTCTCCGCCAGCGCGGTGTTCGCCTCCGGGGTCGCGTCCGCGACGAGCGGAGCCGGAGCCGGTTCCGATGCGGGTCCGGGGGTCGGTTCGTCGGCCGCCGCCGCTTCGGACACGGTCTGGGTGACGCCGCGCACGGGTTTCCAGGCGCGGGTCGGTTCGGGGTCGCGGCCGACCGCGGCCAGGTCGGGCAACTCGACCGCGGTGGAGGCCGTGCGGCGCCGG
>JAODBI010000314.1 GCA_025463875.1 Actinomycetes bacterium
TGCTCGTGTTGCCGGGGTTTCCGCGGGGAGCGGGCGGCGCGGCGGCGGTCGGGAACACCGACCAGACGTTGTGCGACCGGATCGCGCGCGAGTCGGGGTGGGCCGGGCTCACGTTCACGTTTCGCGGCACCGGACCCTCCGAAGGTGACTTCTCCATCGAGGGCTGGCTGGCCGACGTCCGCTCGGCTGTCGACGCGCTGCACGCCCGCACCGACATCACCGGTGTGTGGATCGCGGGGTTTCGCCTCGGGGGAACGCTCGCGCTCGTCGTCGCGGCCGACGACGACCGGGTGCGCGGTATCGCCACCTTCGCCGCGCCCGCCTCGCTCCGCACGTGGGTGCGCGAGCCCGAATGGTTCATCGAATACGCGCGCCGGACGGGCGTGTTGCGGACGCACGACTTCCCGACCGATCCCGAAGCGTGGATCCGCGCGATCGGCACCCTCGATCCGGTCGGGGCGGCCGAGCGGATCGGGCCCCGGCCCTGGCTGCTGGTCCACGGCAGCGCGGACGACGTCGTCCCGGTCGACGACGCGCGCCGGCTCGCGATCGCGGGCGGCGACTGCGTCGACCTCCGGATCGTCGCGAACGGCCCACATCGGCTGCGGCACGATCCCCGAGCGATCGCGGCGCTGCTGGGCTGGCTCGACCGTCAGGAACCCTGAGCGCGCGCGTGCTCGAGGACGGCATCGAGGGTGTCGTCCAACGAGTACTCGGGCTGCCATCCGGTTGCCTCGACGAGCCTGGTCGGATCGCCGACGAGCCGCGGGACCTCGACCGGCCGAACGAGTGCTTCGTCGACCTCGGCCGTGACCCGACCGCCGGCGCGCGCGACCAGACGGTCGGCGATCTCACCGATGGACACTCCGCTGCCCCGGCACACGTTGTAGACGGCGCCGGGTTCGCCGTGTTCCACGAGGAGTCGGTACGCGCGCACGACGTCGCGCACGTCGGCGAGCTCGCGCACCGGTGAACGCGCCCCTATCTTGATCGACGTCGCGTTCGCGCGTTCGGCGGCGACGATCCGCTGGGCGAGCGCCGGCACGACGAAGCGGTCGGACTGTCCCGCGCCGGTGTGGGAGAAGGCGCGCACGCGTATCGTCTCGAGCTCGCCTCCCAGCCACGCCTGAAGCGCCAGGAATGATGCTGCGACCTTGCTGGCGCCGTAGGGCGTGATCGGGCGCAACGGCGCGTCTTCGCGCAGGCGGCCGCCGTCGTCATCGATCTTCCCGTACTCCTCGGAACTGCCGACGACGAGAACCCGGCCGACGCCGGACGCGCGCGCGGCGTCGAGGATGTTGGCGGTTCCCTCGACGTTGACGCGCAGACACGCGATCGGGTCGCGCCACGACGCGCCGACGTCGGACCATGCTGCCAGGTGGTACACGACCTCTGGTCGTTGCGCGTCGAAGACGTCGTGAACTGCGGCGCGGTCGGTGATGTCGAAGGAGCCGTTCGTCCCCGTAGCGTCGCCGGGCAGGACGACTTCGTCGCCTTGGTCGCGGAGGTGAGCGATGAGGTGCGGGCCGACGAAGCCGGTCGCGCCGGTGACGAGTGCCCTCATCCGGGCACGGCGGTTCCGAGTCCGCCGCGGCCGGTCGCGCGGTGACCGATCGCGCGCAGGTAGGCCTCGACGTGCGCGTCGATCGAACGCGCCCAGGTGAAGGTTGCCGCCCGGGCCGGTCCCGCGGCGCGCAGCCGGGCCGCGACCGGCGCGTCGTCGAGAACGGTTGCGAGCGCGCGCGCCAGACTGTCGGGATCGGCGGGCGGGACGAGGAGCGCGGCGTCGCCCACGACCTCTTCGAGGGCCGACCCCGAGGTCGTGACGAGCGGCGTGCCGCTCGCGAGGGCTTCGAGCGCGGGCATGCCGAAACCCTCGACGAGTGACGGATAGGCGATGACCTCGGCCCGGCGGAACAGCGCCGCGAGCGTCGCGTTGTCGACGTAGCCGGGCCGCAGTATGCGCGTCGCGACACCGCTCTTCTCGATTGCGGCGCGGGCCTCCGCGACTCCCCAGCCGTCGCCCCCTGCGAGCACGAGCTGCAGATCGGGATGCGCGACCGCGATGCGGGCAAAGGCGCGCACGAGTGTCGGCACGTCTTTGCGGGGCTCGATCGTGCTCGCGAACGCGATGTACGGCCGTGCGACGCCGTGGCGCGCGAGCAGGGCCAGGTCGCTCGTGTCGTCGAGCGTGGGCGCGAAGCGACCGTGGTCGACCCCATGGTGGATGACGACGATCTCGCCGCGGAGCTGGAACCGGGTCCGCAGTCCCTCCGCCGCGTCGTTGCTCCCCGTGACGATGACGTCGGCCCGGTGGGCGGCCGCCGCGATCATCCGCCGGAAGTAGACGACCTTCGACCGTTCGTGCCATTCGGGATGGTCGAAGAACGTGAGGTCGTGCATCGCGACGACCGTGGGAACCGTCGCGCGCAGCGGCATCGTGTAGTGCGGGCTGTGCCAGACGTCGGGCCGGATCCGACGCGCGACCCGCGGTCCCGCCGTTTGTTCCCAGGCCAACCGGGTCGGCCGGCGGTTCGGCGCGAGTGCGTGCAGCTCGGCGTTCGGCGCGAGCTCGCGCCAGCGCGTGGTGTCGGCGCGGCGCGTGACCAGATGGAGATCGACGTCGCTCCGGTCGGCGACTCCGCGCGCGACGGCGATCGTGTAGACGCCGGCTCCGACGGGCCGAGCGGGAACGGCCGAGACGTCGAGCAGTACGCGCACCGGGCGAGTCTACGAATACGGCCGCGTCAGCGACCGGGAGTACGCCCGGACATGACCGTCGGCCGTACGTTTCCAGTTGAGCCCGGCGGCGCGTGCCGTTCCGGCGCGGCCCATCTCCGCGCGCAGCTCCCTGTCGCCGAGCACGTGTGCGATCTGTTCGACGCAGCCGTCGACGTCGCCCGGCGTGAACAGCGCTCCGGCGCCCTGCACGACTTCCTCGAGCGCGGAACCCGTCGTCGCGACGGTCGGCACGCCCCGCGCCATCGCCTCGACCACCGGCAGGCCGAAGCCCTCGTACAACGACGCGAGGCAGAAGACGTCGGCTCGGCGGTAGAGCGCGTCCAGCACCGACCATGGTTGGGCGCCGATCACCTGCACGAAAGGATGATCGAGACCGGTCACCTCACCCCAGCCGCGGGGGCCGACGACGACCAGCTTCAGCTGCGGATGGTCGCGCCGGAGCTCGCGGACCGCCCGCACGATAGTCGGGAGGTCCTTGCGCGGTTCGACGGTTCCGACGGTGAGGACGTAGGGCGGCTCCGCGCCGGCGCGCGCGACGGCCCGGTCGATCTCGTCGGGATCACGCGGGACGGGCGCATCGACGCCGAACGGCACGACTTCGATGCGTTCACGTTCGAATCCTTCGCGCTCGAGCTCATCGCCGGTGAACTTCGAAGGGACTATCACGAGGGTGGCGTACCGGCGCGCGAGAGCGAGCCCCCGCGAGTGAAAGCGCACGCCGCGGGTGGTCGTCGCTTCGGGAAGCCTCTCGGGCGCGATGTCGTGCACGGTCACGACGAGCGGACGGCCGTGGACGGGTGGTACTGCGAGACTCGGCGCGTGCACGACGTCGGCCTCGATACGGAGCTGGGGGCGGCGCAGGCGATGCCACATCTCGTAGCGCACGCTGCCGTGAGGAGGGCCGAGGTCGATCCACGGAACGCGGTGCGCCACACTGCGCGGCCGTTCTCCGGCCGCGAAGGCGATCGGCTCGATGTCGAGCACGGAGAGTTGACGCAGGAGCGAGATCTCGTAGCGGCCGATGCCGCCCGGAACCGGTTGCAGCAGCTGACCCGCGTGCACCGCGACCTTCACGTGCCGACCTTCATGGATGACGCTCCGAGATGCGCCGGTAGCACGAGGCGAGCGCCCGGGCGGTGTGGTCCCACGAGAACGCGTGCACACGATCGTGTCCGCGCGCGATCAACTCGGTGCGCGTGGTGTCGTCGGTGAGGACGCGATCGATCTGCTCCGCGATGGCCTGCTCGTTCGTCGGTTCGAACAGGAGCGCGGCGTCGCCGGCCACCTCCGGAATGGATCCCGCCCGCGCCGCGACCACGGGTACCCCCGCGGTCATGGCCTCCAGCACGGGGAACCCGAATCCCTCGTAGATCGAGGGATACGCGAGCACGGTTGCGTTCTCGAGCAACGCGCGCCGGCCCGCATCGGAGACGCCGCCCGCCAGGACGACGCGCGAGCGCAAACCGGTCGGGAGGCGGGCGATCGCCGCGTCGATCTCGGCCCGGGCCGGGCCGTCGTGGCCCGCGATCACCAGCCGGACGTCGAGATGACGGGCCGCGACCTCACCGAACGCGCCTACGAGATGCGCGAAGTTCTTGCGCGGCTCGAGAGTGCCGATCGCCACGACGAACGGGGCGTCACCGACGGCCGACGCGACCGCCGGCGGCATCTCGGCCGCGTCGCCGAGTGACGGGATCCCGAGGGGGATCACGACGAGCCGGCCCGCCGCGCGCAGACCGCGGCCGAAGATCTCCTCGATCTCGTCGGCCACGAACTCCGACCCGGTGTGCAAGGTGGCACCGCGTGCGACCGCGCGGCGGATCACCGGGTCGAACGCGCGTACTTCGGGGGTGCACAGCTCCGGGTACCGCACGAACGAACAGTCGTACACGCTGACGACCGTAGGCAGCCGGCTGGGCGGTGCGAGATAGTTCGTCGCGTGCACGACGGTCGCGGGCTTCAACCAGCGATCGATGCGCGGTGCATCCGTGCGCACCCACGAGCGAAGAAGTATCCGCGCCGGGATCGGCACGAAGCGCGTGTCCGTTGGAACGGCGTCGCGGTGAAGACGTGCACGAGTGCTGAGTGTGTACGGAACGAGGTCGGGTCCGGCTTCCAACGCGCGCAGCGCGACCATGATCTCGCCGACGGCCGCGCCGATGCCGGTGCGCGCACCGAGCAGTGGCGTCACGTCGATTGCAACAGTCGGACGCGCCGTCGGAGGCACCGATGGTTGCTACCACACGCGGACCGGTAGCCTGTACCGTCGAAAGCCTGGTGGCGATGGTTTTGCCGGCGAGACCCTCGAACGGCGAAAAGTGGGCTGGGCCGCCGTTGACCCTGGTGAAGAGCTGGGGGAGGTCAGTGCACGACGACAATCGCGATCACGCTCCCCGTCGCGTCACCCGCCGCGCCGCGTTGCAACTCGGGGCGGGCGCCGGTGTAGTCGCCGTCGCTGCGCCCTATGTCGCGCGCCACGCGGGCGGCGCGCGCGCCGTCGACATCGGCGACGCGCAGCCGTTGTTCGCGCCGGTGCTCACCTGGCCGGTACCGGCGATCGTGACACGCGCGCAGTGGGGCGCAAACGAGGGTCTGCGCAAGCCCGGGCAGATCTACGACACGAGCATCTCGAAGTTCGTCGTGCACCACACCGGAACTCCGAACGACATCACCGACTACGCCGGTCTGTGCCGCAGCATCCTCGCGAACGAGACGGCGGGCGAGTACATCGACGTGGCGTACAACTGGCTCATCGATCCGCAGGGCCGGATCTACGAGGGCCGATGGGCCCGCGACTATCCGGCCGGATCGCCACACACCGGTGAGCTCGGCGGCGCGAACGTCCGTGGTGCGCACGCGATCTACCACAACTCGCGCACCATCGGCATCGCGCTGATGGGCACGTACGACAGCATCGACCCGCCGCCCGCGATGATCGACGCGCTCGTCACGCTGCTCGCGTGGAAGTGCGCGCGTTGGGGAATCGATCCCCTGGGTCGCGGTGCGTTCGCCGCGTCGAACGGAGTGCTCGAGGACCTGTTCAACATCTGCGGGCACCGTGACACGTCCGCGACGGACTGTCCCGGGCAACGCACGGAGCCGATGCTCCCCACGATCCGCGCCAAGGTGGCCGCGCGCCTCACCGGCGCCGGCTACTGGATCGCCACCGAGCTCGGGCAGGTCCTCGCGTTCGGCGGCGCGCCGCCGATGAACATGTCGGGTTTCCGCCTGACGAGTCGGATCGCCGGTATCGCCGGACATCCGAGCGGCGCGGGCTACTGGCTGTTCGCCGACGACGGGAGCGTCTACGGGTTCGGCGCATCCGCATACCACGGAGGGATGCACGGAAACTTTCTCGCAGCGCCCATCGTCGGGATGTCCCCGACGCCGAGCGGCCGGGGCTACTGGTTGGTCGGCGGCGACGGTGGGATCTTCAGCTTCGGCGACGCGCGGTTCTTCGGTTCGACCGGCGCGATGCGACTCAATGCTCCGGTGCTCGGCATGACGCCCACTCGTTCCGGGAACGGCTACTGGCTCTACGCTCGCGACGGAGGCATCTTCAGCTTCGGCGACGCGCGGTTCTTCGGTTCGACGGGGAACATCCGGCTGAATCAGCCGGTGGTGTCGATGGCCGGCCGCCCGCAGGGCGACGGCTACTGGATGATCGCGCGCGACGGCGGGATCTTCGCCTTCGGTGGTGCACCGTTCAAGGGATCGGGCGCCACCGTGAGCACGCCGTCGCCGTACACCGCGATGCTGCCGTCTACGACCGGAAACGGCTACCTCATGCTGCGCCAGGACGGCCGCATCGTGACGTTCGGCGATGCACCGAATCTCGGCGACAGTGGCGGGCAGGTATTCGGCCGGGCCGTCGGCATCGCCGGCAAGCTCAAGCCGTTCTGAGCCGAGACGGCCCGCGGGCGACGGGGCGCGTCGATCGGCGTCGCGGGCTCGATCGTGGGCTCGATCGCCGGCTCGAGGTCCCGTCCTCTGCGGGCCGCGGCTCCCAGGATGGTTACAGGCTCCTAGGTGGGGCGGCGTAACCGGCCGCGCCGCGCGCGTACCGCGTGATCCGCGAGCGCGAGCATCTCGTCGTCGCCGCGACTGTTGCCGTACGCCCACAGCTCGACGTCCTCGGCGCCGAACAACGTCTGTAATCGTGTGGCCTTCTCGGGACCGCGGCAGTTCGCGCCGAGCAGGCGCCCGGTGCAGTCTCCGGTTTCGTCGATGTCGAGACTCGTGCACAACAGGTGGCTGACGCCGAGCGCGTCGGCGACCTCGCCGAGGTAGACGTCGAGGGACGCGGAGACGATGACGACGTCGTGTCCTTCCCGCCGGTGCCACGCGACGCGGTCACGCGCCTCGGGCGTGATCGCGCGCCGCGCCAGCTCGCCGCCGAACGCGCGCCCCGCGGTCGCGACCTCGGAATGCGGACGACCGGCCAGGATCCTCGTGAGCACCCGCTCCTTGGCAACGTTGCGGTCGGCGCGGCCGGCGGCGGCGCGCGCGAGACCTCCGGACTCGGCCGCGAGTGCGCGCATCACCACCGCGCGCCCGGCCACGGTCGTCAGGAAGGGCACCAGCGTGTCGCGGCGGGTCAGCGTGCCGTCGAAGTCGAACGCCGCGAACGTTCTCCGGGGCCCGGTCACGGCAAACCCTTCACGTTGTTCTTCATATCGATGCTCAAACCGGAAGGCGCCGGAACACTGCGGTCGGAAGGTGACGGAGCCCGGCCATCACGTAGCGCATCGCGGGCGGGACCCACACGATGTCTCGGCCGCGGGCGATGCCGCGCACGATCGCGTCGGCGACCGCGTCGGCGCTGACGGAGAGCGGAGCGGCCTTCATCTCCTTGGTCATCTTCGTGTGCACGAAGCCCGGGCGCACGATCAGCACGTGCACGCCGCTCGCCGCAAGCGACGCGGCCAGTCCCTGGTAGTAGCCGTCGATCCCGGCCTTCGAAGCCCCGTAGACGAAGTTCGAGCGGCGGACGCGCTCGCCCGCGACGGACGAGAGGAGCACCAACGTGCCGTGGCCCTGCGCGCGCAGCCGGGCGGCCAGCGGCACCGTGACCGAGACCGTGCCGGTGAAATTGGTCTGCACGATCTCGAGCGCGGCCGCCGGGTCCTGCTCCGCCCGGTCCTGGTCGCCGAGCACACCGAACGAGACGAGCACGAGGTCGAAGTCGCCGAAGCGATCGAAGATGGTGTTGACGAAGCTCTCGTGCGATGCAAAGTCGGTACCGTCGAACGCCACCGCGTCGACCTCGGAGGCGCCGGCGGCGCGCAGCTCCGCGGCCGCCGCGTCGCACGCCTCGGGCTTGCGGGCCGCGAGCACGACTCGCGCCCCGCGGCGAGCCACGACCTTGCGCGCCGTTGCGAGCGCGATGTCGGACGTGCCTCCCAGCACCAGGACCGACTGCACCTCACCCAACGCGTCCTTCATCGCCGGACCTCGTTCACTCGCGGCTCCGTCGTGTGGCCCTCCGGCACGCGGGCGTACGTCACGCGGTTCTCCTTCCGGCGCCGCTGAGATCCAGGCGCCGGTCCATGTCGCTGCGCAGCGCGTTCGTCGGATCGAGCGCGGCCCGGGCCGCGCGCCACTCGTCGAGGTGCGGGTACATCGCGCCGAGCAGTTCCGGACGCAGGCGCGCGTCCTTCGTGAGATAGACGCGCCCACCGGCTTCGACGACGAGCTCGTCGAGAGCGTCGAGCAGAACGGCCAACGACGGCGACGTGGGGATGTCGAGCGCGAGCGTCCATCCCGAGATCGGGAACCCGATCAGCGAACGGCTGTCGTGCTCGAAGCGCTTGAGGACGGCGACGAAGGTCGGGATCCGAGCCGCGCTGAAGCGCTCGAGCGCCGTCCGCACGACCTGCTCCGCCCCGAACGGCACGACGAACTGGTACTGGACGAATCCGCGTGAGCCGTAGACGCGGTTCCAGTCCCGCACGCCGTCGAGCGGGAAGAAGAACGGCTTGATGCCCTCGACGCGTCGGTGCGGCGTGCGTGGTGCTTTGCGGAACCACATCTCGTTGAAGGCACGAACACTCGCAATGTTGATGAGGCCGTTCGGCAGCCACGGCGGTGCGCCGAGCAACGTGCGCGGGGCGTACTCGCGCGCGCTCGACCGTTCGGCAGCGGGAAGATCGTCGAGCACCGCGTGATTGCCGCGCGACAGGACCGCCCGACCCAGATGACCGCCGCGGGCAAGGCAGTCGATCCAGGCGACGGAGTAGCGATAGTCGTGATCGCCGTCGAGCATCCGCTGCATGCAGTCGTCGACGTCGTGCGTGCGCTCGGTGTCGCACACGATGCGCGACGTCTCGACCGGTTGCAGCTTGAGCCGCGCGTCGGTGATGACGCCCGTGAGCCCCATTCCGCCGCTCGTGGCCCAGAACGGTTCGGCATCGGCGTCGGGATCGAACGTCGACGCGCCGTGCGCGGGAGTGACGACCCGCATCTGCTCCACGTAGTCGGCGAAGGACCCGTGGCGGAATTTGCCGTGAATGTCGGACGCGATGGCGCCGCCCACCGTGACATAGCTCGTGCCCGGGATGACCATGGGAAACCAACCGAGCGGCAACAGCACCCGCAGCAGCGAGTCGAGGCTGACGCCGCTCTCGACCGTCACCGTGCCCTTCTCCATGTCGATCGCGAGCACCGCGTCGAGGTTCCCGCACGACAACACGTCGCCGCCCGCGTTCTGCGCCGCGTCGCCGTAGGAACGGCCGAGCCCGCGCGCGACCAGGCCGCGCGGTCCCGGCGCGGCGACCCGCGCCACGATGTGCTCGAGGTCGTTCGGGCGATGCACCGTCGCGAGCGTCGCCGAGGTCCGGCCCCAACCCGAGAGCAACTCCTGCGCGACGACCTCGGGATCGACCATCTCAGGAACCGTGGACGGCGAGCGCGAAGAACAGGGCCCAGCTCGCACCCATCGCCAGCAGAACGCGGTCGGAGAGAACGAGCTCTTCCGGCGCGCCGCCCCCACCCTGTTCGAGCAGCAGCGCGTAGCGCAGGATGCCCAGCACGAACGGAACGATCGACAGCTCGAACCAGACCGGGTTGCCGACCGCCGCCGACTTCTCGAACGCCCAGAGGCAATAGGCGAGGATCGTCACGCTCGACGCGACCGCTCGCACGTAGCTCAGGAACTCGCGCGAATACATCGTGAGGGTGAGCCGGTGGCCGCCCGCCGTGTCGCCGAGCTCGACCATCTCCGCGTGGCGCTTTCCGGTGACCATGAACAGCGACGCGGATCCGGCGACGATGAGGAACCACGGTGAGATCGTGACGCCGACCGCGACGCCGCCGGCGATCGTCCGCAGCACGAATCCCGACGCCACACAGGCGAGATCCAGCACTGCCTCGTGCTTCAACCAGATGCTGTAGACGATGGTCTGCACGAGGTAGCCGCCGACGAGCAGCGACAGTTGCCAACGCGCCGCGAACGAGAGCCCGATCGCGGCGACGATGAGCACTCCGCCCCCGATCACCGCCGTGCGAACGCTCACCTCACCCGACGCGATCGGGCGACGGCGCTTGGAGGGATGGCGGCGATCGGCGTCGACGTCGAGCGCGTCGTTCAGGTAGTAGGTGCCGCTCGCCGCGAGGCAGAAGCAGACGAACGCGATGGCCGTGCGGAAGAGCGGTGTGGGCTGGCCGAGCACCCCGGCCGCTCCCGGCGCGGCGATGACGAGGACGTTCTTGATCCACTGCTTCGGGCGCGCGAGCCGGATGAGAGCCGGCAGCCGACGGTGCGGGTGCTCCTCGGGCAGCTCCGCCCGCAGCGCGCTCATCGCGTCGCCACCCTCAGATCTCGAGCGGTTCGTGCTCGACGACCTCGACGAGGTCTTGGAGCGTTGCACCGCCGCGGCGCATGCGCGGTATGAGCTGTGCGGCCATCACGACCGCGGCCGCGAGACCGCCGGCAAGGAAGCCGAGCTCGTTGCGCAGGATGAGGTCGTTTCCCAGTGCGACGGTCACGACGAAGGCGACGATGCCCACGATCCAACCGAACGCACTTTCCTTGTACGCCTTCAACGCGATCAGACCCTGGGCGAGCGTGAGCGCCACGATGAACGCGGTGGCGGCGAGCGTCAGCAGGAACATGTCGCGGTTGTGCAGCGACCACTTGCTGGCAAAGAGCTTCTGGCCGGCCCACGGTCCGATCAGGGTTGCGGCGACGACTCCGGTCGTGCACAGCACGAGCACGACTCCGATCAGGCGCCGCATTCCGATCCGGAAGTCGTCGTGTTTGCCTTCGCTCGCGAGGGCGGCGAGCTTGGGAAGCAACGCGGCCTGGACCGCCTGGAAGAGCAGCAGCGGTACCCGAGCGACGAACAGGCCCGTGATGAAGTGCGACGCCAGATCCTTCTGGCTGTCGGAGGCGAGCCAGGTCACCCCGAACACGCTGACGTACGACAGCAGCTGCGCGAGCACCGAGCCGAGGAGCAACCACGCAAGCGCGCCCGAAAGTTCGGAGTAGGGGGCGTCGGGGCCGGGATCCATGAGGCCCCGCTGGCCGCGAAGGGAAATGGCGACGGCGATGAGCGGGGGCGCCGCGAGCGCGAAGCCCCAGGGCCCGACCGACGTCGTGCCGACGGCGAACAGCGCGATGCAGGCGATGATGCGTACGCCGCCTTCCGAACCGTGCATCAGGCCGTACGCGCCGAAGCGACCGTTGCCCGAAAGTGTGCCGCGGGTGATGAACGCGACGAAGTAGAAGGCGATACCGACGAAGAGGGCGATGAGCAGGATGCCGCGCCCGTCGAACACGTCTTCGATGATCTTCGACTCGAAGATCGCGGCGATCACGATGACGGTCAACGCGAGGATGGCGCCGAGCAGGGCGGCGCGCTTGACGACGGGTCCGCCGCCCTCGCCCCGTGCCCTTCGGGCGGCTACCGCGCGGCCGACCTCTTGCTCGAGGGGCTGGAACAGGCCGGGAGAGAACACGAACACGAGCGCCCAGAGATCGTTGAGCGCGTTGTAGTCGTTGCTCGTCAACCGCTTGGCGGCGAGGATCTGGAAGCCGTACGCGCTCAGGCCGACGACGATGAGGCCCGCGCCGATAGCCCAGGTGCCCTCGGGCACGGGGAGCTTCTTGGCGGCGCCCGCCAGCCGCTGTACGCGCTCTACCACGAACGAGAGAGGTTACTCGGCTGCAACCTGGGGCCTGCAGCGGAACGGGAACCGGGCGGGGCCGGAGGTAGCCTCGATGTGTGAGCACCCGGACGTACATCGTCCTCGCGGCCATCACCGGCCTGGTGATCCTCGTGGCCTTCGCCACACAGGTGCTCTTGGTGCATTCGTGACGAAGCGCGCGGGTACGGCGAACTTCAGGAAGACGAAGGGCGAGAGGGACGAGAGGATTGTGCATGGCTGACGACTCGGTTCCCGTCGAGTTCGACCTCGTCATCCTCGGTGGCGGCCCCGGCGGCTACGCGGCGGCGCTCTACGGCGCGAGTGCCGGCATGAACATCGCAATGGTGGAGGAGCTGCGCGTCGGCGGAACATGTCTGCACCGCGGCTGCATCCCCGCCAAGGAGCTGCTGCAGACCGCCGAGGTCCTGCGCACGGTGCGGGGCGCCGCCGAGTTCGGCGTGACAACCTCCGATCCCTCCCTGCAGCTCGCCACGTCACAGTCCCGCAAGCAGGCCGTCGTCGATCGGCTCACCTCCGGGTTGGAGTCGTTGTTGAAGGGCCGCAAGGTCACGGTCGTCCCCGGCACGGGTGTGCTCGAACCGGACGGGCGGACGCTGCGCATCTCCGACGGCACCACCATCCGGGGCCGCAACGTTCTCATCGCGACCGGTTCGCTGCCGCGTGAGCTCGCGGTCGACGGCTTCGCGTTCGACGGTGAGCGCGTGCTGTCGTCCGAAGAGGTGTTGCAGTTGCCCGAGGTTCCCTCGCGGGTCGTGGTGATCGGCGGCGGCGCGATCGGGTGCGAGTTCGCGTCGTTCTTCGTCGACGCGGGTTCGGAGGTCACGATCCTGGAAGCGTTGCCCCAGATCCTGAGCGGTGTCGACCAGCAGGTCGCGCAGACGGTCGTACGCGCGTTCCAGAAGCGGGGCATCAAGACGCACACGGGTGTCAAGGTTCTCGGCTTCGACGGTAAGGCGGTGCGGTTCGAGGGGAAGAACGGCGAGGAGCAACTCCCGGTCGACAAGGTGGTTGTCTCCGTCGGGCGCCGGCCGCGCTCGGAGAATGCGGGGCTCGACGGCGCCGGTGTCAAGGTCGACGAGCGCGGCTACGTCGTCGTCGACGGGAACATGCGGACGAACGTCGAGGGTGTGTACGCGGTCGGCGACGTGGTGGCGACGCCGCAACTCGCGCACGTCGCGTTCTCGGAAGCCGTCGTCGCGATCAAGACGATGCTCGGGGAATCACCCGTTCCGCTCGACTACGACAAGGTGCCGTGGGGCATCTACTGCCACCCGGAGGTTGCGTTCTGCGGTCTGACCGAGGCGCAGGCGAAGGAGCGCGGCTACGACGTCCAGACGTCGGCGCATCGTTGGGGCGGCAACGGCCGCGCGCTCATCGTCGGTGAGACCGACGGCATGGTGAAGATCGTCTCGGAGCGTGGCGGCGCCATCCTCGGTGTGCACATCGCCGGTCCGTGGGCGACGGAGCTGATCGCCGAGGCGTACCTCACGGTCAACTGGGAGGCGACCCCGGCCGATGTGGGACTGTTGATCCACGCCCATCCGACGTTGTCGGAGTTGTTCGGCGAATCCGTGCTCGCGCTCACCGGGCGTTCTCTGCACGGATAAGAAGTCGCGCGTTGCCATCCGGAGGAGCTCATGGACGTCACGATGCCGCAACTCGGTGAGACGGTCACCGAAGGCACGATCACGAAATGGTTCAAGCAGGTCGGCGAGCAGATCGCCGCGGACGAGCCGTTCTTCGAGGTCTCGACCGACAAGGTCGACTCCGAGGTCCCCGCGCCCCAGGCCGGATTCGTCACCGAGATCGTGGTGCAAGAGGGTGAGACCGTGCCCGTGGGCGCGCGGCTCGCAGTGATCTCCGACCAAGCCGGCGGCGCGGCGACCGCGGCCGCTCCCGACGAGGCGCCCGCTCCGGCCCAGCCGCCGGCTGCGGCCGAACCGCCTGCTCC